>JBIQJW010000106.1:0-7803 GCA_044507145.1 Actinomycetota bacterium
GGGGTGATCGGCCGGCCACGCGACCTCGTGCCCCTGTGGCGCGATGTCCTGTACCGCGATGACGTGCCCTTGATCGAGGTGCCCGACCTCGCCGCCGAACCCCGCGTGCCCGAGCACGTCCCGCGGGCGCTGGGCGTCCGGGGCCTCGCGGTACGCCACCTCGAGCATCCGCTGATGCTCCCGCGACAGGGCCGGCGTGCGCTGGGTGGGCTCTTGGTGGGCTACCGGGAGCCGCATGTGCTCACCGCGCGCGAGCGGATCACGCTCGAGAGTCTCGCCGGGGTGTCGGCCACCGTACTGGCGAACGAACGGCTGCGGTCGGTCGCCACCCGGGCGCGCGACGAGCGAGAGCTGGTCGACACCGATCCGCTCACGGGCCTGCTGAATCACCGCGCGTTCCAGGAGCGCTTCCAGGAGGCGCTGGACGCGGCGCGCCGGCGCGGTGGCCCGCTGGCGCTCGCGCTGTTCGACGTCGATCGCTTCCGTCGTGTGAACGAGGGGTTCGGTCACGACGTGGGCGATCATGTGCTGCGTGAGGTGTGCGCCCGCCTGCGCGAGCACGCGGGACCGGACGACATCCTCGGACGGGTCGGCGGCGAGGAGATCGCCTGGGTCACGGCGGCCGAGCCGGTGGACGCGTGGCGCGACGCGGACCGGATGCGTGAGGCGATCGCCGCGGATCCGTTCCCGGGCGCCGGGTCGGTGACCGTGTCCGCCGGCGTCAGCGAACGGCCCGTCGGCGGGACGCGCGAGGAGATGATGCGCGCGGCCGAGGACGCGATGCAGTGGGCAAAGCAGCATGGGCGCAACGCGGCCTTCCTCAGCACCCCGGAGATGCGGGAGGCCCGCTCCGATGAGGATCGCGGCAACCGCCTTGCCCGCTCGCAGGCCCTCCAGAGCATCCGGGTGCTGGCCCGTGCGGTGGATGCCAAGGATCCGTCCACACGGCGTCACACCGAGCGCGTCGCGGATCTGGCGGTGTCGCTGGCCACCGCGCTCGGCTGGCCCACAGAGCGGATGGTGCGGCTGCGCGAGGCGGGGCTGGTGCACGACGTGGGGAAGGTGGGCATCCCCGACGCGATCCTGTTCAAGGCCGGCCCGCTCACGCCACAGGAGCGGCTGGAGATCAACCGCCACGCCACGATCGGCGCGGAGATGGTGGCCGACGTCCTCACCGACGAACAGGTGCGATGGGTGCGCGGCCATCACGAACGATGGGACGGCCGGGGGTATCCGGACGGCCTGGCGGGAGATGACATCCCCGACGGTGCCCGGATCCTCGCGGTGGCCGACGCATGGGATGTGATGACCTCGGTCCGTCCCTACAACCGCATACCGCTGGACGTCGAACGCGCGCTCGCCGAGTGTCGCGCGTGTGCCGGGACGCAGTTCGCGCCGGCCGTCGTCGAGGCTCTGGCCCGGATCGTCGCGGCGGGTGCGCTCCCGCGGGTGCGCGAGCGCGCCTGAGGGTCAGGGCAGGGAGGACCCCGCGCCCGGGAGCCGCACCGTGAAGCGTCCCGGGGCGCCCGCCGAGGCCGCGACATCTCCGCCGGCAGCGGCTGCGAGGCGGCGCGCCAGGGCCAGTCCCAGACCGGCGCCGTCGTGCCCACGGTCCGGCCCGCCGCGGTAGCCGGGCTCGAAGACCAGCTGGACGTCGGCCTCCGCGACGCCCGGGCCGTCGTCGGTGACCACCACCTCCACGTGTCCGCCCGCCTGGGCGGCCGAGACCACGACCGTGTCGGTCGCGTGGATGCACGCGTTCTCCACCAGCGGCTGGATGATGCGCTCCGCGACACCTGCGGCCATGCGGGCGAACACCCGCCCCTGCGCCGGTTCCAGCGACACCGTCACGCCGCGCTGCTCGGCCAGCGGCGCGCACGCCTCCACCGCCGCCTGGGTCGCCGCCACGACGTCCACGGCGCCGCGAGGCCCCTCGGCCTCCTGGCGCGCGGTGGCCAGGAGGGTCTCGATGGTGGTGGTGAGCCGATCGGCGCTCTCGCCCACGGCGGCCAGCGCGGCGCGGTATGTCTCGTCGTCGCGCGGACGGCGCAGGGCCAGGTCGACCTCGGCCCGGATGCGGGCCAGCGGCGTGCGCAGCTCGTGTGAGACCTCCGCCACCAGGTGGCGCTCGCGGCGCACCCCGGCGGCGAGGCGGTCGAGCATGTCGTCCAGGGTGCTCGCCAGCCTGGTGATCTCATCGCGCGGCGGCCCCTGGTCGAAGCGCCGGTCGAGGTCATGCTCGCTCCAGTCGGCGGCGTCGCGGGTCATCCGCGACACCGGGCCGAGCGCGACGCGCAGGAACAGGATCGTGGCGCCGGCGGCGAGCAACAGCAGGATCCCCGCCAGCGCGATCGACCCGATCAGGGCGCGCATCTCCAGGCGTCGTGACGAGGCGAGCGACACGCCGGCGACCACCGTGCCCACCCGGCGGCCGTCGGCCACCACGGGCTCGGCCAACAGGCGCGTGTCCCGTCCGGGCACCTCCGCGCGCGTCCCGGAACCGGATGCCAGGTCGACGGCTGCTGCCTCCACACGGGCGTCCACCCTGGGGCCGGCCAGGCGCACGCCGTCGTCTGCGAACACCCAGACGCGCGTCTCCATGCCCACTCCCGGGGGGCTGACCCCGAGCGAGATCCGCCCGTCCTCGACCCGCAAGGCACCGGCCTCGGCCCGCACGCGCGTCTCCAGCATCTGGTCGGCCTCGCGCGAGAGCTCGCGGACGAGGATCGCGTTGAAGACGACCACGGAGACGGTGAGCGCGACCCCCAGGACGACGACCACCGTCATCAGCAGCCGCGTCCGCAGGGCGCGCCGGGACCTCACCGGATGAGGTATCCCACGCCGTGCACGGTCTCGAGCGCCGGCGGCTCGGGCAGCATCCGGAGCTTGCGCCGCAGGCGCGCGATGTACGTGTCGAGCGTGTTGTCGTTCACGATCGCGCCCGCGGGCCATCCGGCCCGTGCCAGGTCCCGCCGGCGCACGGCCACCCCGGGCCGGGCGAACAGCGCCGCCAGGATGCGGAACTCGGTGGGGGTGAGGGGGATCCGCTGATCCGGGGTGGTGATCGCGTGGGCGACCGGGTCGAGCGTGGCGCTCCCGACGCTGGCCGAGGCGACCGCCCCGGCGCGGCGCAGCAGGGCCCGCAGACGCGCCACCAGTTCGTCCAGGGCGAAGGGCTTGGTGAGGTAGTCGTCGCCGCCCGCGTCGAACCCGGCCAGCCGGTCCACCAGGGCGTCGCGCGCCGTGAGGAACAGCACCGGTGTGGATACGCCGCGCGCCCGCAGGGCCTGGCACACGTCGCGCCCGTCGGAATCCGGCAGGCCGATGTCGATCACCAGCACATCCGGGCCGGCCTCACCCACCCCGGCCAGGAGCGCCGCCCCGGTCTCGACCGCCTCGCAGCGCAGCCCGTCCTCGGCCAGGCCACGCGCGATCACCGACCGCAGCGCGGGGTCGTCCTCGGCCAGCATCACCAGCGGCTGGAGCACGTGCTCAGCCCTCCGGCGGGACCGGCGTGGGGCGGCGCTCGGCGTCCATGGCGACCATCGTGAAGTGGCCGACGGTGCACAGTTCGGTCTGTGCGAGCACCGGGTTCTCCCGGCTCACCTCCACGCGCACGCGCATGCTGGTGCGTCCCACCTCGATCACCCGTGCGATCACCTCCACCAGGTCGCCCTGCCGGATCGGCACGTCGAAGGCGATGTCCTCGATCGCCGCGGTGACCACGGTGGAGCGGGCGCGGCGCATCGCCGCGAACCCCGCCGCCTTGTCCATCCACGACACCAGGGTGCCTCCGAAGAGCGTGCCCTGCGGGTTGGTGTCCGTCGGGAACACGGATTCCAGCAATCGGGCTTCCATATGGCACCTCGGCTTGCGGGGTCGGTGGCGGTGAGATTATCTGCGCGGGAGGCTGGCGCGTCCGACGTGCCCGGCCACGGACCGGACGGCGGATGAGGGGGGAATGGCGGTGCTGAAGGACTTCAAGCAGTTCCTGATGCAGGGGAACTTCGTGGCGTTGGCCGTCGCGTTCGTGATCGGCGCTGCGTTCGCCGCGCTCGTGACATCGCTGGTGGAGAACCTCATCACGCCGCTGATCGCGGCGATCGGTGGTCAGCCGGACTTCTCGGCACTGTCGTTCACCATCAACGGCAGCGAGTTCGGCTACGGCCTCTTCCTCAACGCGCTGATCTCGTTCGTCATCATCGCCGCGGTGGTCTTCTTCCTGATCGTGCGCCCGGTCAACGCGCTGGTGGAGCGGTCGCGCTCGAAGGAGCCCGAGGACCCCACCCTGCGCAAGTGCCCCGAGTGCCTCATGGAGATCCCCGCCGAGGCGACGCGCTGCGGCCACTGCACGTCCGATGTGCCGGCGGTCGCCACGGCCTGAGGTCGGCCGGCGGATCGTCCTCCGCGCCGGACGCGAACACGGCGCGGAGGGCGAAAAGCGGGTGAGGGGAATCGAACCCCCGTCTGTGGCTTGGAAGGCCATTGCTCTACCATTGAGCTACACCCGCGCGCGGGGCCGTGCCCCGGTCGGCGAGTGTACCGGAGCGACCCCGCTAGGCGGCACCGCCGGGGCTGCGAAGGAAGGCCAGCACGGCGAGCACCCGCCGGTGGTGTTCGTCGGAGGGCGGCAGCCCCAGCTTCCCCAGGATGCTGGAGATGTGCTTCTCCACCGCCCCGGGCGTGACCACCAGCCCGTCGGCGATCGCCGTGTTGGAGCGCCCCTCCGCCATCAGCGCCAGCACCTCCCGCTCGCGCGGTGTCAGCTCCTGCAGGGGATCCTCGGGCCGGCGGCGCGCCAGCAACTGCGCGACCACCTCGGGGTCCATGGCGGTGCCGCCTCCGGCGACACGGCGCACCGACTCGATGAAGTCGCCCACGTCGGCGACGCGGTCCTTGAGCAGGTATCCCACCGCGCCGCGCCCGTCGGCCAGGAGTTCGGCAGCGTAGGTCTGCTCGACGTACTGCGAGAGGATCAGCACGGCGAGGTCAGGGTGGATCTCACGCAGTGCCACGGCGGCCCGGATGCCCTCGTCGCGGAAGGTTGGCGGCAGGCGCACATCCACGATCGCCACGTCCGGGCGGTGCTCCTGGACCGCGCGACGCAGCGCGGCGGCGTCCTCCACGGCCGCCACCACGTCCATCCCGTTCTCGGCCAGCAGGCGCACCAGCCCCTCGCGCAACAGCGCGAGGTCCTCGGCGATCACCACCCGCATCGCGGGCGTCATCCGCCGCGGAGGTCCAGGCCCTCCTCGTGGAAGCGCCGGGCGCGCGCCATGTTCTCTGCGTCGGGTCCGTTACCCTCGATCCCGGGGACCTCCAGCACCACCGGCAGTCGCTGCAGGGCGGGATGTCCGAGGATACGGCGCATGCCGTCGGCCCCGATCTCGCCGTCGCCCAGGTTCTCGTGGCGGTCGCGGTTCGAACCGAACGGCGTCTTCGAGTCGTTCAGGTGCAGGCAGCGCAGGCGGTCCAGGCCCACCTTGGCGTCGAACTCGTCCAGGACGCGGTCGATGCCGTCGGGCTCGTGAACGGGGAACCCGGACGCGAACAGGTGCTGGGTGTCCAGGCAGAAGCCCAGGCGCCGCGGCTCGCCGACGGCGTCGTACACCGCGCGCAGCTGATCGAAGGTCCGCCCGATGGTGGTGCCGGCGCCGGCGGTGTTCTCGAGGAACACGCAGCAGTCGCCGGGCGCGCCCTCCAGCGCCTCCGCGATACCGGCCCCGATGCGTGCGATCGCCTCGTCCTCGGTGCTGCCCTTGTAGGCCCCCACGTGCAGCACCACGCCCTCCAGCCCCAAGCGGCGCCCGATGTCCAGGTGCTGGATCAGGCTCTCGATGGACGAGCGGTAGATGTTGCGGGTGCGCGTCGCCGGCTTGTTGGGCGGCCCGGTGGGCACCTCGGCGTCCGGGGCGCCCAGGTTCATGAGGTACAGGCCGTGGCTCACCAACGGGCCGAGCCCGGCATCGGCCGCGCCGGCGCGGAACGCCTGAATCTGCTCGTCGGTGTGGTTGATCGGGCGCCAGGTGCGCGGATTGTGCGTGAAGACCTGGAGGCTGTCGCAGCCGATCGCGACCCCTCGACCGATGGCATTGCTGATGCCGCCGGACGCGGAGACGTGGGCGCCGAATCGCATGTGGCTATCCTAGAGGAGCCTTCCGGCGGGCGTTGGCGCGCCCCGATGGAGGCGGTCGGCCCCGTGCGGGATCGGGCGCCGGCGTCCGGCGCCCCGCCGCGCGAGGCGGCGCGACCGATCGACGACTTCGACACGGGCGGATCTTCGAACCCATATGGCGAGAGAACGGAAGGACATCACCGGGCCGGTGCGTGTGCGCTTCGCCCCCAGCCCCACTGGCAGCCTCCATGTGGGGGGCGCCCGGACGGCGCTCTTCAACTGGCTGCTGGCCCGCAACACCGGCGGCACCTTCGTTCTGCGTCTCGAGGACACCGACCGCGTGCGGTCCACGCCCGAGAGCGAGGCGGAGATCCTGCGCGCCCTGCGCTGGATGGGGCTGGACTGGGACGAGGGCCCGTACCGCCAGAGCGAGCGCGATGATGTCTACCGCGCGGCCGTGGACAGGCTGCGCGAATCCGGCGCCGTGTACCCGGCGTGGGAGACCGACGAGGAACTCGAGGCGCAGCGGGCCGCCGCGCGGGCCGACAAACGCGCGCCGGTGGTGCGCGGCCGGCGCGACTGGAGCGCTGAGGACATCGCCCGTTTCGAGGCCGAGGGCCGTCAGCCGGTCTGGCGCTTCGCGGTGGAGGTGCCCGGCCAGACCGTGATCGAGGACTACGTCCGCGGCGACGTGACCTTCGACCACGCGAACATCGAGGACTTCGTGGTGGCGCGCTCCGACGGGACGCCCACCTACAACCTGGCCGCGGCGGTGGACGACCTCGAGATGGGGATCACCCACGTGATCCGGGGCGAGGACCACATCTCGAACACGCCCAAGCAGATCATGGTCATCCGGGCCCTGGGCGGCGAGGTGCCCGGCTACGCGCACATCCCGCTGATCCTCGGCGAGGACCGCAAGCGGCTGTCCAAGCGTCACGGTGCCGCGTCCGTGGAGGATCTCCAGGCGGACGGGTTCCTCCCGCGCGCCGCGATCAACGCCCTGGCCCTGCTGGGGTGGAGCTTCGACGACAAGACCACGATGTTCACCGTGGACGAACTCATCGAGAAGTTCTCCATCACGCGCGTGTCCAAGAGCCCGGCGGTCTTCGACCAGAAGAAGCTGCGCGTGATCAACGGCCGCCATCTGCGGCTCATCCCGAACGACGAGTTCGCCGACCTCCTGGTGGAGTGGCTCACGCAGACCGGGTACCTGGACGGCCACGGGCCCGAGGCCACGGAGTTGGTGCGGGCGACGGCACCCTTGGTGAAGCGCAAGATCGGCACGTTCGCCGACTACGACGAGCTGGCGGGATGGCTGTTCCGCCCGCTGGAGATCGCACCCGAGGCGTGGGCGGTCGTGACCGAGGACGTCAAGCACTCGATCCAGGTGATCGGGGGCGGCCTGGGACGCCTGGAGGCGCTGCCCGAGTGGACGCTGGAGGCGATCAAGGACGCGCTGCAGGACCAGCTTCACATCCTGGGTGAGGCGGCGCGGGACTTCCTGGAACCCCAGCGGATCGCCATCACCGGCACGCTGGTGTCGACCGGCATCTACGAGAGCCTGGCGCTCCTGGGACGCGAGGAGTCGGTGCGCCGCTACCGCGACGCCCTCACGCGCCTGGGCGAGATCTGGGCGACCGCCTGAACATGCCGTTCCCGCAGCGCACCCTCATGCTCGGCGCCGC
>JBIQJW010000107.1:0-7664 GCA_044507145.1 Actinomycetota bacterium
TCGTCGTGGCTGTGGGGATGTGGTCAGGCCCGGTAGGGGCTGTCCAACGGCTGGGCGTCAGCCCGCAGGGCTGTCCCCGGCCGGTCATCTCCACGGCCCAGATGTCGGGGCGATGCCGGTGGGTGGTGTCGCTACGCTCGGCCTACGGCCTCATGCCGGCGTCGTTCGATGGTGGTCGCGCGGGCCGGTGGGTGGTGTCGCTGCGCTCGGCCTTCGGCCCGGGGCCGGGAGCTAAGGGCTCCGTGGTGGTGGCGGGTCGGGGTGCTGTTCCACCAGGGGTGTGAGGAGGTCCTGGATGGCGGTTCTCGCCCGTTGGGCCACTTCGCTCGCCCGTTGGCGGCGGCTTCCCTCCGTCGGGACGGGGATGGGTGGGCCCACCGCCACATGCACCGGTCCTCGTCCGGTGGGCAGGCGCCCTCGCATCACCCGGTGGGAGCCCCAGATCGCCGCGGGGATGACGGTGACGCCGGGCGTGAGTGCCAGGAGGCCGGCGCCGTCTCGGAACTCGGTCATGTGGGGTCCCCCGGTCGGAGAGCCCTCCGGGAAGATGATCACGAGACGTCCGCGCTCAAGCTGCTCGCGGGCATACCTCAGCGCTCGCGTGTCGGCGCCGGGGCGAATCGGGAACGCGCCCAGCGCGAACAGCAGGTCCGCCAGCGGCCGGCGCGTGAAGTGTCGCGACAGCGCCACATACTGGGCCGGCCGGTCGCCGCAGGCCAGCGCGAGGTACGGCGGGTCGACGTCGGCCAGGTGGTTGGCCACCATCAGCACACCGCCGCTGGACGGGATGTTGTGCCGGCCGCTGCGACGGAACCCGTGCAGCCACGGCACCGTGGCCCACAGCACGCCACGACCGAAATACCACAGAGGCCGCCAGACGCCGTCGCGTGGCGGCCTCCAATGGACGTGTTCGCCGTCGGCGCCGGCGTCCGCCACAGGCGGCGCAGGCACCCGGCTCAGGCGGTGAAGCTCTTGCCGCAGCCGCACGAGGCGGCGGCGTTCGGGTTGTTGATCAGGAACCCGGCGCCCTGGAAGCCCTCTTCGTAGTCCAGTTCGACGCCGAGGAGATACGGGACACTGAAGCGGTCGACGATGACCCGCACCCCGTCCGCCTCCATCACCTCGTCGCCGTCCTGCGGCTCACCGAGCGACAGGTCGTACTCGAACCCGGAGCACCCCCCGGGCACCACCTGAACGCGCAGTCCGGCCGCCGGCTCGGCCTCCTCGGCGATGAGGGTGCGCAGCCGATCCTTCGCCTGTGGGGTGAGCGTGACCACGTGCGCTCCTCTCGGTGATGGACAGGTCGTCTTCCCCTTGAGTTTAGGCAAAGGACATTCTCGGCCGCAAACGCGGTCGGATTCGCTGCGTCAAGGCCCCGATCGCTGATACCTTGGGGGTCGATGACGAGCGCTCCCGCCGCACCTGTCCGCCGTCGCTCGCCGATGGCGCTGATGTTCTCTGACCGCGAAGGCCGTCTTCGCGGGAACCTGATCGTCATCATCTGCGCGGCGTCCCTGCTGCTGCTCGCAATGGGCGGCAGCATCTCGATGATCTTCGGCGGCGTGATGGGTTACACCGCGCTGGCCACGTGGGCGCTCGCGCTGTTCATCTTCATCAAGATCCCCCTCCTGGTCCTGATCTGGTGGGTCCTGGGCCGGCGGCGCCAGCGCGCCGAGGTCGGCGGCTGGGACAGCGAGGAATGCGGCGAGATCCTGGCGTACCTGGAGCGGGAGGCGCGGGTGAGCCTCGGCCGTCCGGACGCCGCCCGACGTCTGGCCTACTTCTCCCGCGAGGCGTGGTTCGTCGCCGGCAATGCATCGCCGGGTGACACCACCGCCGCCGTGCGCACCGCGGAACGCATCGACACCCTCGCATCGGAGGCGGGGGTCGACACCACGCGCACCCGTGCTGAAGCGGCGGCCCCCCGGCGGGCCGGCTGAACTCCGCGACCAGACGCCCGGACCCTTCATCCCGGGAAGGGACCGACCACATGCCGGCGAACAGTTCTCGCATGCCGACCGCGCGTGATCGGAGCGCACGATGAGGTGGCGCCGCCGTTACGAGGTGATCGTGGAGGGCGAGTCCGGCGCCGCGATCTCCCAACGGAGCGTGATCTCCGAGCACCGCAGCGAACGCGATGCCCGCGAGGCAGCCGCGCAGGAACGCCGCCGGCTGGAGGTGATCCGGGCGGAGGAGGCCGCCACCTGGGTGATCTCGGTGGTGCGCGGCGACGAGGTGCTGCACGAGGAGCGCCCGTTCGATGGTCGCCGAGAGTCGGTGCCGGCGTCCCCGCTCGAGCCGCTGCGGATCAGGCAGGCGCGCGAGCCCGAGGGTGAGCCGGAGGCGACCGCGCCCGACGCGGAACCCACCCGCGAGGACGAGGCGCCCGCGCCGAACATCCCCACGGCCGACGCCGATGGCGCATCGGGCACCACCGGGACCATGCCCGCGCTCGACGTCGACGCGGACGACCACCCGGCCGAGGCGCCGCCAGAATCCTCCCCCACCGCCGCGTCCGATGCCGACGAACCGGCGGACGTCCCCGCGGCCACCCGGGCCCCCGACGCCGCGACCGCCATCGGGGCTCCCCCGGTGGGCGACGTCGACCTGGATCCCGCCCCCGAGTTCGCCGAGGGCCGCCGGCGCGCGGAGCCCGGGACCGACCTGCCGGAGGCCGAGGGGGCCACCGGCCGTGTCCGGCGCACCGGCGACGAGTCCGCTCCGCCTCCCGCGCGTGAGCGCCGCGACGCCGACCCCGTGCCCAGCGGCCCGGTGCCCGAAGAGATCATCCGCCGCTTCGAGGAGTCGATCGCCCGCGAGCGCCGCCGCGCGCGCGAACGCGACTAGCCTCAGGCGGGTGCGGCCGCCCGGCGTTCGGCGCCCGTCGGCACCCCTCGCAGCGTGGTGGCCCGGTCCACCGCGCACCGGATCGCCTCGGCCGCCATCTCGGCCGCGGCCACCCCGCACGTGAACACCGACATCGGCCGTTTCCCGGTGGCCATGCAGACCGTGACGTCGCCGTCGAACGGGGTGTGCACGGGGTTCACCGCCCTGGCCATCCCGGCCTGGGCCATCCGCGCCACCTGAACGGCCTCGGCCTTCGTGAGGCGCGCGTCGGTCGCCACGCACACCAGGGTGGTGTTGGCGGGCGCCGCAAGTCTCGGGTGCTCGGGCGGATGCGTCATCACCCGCCGGGCCGCGCGCGCGAAGCGGCCCTGCTCGTCGACCACGCCGGCGAGCACGCTCCCGTCCTCCCCGATCACATCACCCCACGCATTCACGACAGCGAGCGCGGCGACGGTGGCGCCGTCGTGCGTTCGCACCGACGCGGCCCCCAGCCCGCCCTTGCACCATCCGGCCTGGGCACGCAGCTTCCCCACCGTTGCGCCGGTCCCCGCGCCGACCGTGCCGAGGGCATGCGGCCCGTCGGTGGCCGCGGCGGCCGCCGCGTACCCCTCGTCCGCACCGGGCCTGCGCGCGTTGCCCGTGAACCCGACGTCGTAGATGCACACGGCCGGGACCACCGGTATCAGGGCCGCGACGGTGTCGTGACCAAGGCCCTGCTCCTCGCACCAGCGCATCACGCCGCTGGCGGTGTCCAGCCCGAACGCGCTGCCGCCAGAGAACACGAGGCCGGTGACCGACTGCACCGATGCGGCGGCGCTGAGGATCGCCAGCTCACGGGATGCGGGCCCCCCGCCCCGGGCCTCGGCGCCGGCGATGGTCCCGGGCGGCGGGATGATCGCCGTGCAGCCGGTCCCGGCCGCCAGGTCGGTCCAGTGCCCCACACGGATCCCCTCGACGGCCGTCAGCATCCGCGCCTCACGCGACCTGGCAGGTGGGGCACCAGTAGGTGCCGCGCTGGGCCACGCGCCCCTTCACCACCGTGTCGCCACAGCGCGGGCAGGGGTCGCCTCGGTGCAGATGGACGCGCAGCCGGTCCTGCATCGAGCCGTACTGACCCAGGGAGTCGCGATAGCTGTCGATGGAGGCACCGCCCGACTCCACCGCCACGGCCAGCCGGTCACGGATCGCCTCGTGCAGGCGCACGCTCTCGTCCGCCGTGAGCGAGCCGGCGACGCGCTCGGGGTGCAGACCGGCCTGGAAGAGCGCCTCATCGGCATAGATGTTGCCCAGGCCGGCGATGAGCGCCTGGTTGAGCAGAGCCGCCTTGAGCGGTCCCCGGCGTCCGGCGAGCGCCGCGGCGAGGACGCCCGGGGTGAACTCGTCGCTCAGCGGTTCCACGCCGACGCGGGCGCGCCAGTACCCCTCGATGTCCGGGTGGTCCGCGCCCAGGATCCAGCCGCGACCGAAGCGCCGCATATCGGAGAAGGTGAGCGTACTGCCGTCGTCCAGGCCGAACACGGCACGGACGAAGCGCTCCGGCTCATCCGGCGGCGCCGATTGCCAGTGCAGGTGCCCGGTCATGCGCAGGTGCATCACGAACGTGTCGCCCGAATCGAGCGTGAGCAGCAGGTACTTTCCGCGCCGGCCGACATCGTCGATCCGCCGCCCGCGCAGCGCCGTCACGAGCGCCTGGGGCGTTTCGGGCGAGCTGAACTTCGGGTCGTCCACGCGGGCGTCCACGATCGTGCGCCCGGTGACCCGCTCGGCCAACTGGCGACGCACGGTCTCCACCTCGGGCAACTCAGGCATCGCCCTCCGGAGGGTGGCCCTGGATGCCGACGGCCGCCGCGGCGATATCGCGCCCCCGGTCGGCAAGCCATGCGTCGCACGCGTGGACGGTGAGCAACGGCTCGCCGAGCGCGACCTCGTCGCCCGGTGCCACGTGGATCTCCACACCGGCGGCCGGGTCGATCACCTGCGCCGCGTGCAACCGCCCCGCACCGGCCCACCGTGCCGCCTCCGCCACCATCCGCGGATCGATGGCGGAGACATATCCGGCCTCGGCGGCCGTAACGGTGCGCAGTTCGCGCGCGTCGGGCAGCCGCGTCGCATCGGTCCACGCCGCGGGGTCGCCCCCCTGACCGGCCACCCAGCGTTCGGCCATGTCCAATGCCGAACCTCCGTCCAGGGCGGCCGTCGCGCGGCCCTCGCCCTCCCCCTCCGCGGCGATACCCGCGGCCTCCACCAGCCCCGCCGCGAGCGCGATCGCCTGGGCCCGCACGCCCGGCGACCCCTCGCCGCCCAGCACCCGCGCCGCCTCGCGCACCTCCAACGCGTTCCCCACGCAGGGCGACAGGGGCGCGTCCGCCGCCACCACCACGCCGTGGACACGCCGGCCCCACGGCTCGCCGATACTCCGCGCCAGCGCAAGCGAGTCCCGCGCCTCGTCGTCGCTCGCGATCGCCCCCGCGGTCCCCGCGGGGACCGGTACCGCCACCACTCCGGCACCGCCCGCGATCGCGCGCGCCATCACCGTCGCGACCGTGGGCGCGACGCCGCTGCCTGTGGCGGTCGCGTCGCGCAGCGCGTCGAAGCGGGTGGCCGCACTCACCAGACGCGGACCCGGCGCGATGACCGCGCAGCCGACGTCGCGCACCTGGCGCACGAAGGCCTCGAGCGCGAGCTGGGTGGACATCCCGGGGATGGCGGCCAGTTTGTCGAGCAGCCCGCCGGTGGATCCGACCCCGCGCGCGCCGATGACGCCCATCGGGACACCGAGGGCCGCGGCCAGCGGCAGCGCGACGAGCGGCGCCGTGTCCCCGACGGCCCCCGTCGACTGCAGGTCGCCGGTGACCCCGAAGGAACTCAGGTCGAGGCGGTCGCCCGACGCCACCAAGGCGCGTGCCAGCGCGTCGACCTCCTCCAGACGCGCGGGCTCAAGCGCGGCGGCCATACACCACGCCGCCATCTGCGCATCGTCGGCCACGCCGTCGAGCCAGGCGCGCATGAACGCGGTGATGCTGTCCGCATCGATCGGCTCACCGCGACGGCGGCGCTCGATCACCTCAACGGGAGCCAGAGGAGCCATCGCCGCGGCACTCTAGCGCCGGAACGCCATCGATGTCCGTTCTCGCGGGTGCGTTATAAGGTGATCGGATGCCACGCACCTTCACCCGCGTCACGGTCCTGACCGTCGCGATCATCGCCGGTGCCGCCGCCGCCAACGCCGCCGCGGCGCCCACCCTGGACTCGCTCCGCCTGCCGAAGAAGGTCTCCGCGCAGCAGGGGCACGCCCGCTTCCTCGCGGGTGTGCGGCTGTCGGAACGGGCCAGGCTCACGATCCAGGTGATCAACGCCAAGGACGGCAGCATCGTCCAGTCCAAGACCGATACGAACCTGCGCCCCAAGGGCCGGGCGTACGTCCGCGTTGAGGCGGTCGACGACTCCGGCTACCAGCTTCCCGCGGGGCGGTACAAGCTGCGTTTCCAGGCCACAAACGACGGTGGTGAGGCGTCGTCGCTGCGCGAGGGGCCGTTCCAGCTCACGCTCACGCAGGCCCGCGGCCGCTTCGACGCCTACACGATCCCTCTGACGCCGAGCCTGCGCCGCTACGCCGGCACGCGGGTGCCCGGCCAGTACGTCGCCGTCGTGGCGCCGCGCGGGGTCGCCGTGCAGGCCGGTCTGCGCCGGGGCGATGTCATCACGGCGATCGGCGGCACATCGGTCGCCAGCGCGGGCGCGTACGAGACCATCCTCCGCGCACTCCCGGCCGAGAAGCCCGTCACCGTGGACTACCTGCGCAAGGGCACCGCGGCGCAGACCACCATCACCCCCAAGCCCGACTGGGAGGCGGCGCCCGCGTATACGGCGTCGTTCAAGGTGGCGGTCCGCCGCGATCGGAAGAACCTGGCGCTGGCCGTCGCGCAGGTTCACCATCTCGCCGGCGAGAACCGGTTCGTCGACGCGAAGATGGCGATCGACGGCTGGCCGCGCGCATGGAGGGCCAGCGGTCCGGGCCAGTTCGCCCAGGCAGAACTGTTGGCGGCCCAGGAGAACTGGAAGCAGGCGCTGGGTGCGTACAACCGCGCGCGCAAGAAGAACGCGAAGGACCCGGCCATCGAACTCGGCCGCGCCATCGCGTATCTCGAGCTCGACCGGACCGCTCCGGCCATCACCGCCCTGAAGCGCGCCGCAACGCTGGACGACCAGGACGCCGAGATCGCCGGCTACACGGCCTACGCGTACCTGCGCGCCGAGCGTACGTCCGAAGCGGTCACCGCCGGGCAGCGTGCGGTGACGCTCGACCGGCATTACGCGGACGGCTACCTGCCCTTGGGCATCGCCCGCCTGGGCCTCGATGAGCGCAAGCCCGGCGTGCAGGCGCTGCGGCGCGGGCTGATCCTCCTGGAGGACGCCGCGCGGGCGGACCGGCTCATCGCCACCTACCTGAACCCGACCGACCCCTGAGAACCCGCCATGCCAGCGTGGCATGGCTGTGACCGAGGACACCGTCTCCGGGAAAGCGTTCTCTCCCACAACGATCCGACACTGATGGGCGGCCCTCGGGCCGCCCATCGTCGTTGTGTGCCCCGTACCGCTCCCCCGACCGGGGAGGTACGGAATCGCACGGCCGCCGATTGTGCTGTTGCGCGCGACCTCCTCGACCTTCTGATACCCTTTTCGAGTGATGTCGCCCGCCCATCGGACGCCCCTCCCTATACGAACGTCTAGGTCGGCCTACCCATTCGGGAGTGCCAGGGACACCGGGCGATGGGCCAGCCTCTCGACCGGTCGCGGGGGCTCGTCCCGCAGCGCGG
>JBIQJW010000108.1:0-7653 GCA_044507145.1 Actinomycetota bacterium
CGGACCTCGGGTTCGTGGGGCAGGTGGAGGGCTTCGACGTGCGCGTGCTGGAGCGCCTGGCCGACTTCGTCCCGGTGGTCGCGACCGTGGGGGTCGACGACACCGGCCAGAGCTACAACATCAACGCCGACACCGTCGCCGGGCGCCTCGCCGGCGCCCTCGGCGCGCGCAAGGCGATCTTCCTCACCGACATCGAGGGGATCCGCGCCGATGTCACGGACCCGTCCAGCCTCATCAGCGAGTGCCGCATCGCCGACATCGACCGGATGATCTCCTCGGGCGCCGCTGGGTCGGGGATGATCCCGAAGCTGCGCGCGGTATCCGATGCGCTGCGTTCCGGCGTGGAGGCGGCCCACATCGTGGACGGCCGCGTGCCGCATTCGGTGCTGGTGGAGGTCTTCACCGAGCGGGGCGTCGGCACCAAGATCACCGCATGATCGACGAGGTGCTCGTCGACCGCGAGCGCGCGGCGCTGATGTCCAATTACCGTCGCCAGCCGGTCGCATTCGTGCGCGGCGAGGGCGCGGTGCTCTACGACGCGTCCGGGCGCGGCTACGTCGACTGCATGGCCGGCATCTCGATGAGCAACGTCGGTCACAGCCACCCCGAGGTGGTCCGCGCCATCACCGAACAGGCCACGCGCCTGGTCAACGTCTCGAACCTCTACTACACCGAGCCGATGATCGAGCTCGCGGAGTGGATCCGCGACAACTCCCTGGGCGGGCGGGTCTACTTCTGCAACTCCGGCGCCGAGGCGACCGAGGCGGCGCTGAAGCTGGCGCGCAAGGCCGGCGGCCCGGAACGGCCCGAGGTGGTCGCGCTGGTCGACGGCTTCCATGGACGCACGTACGGGGCGCTGTCGCTCACCGGTCAGCCGGGCAAGCAGGAGCCGTTCCGCCCGCTGGTGCCGGGCGTCACACACGTGGACCGCGACGACCTGGAGGGCCTGCGAGCCGCCGTGGGCCCGCGCACCTGCGCGATCTTCCTCGAGGTGATCCAGGGCGAGGTGGGAGTGCGGCCGGTCTCGCAGGCGATGCTCGAGCTGGCCCGCGAGCTGGCGACCCAGCACGGCGCCCTGCTGGTGTTCGACGAGATCCAGACCGGCCTGGCGCGCACCGGGACCCTGTTCGCCTATCAGGGCGTGGGTGTGGAGCCCGACGTGATGTGCCTGGCCAAGAGCCTTGGCGCCGGCGTGCCGATCGGCGCGGTGGTCGCCCGCCCGGGGGTGGACGAGGTGTTCCAGCCCGGGGACCACGGCTCGACGTTCGCCGGTGGGCCATTGGCCTGCGCAGCCGGCGTGGCCTCGTGCCGCATCCTGGGGGACCCCGCGTTGCACGAGCACGTGCGGAACGTCGGCGCCCGGCTGCTCGCGGGCCTCGAGGCCCTGGTGGGGGCCGGCCTGGCCACGGAGGCCCGGGGGCGCGGACTCATGTGCGCCATCGACCTGCCGCGCACGCGCGCGCCCGAGGCCGTCGACGCGCTGCTGAACGAGGGGTACCTGGTGAACAACACCTCCCCGCGGACGCTGCGGTTCCTCCCGCCGCTGGTCGTCGACACCGATCAGATCGACGGTCTGCTGGCGGCGCTGGGCCGCGTCCTGCCGGCGCTGCTGCGCTGAGGCACGCGCCGCGCCGGGCCGCCGGCATCGCGGGAGCTTTGGTCGCGTCGTAACCGACAGCACAAAGGTGCTGGGGTAGCCTCTGCCGGCAACCGGACGAGAGGGGACCAGGGTGGCCACCGAGAAGGCGACGGCCGAGACCACCACGGCGGCGGCCCGCGCCGTGGACGCGGTGAAGGTCTACGGGAAGGGCGACGCCGAGGTCCGGGCGCTGGACGGGGTGAGCGTCGAGTTCGCAACCGGCCAGTTCACGGCGATCATGGGCCCCTCCGGTTCGGGGAAGTCCACCCTCATGCACTGCCTGGCCGGCCTCGACTCGGTCACCTCAGGTGAGATGTGGCTCGGCGACATCAACCTGGCGCCGTTGGGTGAAAAGCAGAAGACGCGGGCCCGTCGCGACAACGTCGGGTTCATCTTCCAGGCCTTCAACCTGGTGCCCACGCTCACCGCGGCAGAGAACATCACGCTGCCGCTCGACATCGCCGGGCGCGACGTCGACCGGGAGTGGATGGACCTCATCGTCGACACCGTCGGCCTGCGCGACCGCCTGTCGCACAAGCCCACCGAGCTTTCGGGCGGCCAGCAGCAGCGTGTCGCCGCCGCCCGAGCGCTGGTGAGCCGGCCCAAGGTGGTGTTCGCCGACGAGCCCACCGGTGCGCTGGATTCGAACAGCAGCACCGAACTGCTCACCTTCATGCGCCGCGCGGTGGACGAGTTCGGCCAGACCACGGTGATGGTCACGCACGACCCGATCGCGGCGAGCTACGCGTCGCGGGTGGTGTTCTTGGCCGACGGGCGGATCGTGGACGAGCTGACCGACCCCACATCGGACCGCGTCCTCGACCGCATCAAGGCGCTGGCGGCGGCCCGCTGATATGTGGCGAGCCACCCTGAAGGGCATCCTCGCCCAGAAGCTCCGCCTGGCCCTCACGGGCCTGGCCATCATGATCGGCGTCGCGTTCGTCTCCGGCACGTTCGTGTTCAGCGACACCATGAACAAGGCGTTCGACAACCTCTTCGCCGGCATCTACGCGAACACCGACGTGGTGGTGCAGGGCTCGGGCGTGGTCTCGCGCGAGGATCGGCCGCCCTTCCCCGAATCGGTCCTCGAGCAGGCGCAACGTGTCGACGGCGTCCGCGAGGCCGTCGGCGGCGTGGCCGGGACCGCGCAGCCGATCAAGGAGGACGGCGAGGCGCTGTCCACCGGCGGGGGCCCGGCCCAGGGCTTCTCGTGGGACGGCGACACCATCGTCAACCCGATGCGGGTGGTGGAGGGCCGGGCGCCCGAGACCGGCGACGAGATGATGATGGAGGCGGGCACCGCCGACCGCGGGGACTTCGCGGTGGGCGACCGCGTCCGCGTGATCATCCCCACCGGCACCAAGGTCTACACACTGGTGGGCACCGCGGAACTCGGCACGGGCGACACCAGCCTGGCCGGTGCCACCACGATCTTCTTCACGCTGCCCGAGGCGCAGCGCGCCTTCGATCAGGCCGGTGAGCTGGACAGCATCAGCATCGCCGCCGACCCCGGCGTGTCACAGGAGGAACTGCGCGATCGCGTGGCGGCCGTGCTGCCGGGCGGTCTCGATGTGGCGACCGCCCAGAGCGTGCAGAGCCAGCAGTCGAAGGACATCAAGGACCAGCTCAGCTTCCTCACCACATTCCTGCTGGTGTTCGGGTTCATCGCCGTGTTCGTGGCGGCGTTCATCATCTTCAACACCTTCTCGATCACCGTCGCCCAGCGCGCACGCCAGCTCGCGCTGCTGCGGGCGATCGGCGCCACCGGCGGTCAGGTGACGCGCATGGTGGTGCTGGAGGCGTTCGTGGTGGGGCTGATCGCGTCCGCCGTCGGGCTGGTGCTCGGCTTCGCGGTGGCGAAGGGTATCCAGGAGCTCTTCCGCGGCTTCGGGGCGAACCTGCCCACCGCGCCGCTCGAACTCCAGACGCGCACGATCGTGGTGTGCCTCCTGGTCGGCGTGGTCGTGACGTTGGTGTCGGCGATCATCCCGGCGGTGCGGGCTGCGCGCCTGTCGCCGGTTGCCGCCCTGCGGGACGACTTCGTGCTGTCCACCGGCTCGCGCCGGCGGCGCCTCGTCCTGGGCGGCATCGTCACCGTGGTGGGGGCGGTGCTCATCGCCTTGGCCCTACGCGGTGACGATGTGGAGCAGATCTTCACGCTCCTCGGCGCCGGCGCGCTGCTGATCTTCGTCGGTGTCTCGATGCTGGCTCCGCTGGTGGCCGGGCCGATCGCCTGGGCCATCGGCGCCCCGCTGGCGCGCATCGGCGGCGTGCCGGGGAGGTTGGGGCGCGGCAACGCCATGCGCAACCCGCAGCGCACCGCGCAGACGGCCACCGCCCTCACGATCGGCCTGGCGCTGGTCACGTTCGTCTCGGTGTTCGCCGTGTCCCTCAGCGCATCCATCGGGTCGGAGATCGACCGCGAGCTGAAGGCCGACATCATCGTCTACGACGAGACCTCGTTCCTGGGCTTCCCGGTGGCGGCGGGTCCCGCCGTGGCGCAGCAGCCTCTGGTGGAGACCGTGACCCCGGTGCGCAGCGGACCGGTCCGAGTGGACGGGTCACAGGAGATGATCGGCGGTATCGACCCGGCCCTGGCCCCCGACGCCTACGACCCCGAGTTCGTCGCCGGCGGCTGGGACGACCTGCGACCCGGGACCGTTCTGGTGGTGGACGATTTCGCCGACTCGCACGACCTGGCGGTGGGCAGCACGCTCACGGTCGAGACGGCGGGCGCCGGCACGCAGACCGTCCGCGTCGCCGGGATCTACACCTCGATGAACGTCGGCCCCATGCTCATCACCATGGAGGACTACGAGCGCTGGGTGCCCACCCAGAACGACCTGCTCCTCTTCATCAACGGCCGGCCGGACGGCGATCCGGTGGCGCTGCAGTCGCAGGTCGAGGATGCCCTTGCGGACTATCCGACCCTGACCGTGCGCAACCAGGAGGAGTACAAGCAGTTCATCGAGGACCAGGTGAACTCGTTTCTGGGGCTCATCTACGCGCTGCTGGCGCTGGCCATCGTCATCGCGGTGTTCGGGATCGTGAACACGCTGGCGCTGTCGGTGTTCGAGCGCACCCGCGAGATCGGACTGCTGCGCGCCGTGGGCCTCAGCTCACGCCAGGCGCGCCGGATGGTCCGCTACGAGGCGGTCATCGTCGCGCTCCTGGGCGGTCTGCTGGGCGTCATCGTGGGCCTGATCTTCGGCGTGGTGACCGTGCAGGCGGTGGAGGAGCTCAGCGAGTTCGCGATCCCGTGGGGTCGCATCGTGATCTTCTTCATCCTCGCGGGCGTCGCCGGCGTGTTCGCGGCCATCTGGCCGGCGCGCCGGGCCGCGCGTCTCGACGTCCTGCGGGCCGTCACGCACGAGTGACATCGGGTGGGGCGCCCCGGCGGGGGCGCCCCACCCACGTGGGCTCAGGCGGCCGCTGCGGCGAGCGCCGACGGCACGCCCGCCCGGCGGGCGAAGCCGGCGTTCACCTCGGTGCCGTCGCCGACGCGGCGCAACTCCAGCCGCTGCGAGAGGCGCCCCATGATCAGCAGGCCTCGACCCGAGATGGCCTCGGGAGCGGGCGCGCGCTGGGGCAGCGTGGGCAGGGCGGCGCCCGGCCGGCCCTCGTCGCGCACCGTCAGATCGGCGTGCTCGTCGCACACCATCAGCTCGACATGTACCGCGCCCCCGGCAGATGAACCGTGGTCGATCGCGTTGCTGATGGCCTCGCTCGACGCCAGCAGGATCCTGCTGGCGGATTCGGCGTCCCAGCCTTCGCGGGTGAGTAGGGCGACGATCGTGTGCCTCACGAACGGCACGGCCGAATGTTCGGCCGGGATCCGGAGGGCGAATGAGACGCCGCCGGTATCCATCAGAAGGGGACCGCTCGCTGGGGAGGAGGGAACACCGCGATTACTCCATCGTCGTTCGCGCTGCATCAAGCCTATCGGCAGACGTCGGACAACACTGCACGATCCGGCCCGGACTCGCCCTTCGGGGGGTGCTCCCGGCCGCGCCGGTAGACTGCCGGGCGTCAATTCGACCGGAGGCAGCCACGTGTCCGAGCATCGCCCCACTCCGCCGGTGGCGGGGTATCTCGCCGAGCCCCACGAGGTGCACCGCGTGGTGCTGCTGTACTCGGGCGGTCTCGACACCTCGGTGATGCTCAAGTGGATCCAGGACGAGTACGACGCCGAGGTGGTGGCGCTGTGCGTGGACCTGGGCCAGCCCGCGGACGACTTCGACGCGGTTCGCCAGAAGGCGCTGGATCTCGGGGCCGTCGCCAGTCTGGTGGTCGACGCCAAGGAGGAGTTCGCGCGCGACTACGTGGCGCCGGCGATCAAGGCGAACGCGCGCTATCAGGGCGGCTACCCGCTGTTCACCACGCTGGGACGCCCGCTGCTGGCCAAGCTCGCGTGCGAGGCCGCCCGTGAGCACGGCGCCGACACGATCGCGCACGGCTGCACCGGCAAGGGCAACGACCAGGTGCGCATCGAGGCGACCGTGGCGACGCTGGCGCCGGACCTCAAGATCATCGCGCCGGTGCGCGAGTGGGCGATGGGTCGCGACGAGGAGATCGCGTACGCCAAGGAGCACGGGATCCCGGTGACGTCCACCGTCGAGCGGCCCTACTCGATCGACGACAACCTCTGGGGGCGCTCCAGCGAGGGCGGCACCATCGAGGACCTGGACCAGCCGCCGCCCGATGACGTCTTCGAGCTGGTGACCCACCCCACCAAGGCGCCCGACCGTCCCGAGGACATCGTCATCGGTTTCCGTGACGGGCTGCCGGTGAGCCTGGACGGCAAGGATCTGCCGCTGGTGGAGCTCATCCAGGCCGTCGCGCAGGTCGCATGCCGCAACGGCGTGGGGATCGTGGACCACATCGAGGACCGCGTGGTGGGCCTGAAGGTACGCGACCTCTACGAGGTGCCCGCCGCCGAGGTGATCCTCACCGCGCACCGCGAGCTGGAGAAGCTGGTGTGCACCGGCCGCGAGAACGCCCTGAAGCCGACGCTCGACAGCCTGTGGGCCCAGCTCGCGTACGAGGGCCTGTGGTACGAGCCGCTGCTCGCCGACATCAACGCCTTCCAGGACGCGGTGAACGCCCGGGTGGAGGGTGAGATCACGATGCGCCTGTACAAGGGGTCGGCGGTCGCGGTGACCCGCAGCTCGCCCAACGCCCTCTACGACCGCAGCCTGGCGACCTTCAACGCCGACGCGTCGTTCGCGCAGGGTGCCGCCCCCGGGTTCATCGAGCTGTTCTCGCTCCAGAGCCGCATGGCGCACCGCATCGCGACGGCGCGCGAGCGGGGCTGAACGATGCGGCGCGGTGGTGCCCCGCCGATGCTGGCCGTCGACCCGGCGCTGGCGCCGGCGCTCGCCCGGGTGGAGCGTGGCCAGCGCGGCCTGCGCCTGGCGCCGGCCGCCGCGCCGGACGGGATCCCGCTGGCCGCGGGCCCGGACATGGTGCTGGAGTCCGCGGTGCCGGTGGGGCTGCGGGCCGCGAGCCTGGTGGCCGACGGCACCATGGTGCTGGGCGCGGCCGCGTTGGGTGGCGTGGCCTACAGCGTCGCCGTCCCCCGCATGCGTGTCGTCCATGACCGGCGCCCGCCGGGTCTGGACCACGCCGTCGGCGCAGCGCATGTGAACGCCGGCCTGGTGCACGCCGACGGCGGGTGGCGGGCGGTGGTGCTCCCGAGCCTGGGCGACGTGGCCGCCGACCTGGGCGAGGGGGTCGCCGCCATCCGCGCGGATGGCCGCCGCCTGGCCGTCGGGGACGCGGCCGGCGTTGACGAGTTCGAAGTGGGGGCCGACGGGGTCGCCGGACGCCACGAGGGCGCGGTGGATGCCGTGGCGTACGCCGGTGCGGAGCTGGTGGTCGCGCGCGGTGGTGCGGTCGGGCGGGCCGACGTGGCGCCCGGCGACGGTCCGCCGGTGGTCGCGTTGGGCGGCGCCGCCGATGCGTCGCGCGCGGCGGCGTTGCACGCGGACGGGACCGTGAGCGTCTGGGAGCCC
>JBIQJW010000109.1:0-7630 GCA_044507145.1 Actinomycetota bacterium
AGACGAAGACCGGCACGCGCCGCATCGTAGTGGACGCCGCCGGCCCCTCGACGCCACCGGCCGTCCCCCTGCGCGGTAGAGGGATCTCCACGCCTCGCGACTTCCCGACATGCTCCGACCCGCCGATGAGGGGGTATCCCACCCCTCAGGTAGGTGACCATGCGGTACCCACGGCACGGACGCCGGGGCCTTCTCCCCCTCCTCATCTACATCGGATCCATCGCGGCCGGCGCCGGCACGGCCGCAGGCGCGGTGAGCCCCGCCCTGGATGCGGAGCTGGCCGGCACCCGCGACGGCGACCGCGTGGCCGTGATCGCGACGCTGCACCGTCAGGTGGACGGCGAGCGGTACGAGGACCGGCCGGCGGCGCTCCTGCGCGCACTGCGCTCCACCGCCGCGGCCAGCCAGCCGGCCGTGGCCGACGAGGTCTCCGGACCGGTGCGGCACTTCTGGCTGGTGAACGCCCTGGCGTTCAGCGGCACCGCCGCCGAGATCCGTGCGGTGGCCGACGATCCGGCCGTGGAAGCGGTGGACCTGGACCGGGAGATCCGCGTGCTGGACACCCGGCCGATCGGCGTGCATTCGGTCCCCTACCCGGATGCCGGAGACGGCAACTGGGGCCTGGCCAGCGTCGGGGCACCACGCGCCTGGAGTCGCTTCGGTGCGCGGGGCGCCGGCGTGCGCGTGGGCAACATCGACACCGGGGTGAACGCGGCCCATCCGGCCCTGGCCGGGCGGGTCGTCGCGTGGCGGGACTTCGTGGGCGGCGGCGCGGCCCCGTACGACGACAACGGGCACGGCACGCATACCGCCGGCACCATCGCGGGCCGCGCCGGCGCCACGGCCATCGGTGTGGCACCCGAGGCGCAACTGGTCATCGCGAAGGCGATGGCCGCCGACGGCGCGGGCTCCGGCTCGGCGCTCCTCGCTGCGGCCGAGTGGATGACCGATCCCGACGGCAACCCCGCCACGGCCGACCACCCGCACGTCATCAACAACTCCTGGTCGTCCAGCACCGCCAACGACACCTGGTTCCGCCCCATGATCCGGCGCTGGCTGGAGCTGGGCATCGTGCCGGTGTTCTCGGCCGGCAACAACGGGCCGCGCGAGCGGTCGCTCGGCAGCCCGGCCAGCTACCCCGAGGTGATCGCCGTCGGGGCCCTGGACGTCGACGGCTCGATCGCGTCGTTCTCGGCCCGCGGCCCCGTGGTATGGGCCGACCTGGACGGCAGCGGCCCCGCATCGGGCACGCTGCTCACCAAGCCCGACGTGGTGGCGCCCGGGGTGGGCATCACGTCGTCGGTGGGGTCCGGGTACCTGAGCTACTCGGGCACGTCGATGGCCGCGCCCCACGTGGCCGGCGCCGCCGCCCTGGTGCGCCAGGTGGCCCCGGCACTGCCCCCCGGTCAGGTGGCAGACATCATCCGCGCCAGCGCCGACGACCTCGGAGCGCCCGGCCCGGACGCCCACGCGGGCCACGGCCGGCTGAACGTGGCGCGCGCGCTGGAACTGGCCACCGGGGCCACGCCGGCGACGGCCACCGAGCAGGTGGCCCTGGGCGCCACCGCCGACGCCCCCACCGTGGGCCTGGTCGAGACGCCGCCGGCGCTCACCGCCGAGCGGACCGTGCGCTACCGCGTGAGTCTGGGCGGCGGGGCGGTGCTGGTGCGCAGCCGGGTGGACGGCGGCGACTGGAGCGGCGCCACCTCGCGCACCACCCTCACCCTCACGCTGGCGTCCGGCACCCACACCGTCGAGGTGCAGGGGCTCACGGCCGACGGCGCCGGCAGCGCGCCCGTCGCGCACACCGTCACCGTCGACCGCACCGGTCCGCGCATCAGCGTGACAATGACCCGCCGGGGCGCCGCGGTGCTGTTCACGGCGCGCGGCGAAGACCCGGCGGGACTCGCGCGGCGCGGGGTGACCTGGAGCTTCGGCGACGGCGACGTGGCGACCGGCGCGACGGTGCGGCGTGCCTTCGCCGATCGGCGGCGGCGCACCATCACCGTCCGTGCGGTCGACACGTTGGGCAACCGCAGCTACCGCACGCTGCGGTTCCGCCCGCCGGTCGCGGCGCCGGTCCGCTCCCTGAGCGTGCGCACACGCGTCCCCCACGCCGCGCGGCGCCTGGTGGTGCGCGGCGCGCTCACCCGTCCCGCCCGCGTCACCCTCACCCTGCGCCGCATCGAGGCGTCCACGGCGCACACCGGAACCGTGGCCTCACGATTCACCGCACCGCGCCGCGGACGGAGCGTGGCGCGTGCCACCGCCTCGGCGGCGCGGCGGTTCGCCGTGGCGCTGCCCATCGCGTCGGCCGGGCCGGGGACGTACCGCCTGCAGGTGGCGGTGCGCACCGGGCGCGGGGCGACGGCCCTCACCAACCGGACGATCATCATCCGCTGAGTGGATCCCAGCCGCTAGCATGCCGCGCTTGTGAGCTGGTTCGAAGCGATCATCCTCGGCATGGCGCAGGGACTCACCGAGTTCCTGCCGGTGTCGAGCACCGGGCATCTGCGGATCATCCCCGCCTTCTTCGGCTGGGAGGACCCGGGGGCGATGTTCACCGCGGTGATCCAGCTCGGGACGATGGTCGCGGTGGTCATCTACTTCTGGCGCGACCTGCTGCGGATCCTCATTGCATGGAACGCGAGCCTGCGCGACCGCTCGCGGCGCGGTGAGCTGGACGCGCGGATGGGCTGGTATGTGCTGCTCGCAACCATCCCCATCGGTATCGCCGGCCTCACGTTCCGCGACCAGATCGAATCGGGCGCGCGCAACCTGTATCTCATCGGCACCGTGCTGATCGTGCTGGGTCTCATCCTGGCCGTGGCCGACCGGGTGGGCCGGCGCGTGCGCGATATCGAGGACGTCACCACGCGCGATGCCGTCTGGGTGGGGCTGGCGCAGGCCCTGGCCCTCGTGCCCGGCACGTCGCGCTCGGGCGCCACCATCACCGCCGGCCTCTTCCTCGGGTTGAACCGGGAGGCGGCGGCGCGCTTCTCGTTCCTGCTGTCGATCCCCGCCGTGGTGCTCAGCGGGCTCTACGGCCTCACCGACCTGGTGGGCGACGAGAGCGCCGACCTGGGCTCCCTGCTGATCGCCACGGTGGTCGCGTTCATCTTCGGCTACATCTCGATCGCGTTCCTCCTGCGCTGGCTCACCAGTCACACGATGACGATCTTCGTCGTCTACCGGATCGTCCTGGGCGCGCTGGTCATCGCGCTCGCGGCCACCGGCACCATCAGCTGATCGCGGGGCCCGGCGCGACGTATCGTTGCGTCCGACATGAGCGAGCCCACACCGCCTGAGATCCCGGTGAGCACGGCCGTGCGCGGCCGGCTGCGCTGGGCCCTGGCGGAGACCTGGTCGGTGCTGCGCGCGGCGGTGGTCCGCGCAGTTCGCGACAACGTGCCCGACATCGCGGCGACGTTGGCCTACTACACGTTCCTGGCCATCCCGGCGACGCTGCTGGTGGCGCTGGGTGTCTTCGGCCTGTTCGCCGGGCAGGACACCATCCGCGGGATCATCGACGCCATGGAGGGCGTCGTGCCCGCCGCGGCGCTGGAGTTGATCGACCAGACCCTGGTGCGCGTGACCAGCGAGACCGGCACCCGGAACGGCCTGGCGGCGGTCGGCCTGGTGCTGGCGCTGTGGACCACCAGCGGGGCCATGAGCGCGCTGATCCGGGCCCTGAACCGTGTGCACGGCATCACCGACGCCCGCAACATCGCGCGCAAGCGGGGCGCAGGCGCAGTCCTGTTCTTCTGGGTCGTCCTGGCCATGTCGCTGTCATTCCTGCTGCTGGTGCTCGGACCGGTGCTGTCCGACTGGCTCGGCGACACCATCGACAACCCGGGCCTCGCGACACGTCTGTGGTGGTCCGCCCAGTGGCCCATCCTCATCGGCGGGCTCTTCCTCGCGATGCTGGGGATCCTGCGCGGCGGCCCGGCCCGGCCGCCCAAGGGCAAGGGGCCGGTGGTGGCGGGCGCCCTGGTGGCGATCGCCCTGTGGATGGCCGCGTCCGGGCTGTTCGCCATCTACACGGCCAACTTCTCCAACTACGGCGCCGCGTGGGGCTCGCTGTCGGCCGTGATCGTCATGCTCACCTGGCTGTGGCTCTCGGCACTGGCCGTGCTGCTGGGCGCGCAGGTGGAGCACGAGATGGAGCGGCGGGCGGACGCGCGTCGCGCGCCCGCCGCCGTCCGGGTCAGGGAGTGAGCCGGGCGCCGTCCTGCCCGCTCACCACGTCGCGGAACCGCGAGTAGCTGGGCTTCTGCGACCCGTCTTCGCGGATCAGCCCCGCGGGCCAGTTCGCGTTGTCCTGCAGGTTGAACCACACCACGGTCTTCACGCGCGGATTGCGCAGCTGCGGCAGCTCGAAGATCTGCTCCAGGTACTGGGCCTGCTGCTCGTCGGTGACCTTGGTGTCGCGGTAGGGGGTGGTCGCCGTCGTGTATCCGGCCTCGGTGATGTACAGCGGGATGTCGGGCCCGGCCGTGTCCAGGATCTCCAGCAGCCGGTCGACGGTGGCCCAGCTCGGGACCACGTCGGTCTCGGTGGTGGGGGCGCTCGCCGGGTAGATGTGCTGCGAGTAGGCGGTGATATCCACGTCGCGGTCGATGAGGCCCTGCATCCACGCGAGCGCGCCGGTGCCGGTGTCCGAGCTGGAGCTGCGCGGGCCCGCGACGCCCACGATCACCGTGGCGTCCGGGTTGCCGCGCCGGATCGCCGGGGTCGCCTCCTCCACCATGGCCGCGTAGTTGTCCAGACTCACGCGCTCACCGTCCACGACCTGCGGCGTGAGGAAGCCGGAGAGGTTGGGCTCGTTCCAGATCTCGAAGTGGCGGACCGCCGGCAGCGGCGCGTCGGCGCCGTCGGGGGTGTGCTCCCCCGAGTAGCGCGTGGCGACGGCCTGCATGAACTCGCCGAAGGCCTCGGGGTCGGGCGTATTGGTGATCACGGCCGGCAGCGGGTCCGGCGCCGGGAGATCGCTGGCCCACACCGGCGTGTTGTACGCGGAGACGATCGGGGTGATGCCCAGATCGGCGAAGCCCCGCATGATCAGGTCGGCCCGGGTCCAGTCGTAGGCCGGGTCGGACGGATCCGTGGCATCGGCGGGCCGTTCCGGGGCGATGTCCTTCCAGAACAGGTCGACCCGGGCGGTCGTCACCCCGGTGTCGCCGATCAGCTCGAGACGCCCGGGCAACTGCTCCACGGGCACCACGGGCAGGTGGTCGTCCTGCACCGCGGCCACCGGGGCGTCCGCGAAGCGGGAGTCGTCGTCGCCGCCGCCGCATCCTGCCGCCACCGCACCGACGATCAGGGCGACCGCCGCCGCCATCGCGCCGCGACACCACCGGCCGCGCTGAAAGAGCCTCATGCCCGTCCTTCCGCTCGGAATCTCCGGCACCCTAGACGACGCCTCGCGCACCGAACGGAACGGATGTCACCAGAGGCCCGGCGCACCGCCCCGGCCCAGGCGCCCCGCGCCGGCCACCAGCGACAGCTCTCGCACCTGCGCGGCGGTGAGCTCCGGCAGGCGGATCGCCAGCGACAGGAACCGGTCGCGCTCGGGCCCGTCCACCGCGTCCACGGTCAGCTCGTGGAACTTGGCGATGCACTCCTCACGCCCGAACGGACGCGCGCCCTGCGGGTGCGCGTCGGCCACCGCCAGCTCATCCTCGATCACGCGGCCGTCGTCCAACGTGATGACCACGCGGCCCCCGAAGGCCCGCCGAGTCGGGTCGGGGTCGTGGTAGCGCGCCGTCCACGCCGGGTCCTCCACGGTGCGCACCCGGCGCCAGAGCGCCACGGTCGACGGACGTGCGGCGCGCTCGGGGGCGTACGAGTGCTCGTGGTGCCAGCGGCCGTCCTCGAGCGCGACCGCGAAGATGTACATCACCGAGTGATCGAGGGTCTCGCGGCTGGCCCCGGGGTCGAACTTCTGCGGGTCGCCGGCCCCGGTGCCGATGACCTGATGGGTGTGGTGGCTGGTGTGGATCACGACCTCGCGGATGCGGGCGGGGTCGCCCACCGCCCCGCGCATCCGTCGTGCCAGGTCGATGATCGCCTGGCTCTGGTACTCGGCCGAGTGTTCCTTGGTGTACGTGTCGAGGATCGCGCGCCGCGGCTCGCCCGGCGCCGGCAACGGCACCCGGTAGCGCGCCCCGGGCCCGCCCAGGAGCCAGGCGATCACCCCGTCCTCGCCCTCCCACGCGGGCGACGGCGCGCCCTCGCCGCGCATCGCGCGATCCACGGCCTCCACAGCCATCTTCCCGGCGAAGGCGGGCGCGTACGCCTTCCAGCTCGAGATCTCGCCCTTGCGCGACTGGCGCGTGGTGGTGGTGACATGCAGTGCCTGCTGCACCGCCTGATGGATGGTGGCCACGGGCAGCCCCATGGCCGCACCGATGCCGGCCGCCGCGGACGGCCCCAGGTGGGCGATGTGGTCGATCCGGTGCTCGTGCAGGCAGATGCCGCGCACCAGCCCCACCTGCACCTCGTAGGCCGCCACGATGCCCCGCAGCACGGCCGCGCCGTCCAGCCCCGCATGCTGGGCCACCGCGAGCACCGGGGGGATGTTGTCGCCCGGGTGCGAGTAGTCGGCGGCCAGGAAGGTGTCGTGGAAATCGAGCTCGCGCACCGCCACGCCGTTGGCCCATGCCGCCCACTCCGGCGACACCCGGTGCGCCAGCGGCAGCCCGAGGATCGTGGCCCCGGGGGCCAGGCGATGCGGGGCGGCCTGCGCGCGGGCGTTGGCCACCGGGCGACGCGCCAGCGCGGCGGCGGCCACGGCCGCGTCGTCGATGACCCGGTCCACCACCGCGGCCGCCACCGCCGGCTCGATCGGCACCGGATCGGCCGCCACCTCGGCGATGTGCCAGGCCAGCTGCTCGCGTGGCGGCGGGCCGTCGGCGGACCGGTGCGTCCGCACGGTGTGGATCCTCATCGGGTCGCCCCGTCGCTCAGGGGAGCACGTCGGGCGGCGGCGTGGAGAGCCCGGCCATGGCCACGTCCGGCGTCACGGCCGACGCCCACGGCAGGCGCGCCGGGTCGGGATCGCCCGGGATGCGGTAGCTCCACGCCGGGTGGCCCACCGTGCCGCCGGCCCACACGTGGATGTCGCGGACGAAACGCGCCAGGTCCCCCGGGTCGTCCAGGGCGGACGGCGCCATGATGTCCGCCGCGAACGCCAGCACCCGCCCCGCACCCACCGGGCGCAGGATGGCCGCCGGGGCCCCGTCGATGAAGCGCGCCACCACGTCGGCGCCGGCGGGCACCGCGGCGAAGGCACGCGGGCGTGGCCCGTCCACCGGGATGCTCAGCAGATCGTCCGGAGCACCCGGTGTGAGCGCCCCCGCGTCGACCTCCAGCATCGTGCCGGCGCGCACCGGGCCGAGGGGCGCGCCCACCAGAAGGTCCCGCACCGGCGCGAGCGATGCCCCCGCGGGCGTGCGCGTGAACGCGTCAGGGTCGGTGACCACCAACGTGCCGCCGGCCTGGACCCACGCCGCGATGCGCTGCGCGGTGGCCGCGTCGAGCGTCTCGGCGCGCGGCAGCCAGAGGGTGCGCACGCCGTCTAGGGCCGCGGGCGCGGCCGCCACGGACGTGTCGGTGGCGAACCGGAATG
>JBIQJW010000110.1:0-7621 GCA_044507145.1 Actinomycetota bacterium
CGTGACGCCCAGCATCTGCTGGATGCTGCCGGCGAACGCCCGCACCTGCTCGGCCGTCTCCGGGTCGGCCTCGGCCAGGAACGCCTCGACCTCGCGCGTGATGACCGACGTGGTGTCGGCCACCTCGAAGTAGGCCAGCGTGTCGGCCGGTGCGTTGGCCGTGAGCGCCGGCGTGAAGTTCGCCGGCTGGGGTGCGTCCTCCACCCCGGTGGTCACGCCCTTGATCCGGAGCCCGTCCGGCTCGGCCATGAGGGATGCGGCGACCACGCCGTTCTCGATGCCGCCGAAGCCGCCGAGCTGACCGACCTGGGGCACCGAGGCCGCGCCGGTCTGCGCCAGGGTGCCGACATCCATGTACATCTGGCCGAAGACATCCTGCGGCAGCTTGCCGATGGCGTCGGTGAACTTGGACGTCCCGGCGAGGGTCGCCTCGCCGCCCTGGGCGTGTGCGTCGAGGGCCGCCACGACCCGGTCACGGGTGTCGGCGATGACGATGACGTCGTCGTCGACGGCCATCGTGGTGGTGCCGCCGTCGCCCTCAGCGAAGAGCGTGGCGCCCTGGTGCTCCCCGTCGGCCTTGGCGCCGTTCTTGGTGAGCAGGGCCTCCACATCGGCGCGCTTGCCGTCGGCCACCTCGAACACGCCGACGATGTCCTCGGCCGCGTCGTCGGCCGCCTGCACCGCATCGTCGCCGTCGGCGAGCTGGTCGACGCCCGCGACGCTGGTGGCGGCCACCGCGGCGCGCTCACCCAAGAGCGGCCGGACATCGCGCTCGAAGTCGACCTCGCCCGAGGCGAGCTCCCGCTTCCATTCGGTCTCGATCTCCGGGTACACCGGGAACAGCTCGCCCAGCGCCTTGATCTCGCTCCACTGCGGGCCGCTGAGGTCGGTGGTGACCTCGAAGTACATCGGGCTGGTGGCCGGCACGTACGAGGCCACCACACCTGCGGCGGCGCCGGTGTCGTCGGACCCCCCTCCACAGGCGGCGGTTCCGAGCGCGGCGGCGGCGACGAGCGCCGACGCTGCGACGACCGATCGCCGCCGGCGAAGCCCGATGGGCGTGGGGTTCATCCGATGACCTCCATACGAGACGAAACGGGGTGTGGCGCCACCGTACCAACGCCTCCGGGGCGCGCCATGTCTCCCGGTAAACGGGCGGTTCACATCCATCCGCACACCCGTCACCGAAAGGTGACGCCGTGCGGCACAGCCGCCGGGTTACTCCTCGGTCGACAGCGCCCGGGTCATGAGCGCCTCGAGGCTGCGGTGCACGGGACGCCCCCCGGTGGTGACCGCGAGGACCTCGGCGCTGATGGGGAGCTCCACCCCGGCCGTGTCGGCCAGCGCCAGGAGGTGGCTGACGGTCCAGAGCCCCTCGGCCACCTGCCCCAGCTCGCGTTCCACGTCACCCACGGCCATGCCGCCGGCGATCAGCTCACCCGCGCGCCGGTTGCGGCTGTGGCGGCTGGTGCACGTGGCCACCAGATCGCCCATCCCCGCAAGCCCGCGGTAGGTGGAGTCGCGGGCGCCACAGGCGCGGCCCAGGCGGGTCATCTCCGCGAGGCCGCGTGTGATGAGCGTGGCCTTGCAGTTGTCGCCGAAACCCAGGCCGTCCGACATGCCGGCGGCCAGCGCGATCACGTTCTTGGCGGCCCCGCACAGCTCCACCCCGGCGAGGTCGTCGTTCCGGTACAGGCGAAAGCGCGGGCCCGAGAGCCGTTCCTGGACCCGATGCCCGAGGTCCGGATCCCCCGCCACCACGGCGGCCGCCGGCTGCCGGTCCGCGACCTCCTCAGCGTGGTTCGGCCCCGAGAGCACGCACAACGGCATGTCGGTGCCCAGCAGCTCGTGCCACGTCGCCGACAGGCGCCCTCCGGTGACCGGGTCGAGACCCTTGGTGAGCGACACCAGACCGGCCCCGGACGGCATCAGCGCGGCCAGACGCGGACCGGCGTCGTGGATGGCGCGGCTGGGCAGCGCCGAGATGACGAGGTCGGCGCCGTCGAGGCATGCGGGGTCGTCCAGCGCGGTGACCTCGACGGCCTCCGGCAACGTCGCCCGCGGGAGGTAGGCGGAGTTGGCGTGCGTGGCGGCGATCTCGCGCGCCTGCGCCGCGGTGCGGCACACCAGGCGCACCGGTCCGCCGTGGGCGGCCACGCACGCCACTGCGGTGCCCCACGACCCGGCTCCGACGATCACGACCCTCATGGACGCGTCCGCACCTCGATCACCAGCGGCACCCCGTCGAGGTCCAGATGCTGGCGCAGCCGGTTCTCCAGCCAGAAGCCGTAGTCGCGGGTCATGAGCGACCGGTCGTTGACGTCCAGGCGGAACGTCGGCGGCGCCTCGCCGGTCTGCACCAGGTAGCGCAGCGACAGCCGCCGCGGACCGCGGCGCGGCCCGGGACGCTCGGCCGCGAGGGTGCGCAGCAGCTCGTTGAGATCCCGCGTGGACGCGCGGGACCGGTAGCGCGCCTCCAGGCGCATGGCGGCCGGCAGCAGGCGGTGCAGCCCCTCGCCCGTCTCGGCCGAGCACACCTCCAGCGGCGGTCGCTGGCGCGACTTCGAGCGCAGCTTGCCGCGGATGTGGTCGAGGTCCGGCTGCGCGGCATCCCACTTGTTCATCACCAGAAGCGTGGCGCAGTGTGCGCGCGCCGCGCGGTCCACCGCCGACAGGTCCGCGTCGGTGAGGCCCTCGGTGGCGTCGGCGACCACCAGCGCGACGTCGCTGCGCTCGGCGGCCTGCAGGGCCCGGATCTGGCTGAAGTGCTCGACATCCTCGCGCATGCGCCCGCGCTTTCGCAGGCCCGCCGTGTCGATGAGCACCACCTCTCGCCCATCCACCTCGATGATGGTGTCCACCGGGTCGCGCGTGGTGCCGGGGCGGTCGTGCACCACCATCCGCTCCTCTCCCAGCAGGGCGTTGAGGATCGAGCTCTTGCCCACGTTGGGGCGACCGAGGATGCACAGTGCCGGCATGCGCTCCTCCGGGCGGTCTCCCGCGGGGGGCGCCTCGGGGAGGGCCGCGACGATCGCGTCCAGCAGATCGCCCACGTTCCGTCCGTGCTGGGCCGAGACGGCGTAGACCTCACCCATGCCCAGACGGCGCAGGTTCTGCGCGTCCAGATCCTCCGAGGGCCCGTCGCACTTGTTGGCCACCAGCATCAGCGTCCGGCCCGAGCGGCGCAGGAAGTCCGCCACCTCGAGGTCGCCGGCGGTGGGTGCCGTGCGCACGTCCACCACGAAGACCACGAGGTCGGCGCCCTCAAGCCCACGGACGGCCTGCGCGGCGATCTGGCGGCCCACCTCGCTGGGGTCGGCGGTGTCGATCCCGCCGGTGTCGATGATCTGGAAGGCCCGGCCGTTCCACTCGCATCCACCCTGGCGCCGGTCGCGGGTGACGCCCGGGTGCGAGTCGACCACCGCGTCGCGGCGCCCGGTGAGGCGGTTGAAGAGGGTGGACTTCCCGACGTTGGGGAACCCGACGATCGCCACCACCGGCTGGTCGGTGGCGAGGGTGCTGCCGGTGGGCGTACGCCGCTCGCCCTGGGCGCGGACCCGCGCGCGCCTGGCATCGGAGCGCCCCTTGGCTCCTCCGCGCCGGCCATGTTCGCGCTCAGCCATCGGCACCTCCGGTGCCGGCCGGGGGCACGTGCCCCGGGGGATCCTGACGCGGGCCGCCCACCGTGGGGAGGAGACGCGCGATGCCGGCCATCATCCGGTCCACGGCGCGCTGGGCGCGGACGCTGCGCGGCCCCTCGCCCAGGTCGGACAGATCCAGCGCCGGCCCGAAGGCGACCCGCACCGGCCCGAGAACCCGCTGGCTGCCCCAGATGGCGGCGGGGATCACGGTGACCCCGTCGATCAGGCCCAGCGTGCCCGCGCCGGGCAGTCCGGGGCTCAGCCGCCCGTCCGGATGCCGCGTCCCCTCGGGGAACATGAGCAACTGGTCGCCCCGGGCGAGGATCTCGCGCGCCAGGCGCAGCGCCCGCCGGTCCGACGCACCGCGGTCGACCGGGAATGCCCCGAGCCCGTTGATGATCGTGCGCAGCACCGGAATGCGGAAGAGCTCGATCTTGGCCATGTAGTAGCTCTTGCGCGGAAGTGCGGCCACGCCGATGATCGGCGGGTCGCCCTGCGAGATGTGGTTGCTCACGATGAGCACGGGCCCCTCGGACGGGATGTGCTCCTTGCCCGTGGTGCGCAGCCGCATGGCGCCGCGGATGGGCGGGACGAGCGTGACATGGCCGAACGCCCACCACGCCGGCGTGATCTTCGGTGCGATGTCCAGGTCCATCAGCGCCCCATCCCCGCGGCGCGCGCGAGCGCCGCGATGCGGTCGGCCACCTCATCGGCGCCCAGGTCCGAGCTGTCCAGGAGGACCGCGCCCTCGGCGCGGGCCAGCGGGCTGACGGCGCGCGTGCTGTCCACGTGGTCGCGGCGCAGGACGTCCTCCAGCACGGTCTCCAGTTCCACGGCGTCGCCGCGCTGGCGCAGTTCGGCCCACCGCCGGCGGGCGCGGACCTCCGGGCGCGCCGTGAGGAACACCTTCACCTCCGCCGCCGGCCACACGGTGCCACCCAGGTCCCGCCCGTCGGCGACCCAGTCGCCGCGCCCGGCCACCCTGCGCTGTGCGGCCACCATGTGCTCGCGTACGCCCGCGTGGGCCGACACCTCCGACACGGCCGCATTCACCTCCGCGGTGCGGATCGCGTCGGTGACGTCCTCGCCGCCGATCGTCACCCGGTCTCCGTCGGGGGTGGGGACGATGCCCACCGGATGCTCCACCGCCAGGCGCGCCAGGGCCGCCCCGTCGGCGCGGTCGAGCCCGCACCGCTGGGCCAGCAGCGTGAGGGCCCGGGACATCGCACCGGTGTCGAGGTAGGCCGCACCCAGACGGCGCGCGACGGCGCGCGCGACCGTGCTCTTGCCCGCGCCCGCGGGCCCGTCGATGACGACGATCACGCCGGTCCCACGGCCCCGAGCCGGCCGAGGTCGGCGACGAAGTCCGGGTACGACACCGCCACTGCCTCGAAGTCCTGCACGGCGACGCCGTCCATGCTGATCAGGCCGGCGATCGCGCCGAGCATCGCGAAGCGATGGTCTCCGCCGGAGCTCATCACCCCACCCGGCAGCCGGCCGTCGCCGTGGACGCTGAACCCGTCCTCGTGCTCGTCGGCGCGGACCCCCAGGGCGCGCAGGGCGCCGACCACCGCGACGATCCGGTCGCTCTCCTTCACGCGCAGCTCGCCGGCGCCCCGGATGCGGGTGGTGCCGTGCGCCATCGCGCCCAGCAGGCCCACCAGCGGGAGCTCATCGATCATCGACGGGACCTCGTCCGGCGCGACCTCGGTGGCCACGAGGCGATCGGCGCGGGTGACCACCACGGTGCCACAGGGCTCACCGGCGACGTCGTCGCCCGGCTCCACGGTGATGTCGGCGCCCATCCGCCGCATGACCTCCAGCAGACCGGTGCGCCCCGGATTGAGATTGAGCTCCAGGAACCGCACGCTCGGATCGGCCAAGAGCGCCGCGGCCACCAGGTGGGGCGCCGCCGAGGAGAAGTCGGCCGGCACGCGCACGTCGGGGAGCGCCAGGCCCTCCACCGGGCCACGGACGCCCACGCCGCCGTCGGCGCGCAGCAGGGGCACGCCGGCCGCCTCCAGCATCCGCTCGGTGTGGTCGCGCGACGGGATGGGCTCGAAGACCCAGGTCTCACCGTCGGCGAACAGGCCGGCGAGCAGCAGGCAGCTCTTCACCTGCGCGCTGGCCACCTCCAGGCGGTGCTCGACCGCGCGCAGCGCACCGCCCCCGCTCACCGCCAGCGGCGGCAATCCGCCCGGCGCGGTGAAGATCTCCGCACCGATCGCCTTCAGCGGCGTCGCGATGCGCGCCATGGGGCGCGTGCGCAGTGAGTCGTCGCCGTCCAGCACCACCCGGTCGGCGCGCTGGCCCACCAGCAACCCCGGCAGCAGCCGCATCAGCGTCCCGGCGTTCATGCAGTCGATCAACGGCGGCGGCCGCAGGCCGCGCAGCCCGGCGCCGTCGATCATCACGTCGCCCCCGCCCAGATCCCCCCGGACCTCCACGCCGCACGCGGCGACCGCCGCCGCGGTGGCCGCGGTGTCCCCGGAGTCGAGTCCCTCGCACACCCGGACGCGGCGGTCCGACACGCCGCCGAGCATCAGAGCCCGGTGGGTGATCGACTTGTCGGAGGGCACACGGAGGTCGCCCCGGATCGCGGTGACCGGGGATACGTTGACGGTCGGCATCCCTGCAGCCTATCCGGCCGTGATGCCCACCGAGCGTCCGCGCGCACCGCATGGGAGTATTCCGCCGCCCGACGCAGAGCCCGAAAGACGGTGCAGGTGGATCTCAGCTCACTCGTGGTCATCCTGGCCGCCGCGTGCCTGGCCCCGATCCTGGCCGACCTGCCGCGCCGTTTCAGCATTCACATCGTCGTGATCGAGATCCTGCTGGGCATCCTCATCGGCCCCCAGGTGATGGACATCGCGAGCACCGGCGAGATGGTGGAGGTGCTGTCGGCGTTCGGGATGGCCGCGCTGTTCTTCCTGGCGGGCGCCGAGCTCGAGATGGACGCGATCCGGGGGCGCCCGGCGGCGCTCGCCGGCGCGGGCTGGCTCATCTCGGTGACCCTGGGGTTCGCGGTTGCGGCCGCCCTGGTGGCCGGCGGCCAGATCGACGACCTGCCGGTGGTGGCGATCGCTCTGGCCACGACGGCGCTGGGCGTGCTCCTGCCGGTCCTGAAGGACGCCGGGTTGACCGCCTCGGGGTTGGGACGCCACACGATGGCCGCCGGGACGGTGGGCGAGCTGGGCCCGATCCTGCTGGTCTCGGTCGTGTTCGCCGCGTCCGGGAGCCTGACCGGGTCGCTGTTGATCCTGGCCTTCGCCGCCCTGGTCGCGGGATGCGCCCTGGTGGCCACGCGCGTGCGTCCGCGCAGGGTGACGAGGCTGGTCGAGGAGACCATGCACGCCAGCGGTCAGCTGGCCGTGCGCCTCTCGATGCTGCTGCTGGTGGCGCTGGTGGCGCTGGCCAGCGACCTCGGTCTGGACATCATCCTGGGCGCGTTCGCCGCTGGGATGATCGTGAACCTGTGCGGGTTCAACCAGCCGGCGATGGAACCGCTGCGCCACAAGGTCCAGGGCATCGCGTTCGGCTTCTTCATCCCGATCTTCTTCATCCACACCGGGATGGTCTTCGACCTTGACTCGCTGCTGGCGAGCCCCACCGCCCTGCTGGAGCTGCCGCTCTTCCTCGCGCTGTTCCTGCTGGTGCGCGGCGTCCCCACCGCGCTGCTGGCGCGCCGTGACGTGGGCCGCACCGACGCGGCGCCGCTGGCGCTGTTCTCGGCCACGGCGCTGCCCCTCGTCGTGGCCATCACCGAGATCGGCGTGGCGACCGGGGACCTCGCCCGCGACACCGCCGCCTCCATGGTGGGCGCGGCGATGCTCTCGGTCCTGCTCTTCCCGCTGCTGGCGCTCGCGTTGCGCCGGCGCGGCACCCCCGCACCCCAGGCGCCGCCGGACTGAGCGGCGGCCCCGGGGACGGGCGGTCCGTCAGTCCTGGGCGAACGCCTCGCGCAGCGCGTTCTCGTCGGC
>JBIQJW010000111.1:0-7391 GCA_044507145.1 Actinomycetota bacterium
CTTCGTGCTGCCCATGCGCGCCGCCGACGTGGTGGCCATGGGGCGCTTCGCCCGGCGGGGCCTGGTGCGGCGGATGCGCGCCGAGGACCGGCGCGCCGTCGCGCGCGGGATGGAGCGGATGGGGGTGTCCGACCTGGCTGGGCGGCCGCTCGCGACGCTCTCGGGCGGCCAGCGCCAGCGCGTCTACCTGGCCCAGGCCCTGGCGTGGGAGGCCGACCTGCTGGTGCTCGACGAACCCACCTCCGGGCTGGACGTCTCGGGCCGCGGGCTGCTGGAGCGCGCCGTGGCCGATGAACGTGCCCGCGGTTGCGCGGTGGTGGTGTGCACCCACGACATCCGCGACGCTCTCGCCGCCGACCACGCCCTGCTGCTGGCCGGCCGGGTGGTGGCCAGCGGCCCACCGGAGAAGGTGCTCACCCGCGACAGCCTCCTGGAGACGTTCGGCCTGGTGGTGGCCCAGCTCCCGGGCGGGTCGGAACTGACGATGGACCCCACCCATCGGCACGACCACGACCACGATCACGGGGACGGGCACCCCGGGTGACCGGCCGGCCCGGTGGCGACGCGCTCGCCGCCACCGGGCCCAAGCGCTACACCGCCGGCGTGATCGGGGCGCCCATGTCGCCCATCACCGCCGCGTGCAGACCGTAAAGCTCGGGCGTGTACGGGTCGGTGCCCACCACGGCGGACGTCCCGCCGTCCACCGCCAGGACGCTGCCGGTCATGTAGCTGGAAGCGTCGGACGCGAGCAGCAGCAGCGGGCCGGTGAGCTCCGACGGGTCGCCGGTGCGGCCCATCGGCGCGTGGGACTCGATGCGGTCGCGCCAGATCGGTGCGGCCAGGACCGCGTCGGTCATCTCGCTGGGGAACCAGCCCGGTGCGAGCGCGTTCACTCGCACGCCGCGGTCGGCCCACGAGGCCGCGAGCTGCTGGGTGATGTTGATCGTGGCCGCCTTGGCGGCCTGGTACGCCGGCGGGAAGTTGGGCACGCCGGCCATGCCGGTGTAGGAGGTGATGACGACGATCGAGCCGCGCCCGGCCGCCAGCATGGCCCGGCCGGCCGACTGGCACGTGTACCACGTGCCGGACAGGTTGACGTCGATCGACCCGGCCCACATGGGCGGGGGCAGGCGCTCGGGCATCGCGAAGCCGTCCAGCACGGCGCCGGCGTTCGCCACCGCGATGTCCAGGGCGCCGAACGTGTCGACCGCGGCGGCCACCGCCGCGTCGTTCTGCTCGGGATCGGTGACGTCGCACGTCACCGCGAGGGCGCGGCCACCGTCGGCCTCGATGGCCGCGGCCACCTCGGCGAGACGATCGGTGCGCCGGGCCGCGAGCACCACGTTGGCCCCAGCGGCGGCAAGCGCCCGCGCGAAGCTGACGCCGAGTCCGGAGGATGCGCCGGTGACGAGCGCGGTGCGCCCGGTGAGGTCGAAGAGCGTGGAGGCGGGGTTCTGAGCGGCCATCGGGGTGCTCCTGGGTGGGATCCGGAAGAGGATGCGTACACTGTACGCATGAACCGTCGTGCACTGTAACGGATGTGACGAACCCCCGCCGCCCACCCTTGGATCGCGATCGCATCCTCCGCGCGGCCCTGGCGTTGGCCGACGAACGCGGTCTGGATGCGTTGTCCATCCGGGCGCTCGCCGACCACATGGGCACCCGTCCGATGTCGCTCTACCGGCATGTGGCCGACAAGCGCGACATCCACGACGGGATGATGGGGCTGATGCTGGCCGAACTGCCGCAGACCGACCCCGGCGGCGACTGGGCGGCCGGCATGCGCGCATGGGCGCTGGAATTCCGGGCCATGGCACGCCGGCACCGCCGTGCCTTCCCGCTGTTCGCCGACCGGCCGGTGACGTCGTATCTGGTCGGGCGCGAGACGGCCGAGGCCGGGCTGGCGCTGTTGGTGCGCGCGGGGTTCGACGAGCAGACGGCCGCGCATGCGCTGCGGACCGTGGTGCGCCACGTGGTGGGGTTCACCCTGGGTGACGTCGCGGCGGCCGACGGGCCGGGCGACGAGGCCGAGGTGGCCCGGGCCCTCCGGGATGAGGGCCAGCCGTTGCTGGCCGGCCTGGTGGCCGGGTCGGCGGCCGATGCGGATGAGCTGTTCACCTTCGGCCTGGATGCGCTCCTGGACGGCCTGGCGCGCCGGCGGACCGCCGGCGGTCACGACGCGGTGTAGCGTGGGCGCGTGAGCGACTTCGAGATGGTGGTGATCGGCTCTGGGCCCGGGGGGCACCGTGCCGCCATCCAGGCCGCGAAGCGGGGCCACCGGGTCGCGCTGGTCGAGCGCGAGGCCGTGCTGGGAGGCGTGTCGGTGAACACCGGGACGATCCCCAGCAAGTCCCTTCGCCAGGCGATCCTGGAGGCGGTGGGTCACGGCGGCGGCTACCGCGCGCAGGGCATCACGTTCGCCAGCCTCATCGAGCGGACCCACGGGGTGATGGAGGCCGAGCGCGCCCTGGTGCGCGACCAGTTGCTGCGCAACGGCGTCCGCCTGTTCGCCGGCACGGCACGCTTCACCGGTCCCGGAGCCCTGGCGGTGACGGACGCCACCGACGAGGTGCACCTGCGTGCCGAGCGGATCGTCATCGCCACCGGTTCGCGCCCCAGCCACCCCGACGGGGTCGACTTCAACGGGTGCACCATCCTGGACTCGGACGGCATCCTCGGGCTCGCCGAGATCCCCGCAAGCATGGTGGTGGTCGGCGGCGGCGTGATCGGCGTGGAGTACGCGTCGATGTTCACCGCGCTGGGGACGCGCGTGACCCTGGTGAACGGGGGCGCCGAACTCCTGGGCTTCTGCGACCACGAGATCGTGGCCGCGCTGGTCGCGGCCATGCGCGACGCCGGCGCCACCCTGCGGCTGGGCGAGCACGTGGTGGGTGTGGAGGAGCACGCGGCCGGCACCGTCACGGTGCTGGACAGCGGCAAGCGCATCGCGGCCGACGTGGTGCTCTACTCGGCCGGCCGCCGCGGCGCCACCGACGCCCTGGCGCTCGACACGGTTGGTCTCGCCACCGACGAGCGCGGCCTCATCGCCGTGGATGACCATCTGCGCACCTCGGTGGACGGCATCTGGGCGGTGGGCGACGTGATCGGGTTCCCGGCGCTGGCCGCCACATCGGCCGAGCAGGGGCGCCTGGCCGCCAACCATGCGTTCGGCCACCGGGTGGACTCGTCGCTGCCGTTGCTGCCCTACGGCATCTACGCCGTGCCCGAGATCAGCTTTGTGGGGCGCACCGAGGCGGACCTCACCTCCGCCGGGATCGCCTACGAGGTGGGCATCGCGCGCTTCCGGGAGCTTGCGCGGGGCCAGATCATGGGCGAGACCCACGGGATGCTGAAGCTGCTGGTGGGCGTGGACCGCTCGCTGTTGGGGGTCCACGCGCTGGGTGCCGGGGCCACGGAACTGGTGCACATCGGCCAGGCGGTCATGTCGCTCGCCGGCAGCGTCGACTACCTGGTGGACGCCGTCTTCAACTACCCCACCCTGGCCGAGGCCTACAAGGTCGCGGCCCTGGACGCCTGCAACCGACTTGAAGTCCTCGAGGACGTGGAGGCCACATGACCCGACGCTCGCGCCCATCCCAGACCGCGGTGCGCCCATGAGCGCCCGCCGGGTCGATGTCGGTGAGGTCCGACTCGCCGTGACCGAGGCCGGCGAGGGCGAGCCGGTGATCCTCCTGCACGGCTTCCCGGAACTGGCGCATTCCTGGCGCCACCAGTTGCCGGCGCTGGCCGCCGCCGGGTTCCACGCGGTGGCGCCCGACCTGCGCGGGTACGGGCAGTCCGACCGCCCGGCCGCGGTCGATGCGTACCTGGCCCCGAAGCTGGTGGGCGATATCGTGGGCCTGATCGGCGCCCTGGGGCACGAGAGCGCGCACATCGTGGGCCACGACTGGGGCGGGTCGCTGGCGTGGGGGCTCGCCGGCGCCCGGCCGGAGTTGGTCCGGTCGCTCACGATCCTGAATGCGCCCCAGGGCCCTGTGTCGGCCCGGATGCGGCGCGAGGACCCCGATCAGCGGGCCAAGAGCTGGTACATGTTCCTGTTCCAGTTCGCCGGTGTCGCTGAGGCGTGGCTGTCGGCCGACGACTTCGCGAACCTGCGCTCGTTCGTGTTCGACACGGCGGCGCCGGGCACGTTCCCGCCCGAGGAGCAGCGCGTGTTCATCGACGCGCTGTCGCGCGACGGCGCGCTCACCGCGGCGCTCAACTACTACCGGGCCAACATGCCGCCGGCATCCATCCTGCGCGAGCCGCCCCCGCCGGCCGACATCACGGTGCCCACGCTCATCATCTGGGGCGAGGCAGACACCAACATGGGCATCGAGCTGCTGGAGCGCTCGGCCGAGTGCGTGAGCGGACCCCTGCGGGTGGAGCGCCTGCCCGGCGTGAGCCACTGGGTGCAGCAGGAGGCCCCTGAGGAGGTCAACCGCCTGCTGGTCGACTTCTTACGGTCACATCCGCGGGCGGGCTGACGCTCACGGCCCAAGGCCGAAGGCGAGCGCAGCGACACCACCCACCGGCACGCGGTGCGGGTATGGGGCTGTGGAGATGACCGGCCGGGGACAGCCCTGCGGGCTGACACCCAGCCGTTGGACAGCCCCGCCCGGGCCTGACCACATCCCCGAAGGGGCGCGAAGTAAACGCCCCGAACACCGCCCACGCCCCACAGTGAGGCCCGAGGCGGAGCGACAGCGACCCGCCAAGGGCCGACCCACGACCACGCCCCGAACACCGGCGGCCGTGACCAGAAGACTCCCAGGGTGGGTGCGTGCGAAACGCAAGCAAGCCGGCGTAGGCCGGATTGCGCCGCGTTGCAGCCAGCACCCCACCCAAGGCCGCACGCCCTCGGCCGGATCCCGAGCAAGCGAAGACGGCGCGATCAGCGCCGCCGCAGCGCCACCCCCGGAGGATCAGGACTGTCGAGACCACACGCGGCCGCGAGAATATGACCAGATCGCGTGACGCGGACGGGGGACAGTGCGAATAGCACGGCCCCCGTCCGTGGCGCGGGATCTGGGCCTACTTCGCAGCGGCTCGCCCCTCCCGCAGGACGCGGCGGTTGAGCTTGCCCGAGGGAAGCCGCGGCAGGGCCGGCACCGCGGTGAGCTCCTGCGGCGAGGCATGACGGCCGAGCGAATGCGCCACCGCACGACGCAACGCCGGCCCGACACCGGCGGCATCGACCTCAGGCGCGAACACCACGAACGCGGCAACCCGCAGCAGCCCATCGGCATCGGGACGACCCACCACGGCGGCCTCAAGGACGCCAGGCTGGTCCACCAAGACCTCCTCGACGGCGGTCGGACTGACCCAGCGAGCATCGACCTTGAAGAGGTCGTCGGCGCGCCCGAGGTGGCGGTAGACGCCGTCGTGCTCCACCAGCACGTCGCCCATCCTCAGCCACGGGCCGAACACGAGGTCACGGGTGATCTCCGGGCGGCGCCAGTAGCCGCTGGTATTCGAATCGCTGCGAATCCAGAGGCGCCCCGGCTCCCCCGGGGGGACCGGATGCCCCTGATCATCTGCCAGGCGCACCTCCAGCCCGGCGACGGCGCGGCCGATCGCGCCCGGCATCGGGTCGCCCGGGCGGGTGGAGATCACCACGTTCGAGCACTCCGAGCATCCCAGGCCCTCCACCAAATCCAGCCCCAGGTCGCGGCGCAGGCGTTCGCCCACCGGGCCGGGGAGGCGGTCGCCCGATGACACCGCCAGGCGTACGCCGGCCAGCGCCCCCTCGTCGGGGTGCCGCTCCAGGAAGCGCGTGAGCTGCGACCAGAACGTGGGGACCCCGGTGAGCACCGTCACGCCCTCGCGGGCGGTCAGCGCCAGCACCGAGCGGGGGGTGGGCATCACCACGCTCAGCACCGCGGTGGCCCCGCAGCCCAGGGGCCGGAAGAACCCGTTCCCGAACCCCAGCGATGTGAACAGGTGGGCCACCGAGTGGCACCGGTCGCCGGGGCCCAGCCCCAGGACTTCGCGCGAGTAGGTCTCGATGGAGACGCGCATGTCCCCGTGGGCGTGCATCGCGCCTTTGGGCCGACCGGTGGACCCGGATGAGTAGACCAGGTAGGCGAGGTCGGACGGGTGCACAGGGCACACCGGCGCCGGTGTGCCCGTGGCGAGCGCCTCCGGTGCCAGGTGGGGCACACCGGCGGGCGCCACCCCGGGCTCGGCCACGACCAGCGTGGGCTCGCAGTCGGCCAGGACGTCGGCCAGGCGGGCCGGGTCGCCGGCGGGGTCCAGCGGCACCGGCACGGCACCCAGGCGCGCCGCGCCGAGGAACGCCGCCAGCCAGGGGCGCCCGTCTCGCAGGACCACCGCCACGCGCTCACCTCGGCGCACCCCCGCCCGCGCCAGGGCGCCCGCCGCGCGCGCGGACGCGTCCGACAGCTCTGTGTACGTCCAGGATCCCGTGTCGTCCACGGCGGCGGGCGCGTCGCCGCGACCGTCGGCCACGTGGCGCTCCACCAGCAGGTGCACCAGGTTGTCGCGCCGGCGCGGGGCGATCTCCGGCGGGGCCGTGACGCGACCCGGATCGTGGCGCGGCAGGACGGCTTCGGCCAGAGCGTCGAGGGCGTCGGCGGGGATCCGCGACGGCAGCACCAAGACCGCATCGGTCACGCCGGCCGTCGCGTGGTCGGCCAGCCGGTTGCGCAGTTCCTCGGGGGTCCCGACGATGCCGGTGGTGCGCAACCAGCGCACCAGCGCCGACGGGGTGGTCCCCAGGGCCTGAGCCTCGGGCTCCAGCCAGCGGTGTGTCTCGCGCTCGGACAGCAGCGGCAGCGCGTACGTGTAGAGGGCACACGCGAGTGGCGGCAGGCCGTCCGGGCGAGCCGCCGCAGCCACGCCAAGGCGCCGGCCCACCTCGGCGGGCTCCACGAAGGCCGCCACGATCCCGTCTGCCAGTTCGCCCGCGGCGCGCAGCAGTCGCGGCCCGTGGGCGGCCAGCCAGATGGGCGGTCCCCCGGGCGCGTGGGGCGGCGGGAGGTTCGGCGCGTCGCGCAGGAGCCCGGGCACCGTCGCACCCTCGGGGCTGGTGAACATGGCCCGCATCGTGGCCAGCGCGTCGAGCGTGCGGCGCGTGCGCACCCTGCGCGCGTCGAACGGGATGCCGTAGGCCTCGTGCTCGGCGCGGTGCGACCCGGCTCCCAGCCCCACCACCATCCGGCCCCCGGAGATGTTGTCGATGAGGGTGACGGCCTTCGCGGCGACCGCCGCCGGGCGGTACGAGGCCGACAGCACTGCCACGCCCAGTCGTGCGCGGCGGACCTGCGGCGCCAGGGCGGCCAGCGTGGTGAGGGCATCGAAGGCCGGTTCGGCTGCCATCCGCCCCGGTGAGAACAGGTGGTCGTTCACCCACAGGGAGTCGAACCCGT
>JBIQJW010000112.1:0-7346 GCA_044507145.1 Actinomycetota bacterium
CACCAGTCGGTGACGGTGGCATCCAGGGCCGCGCCGGCCGACGCGGCATCGCCGGCGCGCGCGCGATCCACCCGGTAGCGGTCGCCGGCCTCCAGAGCGAAGCCGCGGCGCACGTCCGGATTCGTGATGAGATCGAGCATCTCGCCGATCAGCGCCGGTTCGCCGATCGCCGCGCGGTCGTGCAGATGATCGCCGATGCGCCGGCGCAGGTCGCGCTCGCGCTGCGGGTCGAGCGCCCGCAGATCGCCGCGCAGCGCGGCGGCCACGCGCTCGTGGATGCGCACGCGCTGGCCCGCGGTGGTGGCGAACGAGCGTGATGCCAGCCACGTCTCGGCGTGGTCGGCGTCGATGCCCGGCAGCGCGGCCGAGAGCATGCGCGCATCCACCGCCGATGCGATCGCCGCGACGGCCAGCACGTCACCGTCGGCGCCGCCCAGCTCGTCGCCGGCCAGGCCGTTCAAGAGCGCCCGGCCCACGGCGCGGTCATTGTCGAGGGCCCGGGTGTCGATGGCCTCGCCGGCCAGGGTCGCGTCCGCGGCCACGGCGAGGGCCAGCGGCAGGCCGCGGGCCCACCGCACGATGGCGCCCGTGCCGTCGTCGTCCACACCGTGGCGGGCGAGGAGTGCCCGGGAGTCGCGGTCGTCGAGCGGGCCGAGTGACAGCGACAGCGTCAGGGCCTCCCATCCGCCGCTGGTCCAGCCCGACTCCGGCGGGCGGCGTCCGGCGATGAGCACCCGGGCGCCGGCGGGCAACCCCGGCAGCACCTGGTCGCGCAGCGCCGCGCCGACGGCGGCGATGCGCTCGTATCCGTCGATGATCACCAGCGGGCGGGCGCCGTCGGGTGGGCGGGCGAGCGCCTCGGCCAGGCCGGCGGGGTCGGTGGCGTGCTCGCGCCCGTCGATCACCACCACGTCGTATCCCGCGTCGGCGCCACGCCGTGCGGCCTCGCGCAGCAGCGTGCTCTTGCCGATCCCGCCGGGCCCGTGCACGAACAGCACGCAGGCGCGCGGATCGTGGTGGCGCAGGACGTCGTCGATGAGCGCCAGTTCACGGGTGCGGCCGACGAAGCGCCGCGCATCCTGCGTGGCGAGCAGGCCGCCGAGCGTCCGGGTGTGCACGCCGGAATCCTACGGCAGCATGTGGGCCCGCACGCGGGTTCTACGTGCCCGAGGCGTCCAGGGCGACGTTCAGATCCCACGCGGCGGAGATCAGCCCCAGGTGGGTGAATGCCTGCGGGTAGTTGCCGAGCGCCTGGCCCGAATCGCCCACCTGCTCGGCGTACAGGCCCAGGTCGCTGGCGTAGGTGAGCATCTTCTCGAAGATCAGTCGCGCCTCCTCCACGCGGCCGGCGCGGGTGAGGCATTCCACCAGCCAGAAGGAACACAGCGAGAACGACCCCTCCCGCTCGCCGCCCAGGCCGTCGTCCGATGCCAGCTGCGGGTCGTACCGGTAGACGAGGCTGTCGGACACCAGCTCGCGCTGGATCGCGTCCAGCGTGGAGAGCATGCGCGGGTCCCGCGGGCCGATGAACTTCACCAGCGGCATCAGGAGGTTGCTGGCATCGAGCACGTCGCCGCCGTAGTACTGCACGAAACTGCGCTTGCCCGGATCCCAGCCGCGCTCCATCACCTCCTCGTAGATGGCGTCGCGCGAGGCCCGCCAGCGGGCCGTGTCGCCCGGCAGGCCGCGCTGGGACTGCATGCGCATGGCCCGCTCGAACGCCACCCAGCACATGAGGCGTGAGTAGACGAAGTGGCGCCGGCCGCCGCGGACCTCCCAGATGCCCTCATCGGGCTGCTGCCAGTTGTCGGCCAGCCAGTCGAGGAGCCGGCGCAGGTTGCGCCACAGCTCCCAGCTGATCGGCTCGCGCTTGTTGGCCAGGTACACGGCGTCCATCAGCTCGCCGTAGACATCGAGCTGGAGCTGGTCGTGGGCCCCGTTGCCGATCCGCACCGGTCCGGACCCGCGGTAGCCCTCCAGATGGGGCAGCACGTGCTCGGTGAGGTCCGCCCGCCCGTCGATGGCGTAGACGATCTGCAGTTGCGGATCGGCCGGATCGGTCTCCACGCAGCGTTGCTCGAGCCAGTCGTTGAACGCCGCGGCCTCGGCGTGGAACCCCAGCCGCTGGAAGGCGAAGGCGGTGAACGCGGAGTCGCGCAGCCACGCGTAGCGGTAGTCCCAGTTGCGCTGGCCGCCGATGGCCTCGGGGAGGCTGCAGGTGGGGGAGGCGACCATGGCCCCGGTGGGCGCGTACGTGCAGAGCTTCAGGGTGATCGCCGAGCGCAGCACCATCTCCCGCCAGCGCCCCTGGTACGTGCTCTGGCGCAACCAGTCGCGCCAGTACGTGCGGGTGTCGCTGAGCGACCGCTCCACGGCCGCCGCCGACCAGCGCTCGCCACCGCCGGCCGGCTGCAGCACGAACCAGGCCGATTCGCCGGCGTCCAGGGTGAAGCGCGCGGTGGCCGCCGGGCCGTCGGTGCGCAACGCCACGCTGCCCAGCAGCTCGGTGCTGAACCCGCGCTCGCCCTCGAAGCGGGCGACGTGGCCGGTGGCGTCCACCCGGTGGTCGGCCCGGGCGTAGTCGAACGCGGGCCGGCAGGCCATGCGGAAGTCGACCCTGCCGCGCACCACGTCCACCCGACGCACCACGGCGCACGGCTCGGCCTCGATGGGCATGAAGTCCGTGACCTCGCCGACGCCCTCGTGGGTGTAGAACCGCGTGAGCAGGACGGCCGTGTCGGGCAGGTACATCTGCTTGGTGCGGCACGGTGCCTCGGGGGCGATGCGGAATGACCCGCCGCGGTCGGCGTCGAGGATCGCCGCGAACATGCTCGGGCTGTCGAACCGGCGGGGGCAGAACCAGTCGATGGCGCCGTCGCGGCCCACCAGCGCCGCGGAGCGCAGATCGCCGATCAGGCCGTAGCTCTCGATCGGCTTGTACCGCGGCTCGTCCGGGGAGTCCCACCCGTGCTCGTTCATCGCGCCGAGCGGGGCGGCGACATCACCGGGATCGCGTGTGGTGGTCATCGGCCGACCTTAGAAGATGCACCGGCGCGCGTCACCGCGCGGCGGCGTGGCCCGGGGCGGGGGCTGTAGCGTGCATCCGTGACCGAGACGGCCGTCGGAGCGCTGCTCATCATCCTGGTGGGGGCATTCGCGCGCCACACGGGGCTGATCCGGCGCGAGCAGGGCGATGTGTTCGTCAAGGTGGTGATCCACCTGGCGTTGCCCCCGCTGGTGTTCCTGATCATCCTGCGCGCCGACCTGCATGCGTCGCTGCTGCTGGTGCCGGTGGCGGCCCTCATCATCCACGGGGTGCTCGTGGCCCTCACGTGGGGCGTCGCGCGCATCCGGGGCATCGAGCGGCCGCGGGCAGGGGCGCTCATCCTGGCCACGGCGGTGGGCAACACGGGATTCTTCGGCCTGCCGCTCATCGCGGCGTCGGGCCCCGGGTTCTCCCAGCCCGCGGCGGTGATGTACGACGCCCTGGCCACCGCGCTCATCACCTGGACCTCGACGGTGGCGATCGCACACCACTTCGGGCGGGCCGAGGGCGCCCCGGGGGTCCGCCTGGCGGATGTGGGCCGGGCGCTGCTGCTGCCGCCCACGCTGGCGCTCGTCGCCGGCCTGGCGTTCAACCTGGCGGGCGTCCACGAGATGCCGGCGATGGTGGAGCGGCCGTTCGAGATGATGGCGGCGGCGGTGCTGCCGCTCACGATGCTCTACGGCGGGCTGATGCTGGAGGTGCGCGGCCTGGCGCGCGTGTGGCGTGAGATGGCCTACACGGTGGTGGTGCGCCTGGGCCTGGCGGCGCTGATCGGATACGGCGTGGGTCGGCTGCTCGGCCTGGGCGGTGACGTCCTCAACACCGTGGTGATCATGGCGGCGATGCCCACTGCGATGATGTCGCTCGTCCTCGGGGTGCGCGGCGGGGTGCGCGGCGACGTGCTCGCCGGCGCGGTCGCCATCACCACCCTCCTGTGCACGATCACCCTCCCCCTCTGGAGAAGCCTGCTCCTATGACGTCCACCGCATCGTTCGGGTCGCGCCTCGCGGCCGCCGTGTCCGCGCGCGAGAGCCAGGTGGTGATCGGCCTGGACCCCGATCCCGCACGCGTCCCGGGAGGGGCCGCGGGCGCCGGTGCGTTCTGCCGGCGTGTGGTGGCGGCGGCGGCGCCGGCCTGTGTGGCGGCGAAGATCCAGCTCGCGACGTTCGAGCGGTTCGGCGCCGAGGGGTGGCGCGAGTACGAGGAGACCGCCGCCGCGGCCGCCGATGCCGGCCTGCTGGTGATCGCCGACGCCAAGCGCGGTGACGTGGACGTCACCAGTCGCGCCTATGCACAGGCGTTCCTGCGCCCGCCCATCGACGCGCTCACCGTCAACCCATCGCTGGGCGGCGACGCTGTGGCGCCGTTCGTCGAGGCGGCGCAGGCCGGCGGGCGCGGGCTGTTCGCGCTGGTGCGCACGTCCAACCCGGGTGCCGCCCAGACCCAGGACCTGCGCCTGGCCGACGGTCGCCTGTGGCACGAGGAGATCGCCCGCCTTGTGGCGGAGTGGGGCGCCGATTCGGTCGACGACTCGGGCCTGTCGGCCGTCGGCGCCGTGGTCGGTGCCACGGTCCCGGAGCGGATGGCGGCCCTGCGGGCGCTGATGCCGCACCAGGTGTTCCTCATCCCCGGCGTCGGCGCTCAGGGCGGCCGGCCGGAGGATCTCGGGCCCGCGTTCGCCGGCAACCGGGCCGGGGCGCTGGTGTCGGCCAGCCGCTCGATCATCTACGCCGACGACCCGCGCGCCGCCGCCGAGGACCTGCGCGCCACGCTTTGGGCGGTGGCCGCCGGGGCCTGAACCGTCAGGCGGGCCGGGACGCGGTGCTGGCGCGCAGGGTCAGTGACGTGGGAAGCGGCGGCGGCGGCGCGGCCGGTCCGCTCTCGAGCGCGGCGGCCAGGATCCCGCCGGCCAGGTCGCCCATCGGCCGGTAGGGCACGAACACGCTGGTGAGGTTCACCGAGGCCGACAGCGGAAGGTCGTCCATCCCCGCGACCGAGAGGTCGCGCGGCACCTCGAGTCCGGCGAAGGCGATCGCGTCCAGGGCGCCGAGCGCGAGCTCGTCGTGGACGCCCACGATGGCGTCCGGGCGCTCCGCCTCTGCCAGTGCGGTGCGGGCGGCGGCCTCGCCGTTCACCCGCGTGGGCATCGGCACCTCGTAGGCGTGCACGGGGCCGGCGTCGCCCCAGCCCGCGCGCAGGCCTTCCAGGCGTTCCCCGCATCCGTCGGCGGTGATGATCGCCAGGCGCCGGTGGCCGGTGGCCGCCAGATGGGCGGTCAGGGCGGCGGCCCCCGCGGCGACGTCCGCGCGCACCAGGGGCAGCCCCTCCACCTCGGCGTCGGCGTCGCCCACCACGACCGCCGGCGCGACCCCGCTCCAGCGGGCCGCCGCGGATCCCAGCAGCACCGCACCGTCCACGCCCGCGTCGCGACGGCTGGAGAGCACCAACGAGATCCCCGCGCGGTCGCAGGCGGCCGCCAGTCCCCGGCCGATCAGCGCGAACGCACCGTCCGACAGCAGTTGCTCCACCGAGGTGGGCGCCATCAGCGCGATGGCACCGTGGCGGCCCAGCCGCAGGGCGCGGGCCGCGGGGTCGGGCCCCTTGTAGCCGATGGCCGCCGCCGCGGCGAGCACGCGCTCGCGGGTGGCACTGGCCACGCGTTCGGGGCGGTTGAAGGTGTAGGACACGACGGCCACCGAGACGCCCGCGGCCCGTGCGACATCGCGGACGGTCGGGCGGCGGCGACGTGGGGACTGGTCGGCGGCGGTGGTCAGGGCGCGGGCTCCGCGATGGGGATCGACACGGTGGGACTCGGCATTGTCGGGTCGTACTCTCTCACGCGGCCGGGCCGCCGCCCGCCGGCGGCCCCGCGCGCACCGGTCAGACGGGGGCGCCCGACTCCTCGGGGACCAGCTCGATCTCGGAGGTGATCGCGATCGCCGCCATCACCGACTTGGCCACCCCGCACGCCGGGATGTGGTGGGTGTGGGCGCGCATGATGGCGTCCTCCTTGGCCGGGTCGGCCACCAGCCGGTACCGCACGTGGATGGCGGTCAGCACCATCACGCCGTCCACGATCTCGATGGTGCCCTCGCCCTCCACGCCCAGGCGGTCGCCCTCCACGGACACGTCGCGCGCGGTCAGCGCGCCCCCCAGCGTGCTGGTGAGGCAGGCGCACACCGTCGCCGTGAGGATGTCGAAGGTGCCGCCGTGGGCACGCATCGGGCCGTCCGCGGGGAACTTGTACCAGTCGCCCTGGAAGCCGGGGACGCCGAACATGATCTGCTCGCCGGTCGCGTGGAGCGTCGCGCGCCGCACGCCCGGTTGCTCGCGCTGGATCTTCACCTTCGCCAGGCCCAGGAACTCGCCCACCACCACGCCCCCCGCTCGTGCCGGCGCATCGACGCCGGCGCCCGTTGGTCACACCGCCGGGGCAGCTTACACCCGTTAACCACGATCGGCGACGCCCGGCCCGGAGCGCGGCGATCGCGACGGCTCGGCTCACGTGGCATACGGGTCGGGCCGGATGCGCCCGCGCGGCATCGGGGATTCCGGCCGCCCCGCTAGGATCCGCCGGTGCTCCGCCGCGCCGCGAACGTGATCCTGCCTGCCGCAGTGGCGCTGCTGTGCGCCCTGCTCCTTGCGCTCGTGCCGCACCAGGCCCGCGCCGTCGGCCAGCCACCCGAGATCGCGGCGTCCTCATACATCCTGGTGAACCCGGCCACCGGCGAGACCCTGGCCGCGAGATCGGCCGAACAGCCCGTGGCGATGGCCAGCACCACCAAGATCATGACGGCGCTCATCGCGCTGGAGAACGCCGACCTGGACGACCGGCTCACGGTGCCGGACCGCGCCGCGCTGATCGGCGGTTCCACGGCCTACCTGCAGGCCGGCGAGACCCTGACGGTCCGGGACCTCATCACCGGGCTGATGGTCGCCAGCGGGAACGATGCCGCCATCACACTGGCCGAGGGCATCGCGGGTTCCGAGGAGGAGTTCGTGGCCCTGATGAACCGGCGGGCGCGGGAGCTCGGCCTCACCCAGACCAGCTACGCCAATCCTCACGGCCTGGACGCGCCGGGCCACCACTCCAGCGCGCGCGACCTCGTCGCGCTCTCGCGCGTGGCGATGCGCGATCCGTTGTTCCGCGAGGTGGTCGGCCACTACACCGCCACGATCCCCGGCCCCGGTGGCGTCGGCACGCGCACCCTCACATCCCAGAACCTGCTGCTGGAGCGGTACGCCGAGGCGGACGGCGTGAAGACCGGGATGACCGACGACGCCGGCTACGCGCTGGTGG
>JBIQJW010000113.1:0-7342 GCA_044507145.1 Actinomycetota bacterium
GGCGGCGCGGAGCCCGAGGGGGTGCCCCCATGCCTCGAGCTGGACCACGAGGGTGCGCCGGACGCGCTCAGCCTCGCGGCGTGCGTGGCCGCCCACCGTGCCTATGTGGCCGGCCGCGGGCGGCCGTCGGCCGTCAGCGCCGGGGCCCTCGCCATCGCCCGTCTTCTGGTGTGGGGTCAGCGGGCCGCGCTCCTGGGCCCGGCTCCGAAGATCGCCTGGCTGGGCCCCGCGCCGCGGCTGCCGGAGGCCTCGACCGGTCAGGCGCCGCTTCGGGCCCGCTGCGTGGTGACCGTCGCCGGCACACGGCGGCGCGCGGAGGCCGGGGCGCTCATCGCGCCGGGCTGACCACCCGCCCGGCCCGCCGGGCCGCTACTCCTCCAGGAACTCGCGCAGGCGGTGGTTCGCCCGCTGCCCCTGCAGCTTGGTGAGCGTCTTGGCCTCGATCTGGCGGATGCGCTCGCGGGTGACCCCGAAGCGCTGTCCCACCTCCTCCAGGGTGCGCGGCTCCTCACCGCACAGGCCGAAGCGCAGTTCCAGGACCTTCCGCTCGCGCACGGTGAGCTGGGCCAGGACGGCGTCGAGCTCCTCCCGGCGCAGCAGCAGCGACACGGCCTCCGGTGGGGCCGGCGCGCCGGCGTCCTCGATCAGGTCCCCCAGCTCGGAATCCTCGTCCTCGCCCACCGGCGTCTCCAACGACACCGGCTCCTGGGCCACCTTCTGAACCTCGCGCACCCGGTCCGGACTCATGTCGGTCTCGCGGGCGAGCTCCTCAACCGTGGGCTCGCGTCCGAGATCCTGCAGCAGCTGGCGCTGGACGCGCGACAGGCGGTTGATGGTCTCCACCATGTGGACCGGCACGCGGATGGTGCGGGCCTGGTCGGCGATCGCCCTGGTGATCGCCTGCCGGATCCACCACGTCGCGTAGGTCGAGAACTTGTAGCCGCGCCGGTAGTCGAACTTCTCGACGGCCCGGATGAGCCCGAGATTGCCCTCCTGGATCAGGTCCAGCAGCGCCAGGCCCCGCCCCACGTACCGCTTGGCCACCGACACGACCAGGCGCAGATTCGCCTCGATCAGCGCGGCCTTGGCCCCCATGTCGTTGCGCTCGATGCGCCGAGCCAGCGAGACCTCCTCCGCGGCGGTGAGCAGCCGCACCCGGCCGATCTCGCGCAGGTACATGCGCACCGGGTCGTTCGACGGGGCGCGCACCGACAGATCCAGGCGCGGCGCGGCGGCCTGTTCGACCGCGTCGTTGTGCACCTCGATGCCCAGCTCCGCCAAGAGCTGCAGCAGGCGTTCCTGCTGCGCCTCGGAGAGGTCGGCGGCCTCGGCCACATCCGCCACCCGGCCCAGCGAGACGCCGCCCAGCTCGCGCCCCTCCTGGATGAGCGCCTGCACATCCTCCAGACCGCTGACCGACGCGAAGGTGTTCATACGACCCGCCGCGCCGTCCGGCCGGCCGCGCCGGCCAGGACCATCACAGGTCGCCCCGCAGTGAGGCCTCGACCCGTCGGGCCAGATCCAGCGCGCGCAGGCTGCCCTCTTCGTCGCCCGCCTCGCGCAGATCGGCCGCGTGGCGCCGCAGCACCGGCAGGCGCAGCCGGTCGGCGCATTCGCGCAGGACCGCCGGGGTGGGAGTGCCCGTCGCGGCCTCGGCAAGCAGGGCGGCGGACAGGGAACGCAGCTCGTCGGGCCATCGCTCCGGGTCGGCCTCACCGGCGCGCAGCAGCTCGAACGCCCGCCGATGCTCATCGACCATGAACGCGTCCGGCGGCAGGCTCTGCAACTGATCCCCGGCCTCCCTGGGCAGGGCCACCGCCATCGCCAGGAAGCTGCGCTCGCGCACCTCCTGCGGCGAGGCGGCGCGGGGCGCAGCGGCGGCGGGCGTCTGCTGCGGCGCGCCCCGGCGCCGGGCGCCCGCCTCCCGTGAGGACGCGCGCAGGCGCTCTTCGAGTGCAGGCGACAGCTGAAGGAGACCCGCGGCCACACGTACCCCTTCGTCTTTCTCGACGGAGGCATCAGGCAGATGGCGCAACAGGCCGGCAACGGCCTCGAGCGCCTCCTCACGCTCCCGCGGAGAGCGACCGGTCCGCGCGATCCTCGCGCGGATGAGGGAACCTACCAGAGGCTCCGGTGCTCCGATCAGCCGCGCCAGCTCCTCTCGACCGGCCGCATCGCGGGCGATGTCGCCCGGATCGCGCCCGGGAGGCAGGCTCACGGCCGTGAAGGTGAGCGGGATCCCGCGGGACGCCTCCACCGAGCGCCACGCGGCCTGCTGCCCCGCCCGGTCGCCGTCGAAGCACAGCGTCACCTCGCCGGCCCAGCGGTTGAGGAGCCGCAACTGCTCGGGGGTGAGCGACGTGCCCATGCACGCCACCGCCGCCTCCACGCCCGAGTCGACCAGGGCGAGCACGTCGGTGTAGCCCTCCACCACCACCACGCGCCCCTCACGGGCGGCGGTGGCCCGGGCCTCGGCCAGGCCGAACAGGAGGTGGCGCTTCTGGAAGTGCGGCCCCTCGGGCGAGTTGACGTACTTGGCCCGCTCGTTCGGGTCGAGCGTGCGCGCCCCGAAGCCCTGCACCCGGCCGCGCGCATCGGCGATCGGGAACGTGATGCGCCCGTGGAAGAAGTCGGCCAGACGCCGTCCACGCGCACGGGCGAGTCCCGCCTGCTCGAGCTGGTCGCGGGTGAAGCCGTGGGCCAGCGCGCTGCGCGAAAGCTTGTCGCCGTCGGCCGGCGCGTAGCCGATGCGGAAGCGACGGATCAGCTCCTCCCGGATGCCCCGTGAGGCCAGGTATTCGCGCGCGGGCTCGGCATCGGCCGCCCGCCAGAGGTATTCGGCGTAGTAGGCCGCGGCCCGCTCCAGCAGCGCGGCGCGGGCCTCACGCGCCGTGCGGGCCGCCGCCTCCCCGGGGGACTCCTCCGCGTAGGCGATGTCGATCCCGAAGCGCTCGGCCAGGGCGATGACCGCCTCGCTGAACCCCGCCGCGCCCTCCTGTTGCTGCATCCAGTCGAACGCGTCGCCGGTGGCCCCGCACCCGTGGCAGTAGTAGCGGCGCGCGTCGGGCGGCAGCAGGCTGAATGACGGGGTGCGCTCCTCGTGGAACGGGCAGCGGCCCACCCAGCGCCCTCCGCGGCGGGTCAGCGCCACACGCCCACGGACCAGGTCCACGAGATCCACTCCGTCGCGTACCGCCTGGATGCTCTCGTCCCTGATGCGTGCCACCGCCAGAGCATACGAGGCCGGAGGTCACGCCTTGCGCGTGCGTCTAACATGGAATGTGGGTCAGTGAACCGGCGGGAGGAGCACATCGTGGGGCTGTTCGACCGGTCGTCCGAGCCGTGGCAGCTGCCGGACCGGGACTCCGCGCTCCCCGGCCGCAGCACGCCGATGCCGGTGCCCGAGCGCCATGCGGTCCTCGGCACGCCGCTGAGCCCGCCGTTCCCCGCCGGCACCGAGACGGCCGAGTTCGCCCTGGGCTGCTTCTGGGGTGCGGAACGCGTCTTCTGGCGCCTGGCCGGCGTGGTGAGCACCGCCGTGGGGTACTCGGGCGGGATCACCCCCAACCCCACCTACGAGGAGGTCTGCAGCGGGCGCACCGGCCACACCGAGGCGGTGCTGGTGGTGTTCGATCCGTCCAGGATCACCTACGCCCAACTGCTGGCGGCCTTCTGGGAGGCGCACGACCCCACGCAGGGCATGCGTCAGGGCAACGACCGGGGCACGCAGTACCGCTCCGCCATCCACACCTACTCCGATGCCCAACGCGCGGCCGCCGAGTCCTCGCGGGAGGCCTATGCGGCGCGCCTGCGCGAGGCCGGCTACGGCCCCATCACCACCGAGATCCAGGCCGCCGGCCCGTTCTACTACGCCGAGGACTACCACCAGCAGTACCTGCACAAGGTCCCCAACGGTTACTGCGGCCTGGGCGGCACCGGTGTGAGCTGCCCGGTGGGCGCCGGGGTGGCCGCCGCAGGCTGATCAGCCCCCGGGGGTGAGGGGCCGCGGCGACATCGGCCCCTCACGCGGCAGGAAGATGTCACGGTACACGCGCAGCGCGTACCGATCGGTCATGCCGGCGACGCGATCCGCGACACGCGTGACCGGGTCGGTCTCGTGTGTGGGCGGCAGCACCTCTGGGTGCTCGCTGAACCAGAGGAAGAGCGCACGCACCACCCCCTCCCCGCGCTGCGCCTCGTCACTCGCCGGCGGACGGTGGTACACCCGCCCGAACATGAACCGGCGCAGCGCGAGGAACGCGCGGCCCACCTCGTCGGACTGGCGGATGCGGTCCGCGTCGCGGCTGGCCTCGACCACATCGCCCACCAGGGTGGTGAGCCGCTGGGATGTGGTCGCGCCCAGCACGGCCACCGGTCCGGCGGGGAGCTCGTCCGGCGCCAAGACGCCGGCGCGCAGCGCATCGTCGATGTCGTGGTTGACGTAGGCGACGCGGTCCATCAGGCGCACCACCTGCCCCTCGAGCGTCGCGGGCCGCCCGGCGCCGGTGTGGTTGAGGATGCCGTCGCGCACCGGGTCGGTGAGGTTGAGCCCCCGCCCGTCGCCCTCCAGATGCTCCACCACGCGCAGGCTCTGGACATTGTGCTCGAAGCGCCGGCCGTGGCGCTCGGTCAACACGCGGTCCAGCGCCGCCTCGCCGGCGTGACCGAACGGCGCATGGCCGAGGTCGTGGCCCATCGCGATCGCCTCGACCAGATCCTCATTCAGCTCGAGCGCCCGCGCGACGGTGCGCGATACCGCGGCAACCTCCAGCGTGTGTGTCAAACGGGTGCGGTAGTGGTCGCCCTCGGGCGACACGAAGACCTGCGTCTTGTGCTTCAGGCGCCGGAACGCCTTGCTGTGGATGATGCGGTCCCGGTCGCGCTGGAAGGCCGTGCGATACGGGCACGGCGCCTCGTCCACGCGCCGGCGGGCATCGGCGGCGCGCGCGCCCCGGGGCCCCAGCGCGGGCTCGCGCGGGAGTGCGGGGCCGGACGTGCTCACCCCTGCAGCACAATGGGGAACACCCACGGGCCGAGCGCCCGCAGCCCCTCCCCATCCCCGTCGGTGAGCGTCCCCACGGTCACCGTGAGCCGCCGCACGTCGTCGCCGATCGCCGGCGCGATGGTGAGGGCTCCGGCCAGATGGTTGCCCTCCGCGGTGCTCTCGCCGGGATCGACGGTGTAGCGCCGGCCCAGGTCGTCGACCACGGCGACGTCCAGCAGCGCCATCTGGCGCCGGGTGACGGCGTCCGAGGCGTGCGCCATATACCGCAGCCGGGCGCCGTTCTCGTGGCACTCCAGCGCCGTGAGCGCGACGTGCAGATCGTCCACGCACTGGGTCTGGTTCACGGCGACCACGCGCCGCAGCGTGGTGGGACGGAACGCGGAGCGGTGCGGCACCCGGTCCGGGCGCTCGGCCCACGTCGGCTCGGCGGGGATCTCCTGCGGCGGCGCGGCCTCGGGCGAGCGGTACTTCCACACGTGGGGACTCTCACGGAACAGCGCGACCAGGGCCTGGTGCGAGAACACCCGCCCGTCGGCCGGCACGTGGACCCGAAGCGGGGCCTCGCCGCGCCGTGTCAGGTCGAAGTACGCGGCCGGCGTGGCACCACCGGGTATCCGATCGGCGTAGAACATCCGCTCGATACGCCAGCCCTCCACGATCAACGCCATCAGATCGCCGAGGCTCTGCAGCCGATCCTCGCCGGGGGTCATCCGCCTCCCTCGTTCGCGCACCGTGAGCGATGGTACACCGGGGCCGGGACGTGTCCGTCCGGGCCCCGGATCAGGCCGGTCTAGACGGCGCCGAGCACCGCGCGGCCCGCCGCGATCCGTGCCGTCTGGACGCGGAAGGGCGAGCACGAGACGTAGTCCAGGCCGGCCCCGTGGAAGAACGCGACCGAGTCCGGGTCGCCGCCGTGCTCGCCGCAGACGCCCAGCTTGATACCCGGCTTCGCTTCGCGCGCGGAGGCCACCGCCATCCGCACCAGACCGCCCACACCGGCCACGTCGACGCTCTCGAACGGGTTGAACGGGATCACGCCCGTCTCGAGGTAGTGACGCAGGAACTTCGTCTCGGCATCGTCGCGGGAGAAGCCGAGCGTGGTCTGGGTGAGGTCGTTGGTGCCGAACGAGAAGAAGTCGGCGTGGCCCGCGATCTCACCCGCCACCATGCACGCGCGCGGCAGCTCGATCATGGTCCCGACCGTGTAGGTGATGTCCACCCCGCGTTCGCGCTTCACCAGCTCGGCCACGTCGACCACCTGGTCGCGCATCAGCCGCAGCTCCTCCTCGAAGCCCACCAGCGGGATCATGATCTCCACCTGCGGCGCGCTGCCGGTCTCGGCCAGCACATCCGCGGCCGCCCGCATGATCGCCGCCGCCTGCATCCGGTACACGTCCGGCCACTCGATCCCCAGGCGGCACCCGCGGGTGCCCAGCATCGGGTTGACCTCGTGCAGCTGCTCCACGCGGCCGAGCTGTTCCACGGCCTCGGCGTCGGCCACCCCGGTGGCCCGGGCCACGGCGGCGCGCGCCGAGAGCTCCGTGAGGCTGGGCAGGAACTCGTGCAGCGGCGGGTCCAGCAGGCGGATGGTCACCGGCAGTCCCGCCATGGCGCGGAAGATGCCGCGGAAGTCCTCCTCCTGGAACTCGCGCAGCTCGTGTAGGAACTCTCGCCGCGCCTCCTCGCCGTCCGCCATGATCATGCGCCGAACGATCGGCAGGCGGTCCTCGCCCTGGAACATGTGCTCGGTGCGGCACAGGCCGATGCCCTCGGCGCCGAACTCACGCGCACGCAGCGCATCCTCGGGGGTATCGGCGTTGGTACGCACGGCCATCGTCCGGACCCGGTCGGCCCACTCCAGGATGCGCGCCAGGTGCGGGTTGTCCGGATCGGGAGGCAGCAGCGGGGCGTCGCCGGCGTACACGCCACCGCCCGTGCCGTCGATCGTGATGCGGTCGCCCTCGCGGAAGCGGGTTCCGGCGATCTCGACGGTGGCGGCGTCGATGAACGAGATCTCGCTCACGCCGCAGACGGCCGGCGTCCCCATCCCCACGGCCACCACGGCGGCGTGGCTGGTCTTCCCGCCGCGGGCGGTCAGGATGCCCTGGGCGGCGACCATGCCGTGGAAGTCGTCCGGGGTGGTCTCGTCGCGCACCAGGATCACGTGCTCGCCGGCCTGGCCGCGGCGTTCGGCCTCGTCGGCGGTGAACACGATGGCCCCCACCGCGGCGCCCGGCGACGCCTTCACGCCCGTGGCCAGGGGCGCCGGGGCGGCGGCGACGTCGAGCTGGGGCAGCAGCAGCTGGCGCACCTGGCCGGCGTCCACGAGATCGCGCA
>JBIQJW010000114.1:0-7245 GCA_044507145.1 Actinomycetota bacterium
GCGCCGTTCCGGCGTCACCACCGGCGCGGTCCGAGTCTGGGCGGCTGTTGTGGTCGTCGTCGACGCCGCCACCGTGGTGCCCGGGTCGCCCCCGGTGGCGATCGTCGGGCTCTCGCGCACCACCCACGCCACCGCGACCAGCACCGTGAGCGCGCCGATGATGAACAGCCACGTCGGCGGGCGACGGCGGCGGCGACGGCGGTGACTGGGCAACTCGGGCGGACCTCGGGACCGGGAGGGACGGGGCGACACTAGCTGACGCGACGGCGCCTCAGACGCGTTTCGTCGCGGTGACCGGCGCTCCTGCAGGGCGGTGCTGATCCGTCCGAGGGGACGCCTACCCTGACGGCATGTCAGTGGACGCGAACGACATCTGGACGGCCCCGATCCGCGTGGGCGACATGGCGTTGCGCGTGGTCGCCGCGGGCACCGCGCCAGACGGCTGGCCCACCGATGCGCGGGCCCACGTCTCCGCCTGCATCGAGGCATTCCTCGAAGGTCCGCCGGCCGCCGGGGTCACGGTGCTCACACCGCAGCCGGGGCACGAGCGCGGCTACCGCGCGGTGGCGGCGGCGCTGGCGGCCGACGACATGGTGGGGCTGGTGAGCGTGGACGGCGCCGGTGAGTACCGCCTGCGCTCGCTGGGCGAGGCCCTGGTGGCCGAGTGGGGGCGAGCCGAGAGTCCCGAGGACGCGCGCGGGTTCAGCGAGACCGAGCTCGCCGGCGCGCTGGACGCGCTGCGGTCCCTGCCACGGCGCCTGCCGCGCCGCGGCGCCGGCGACGACGGTGCCGCGACCGAGGGCGCCGCGGTGCTGGATTTCATGCGGGCCCGTCGGGCGCGCGGCCGCTGACGGCGACCGCGGTCCCGACGGACCCGAGCCGTCTCAGCGGCTGTTGCCCAGCAGGCTCAGGATCAGCAGGAAGACGTTCACCACGTCGAGGAAGATGCTGAGCGCGATGAGCGGGACGTCGTCCTCACCCGCCCGGCGCAGCCGCCAGAAGTCGAAGACGGTGTAGCCGGCGAAGATCACCAGGCCCGCGACGCAGTAGATGATGTTCGCGTACGGGATGGACACGAACATCGCGATGAGGCCGAACGCGATGAGGCCCAGCAGCGCGAACAGGCAGATCCGTCCCAGCCCGCTGAGGTCACGCTTGGTGAGGTAGCCGACCGTGCCGGCGCCGGCGATGAACAGGGCGGTGAGCCCGGCGGCCTGCGCGATCAGCTCCGCGCCGCCCGGAGCCGACGCGTACTCGGCGAGCGTCGGTCCGAGGGCGAGGCCGAACAGGACCCCCACGCCGAAGAGCAGGGCCATCCCCACCTGCCCGCGCCCGGCCTTGCGGCTGAAGCTCATCGCGATGACCAGGATGAAGGCGCCCACCCACGAGGCGATCGCCCAGCCCCACGAGAGGTCGCGGCCCAGCCACGCGCCGGCGGCCAGGAACCCCAGGGAGACGGCCACCAGGAACATCGTCTGGCCGAACACCGCCCGCGACTCCGAACGGGCCACCGGGCGGGTGCCGAACCCGTACTCCACCGGTTGCCCGGCCCGCGCCTCATCCATGGCCATCCGCGCTCCTTTCCGGGCCACCCCGGTCGTCCTCCGAACCGCGCAGAGGATGACCGATCTGTCGCCGTGGCGCGAGTGGCGTTTGTGCCGTCGGTGTCGTCGCGTACCGTGTGCGAACCCGGTGGCGAGACGAGGAGCACGGACGCCCATGGCGGCACAGGCGCGGCGAAGGGTGGTCATCACCGGCGCGGGGGCGGTCACGCCGTTCGGATTGGGTCGCGAGGCGCTCTGGGACGGGGTGGCACAGGGCCGCTCCGGCGCCGAGCGGATCTCCATGGAGCACATCGGCGATCTCACGGCGTTCCCCATCCACGGGCTGGTGGAAGCCGCGCAGGAGCGTTTCGGCCGGCGTGACGTGCGGCGGATGGACCGTGCCGGGATGCTGGCGGCGCTGGCCGGTGCCCTCGCGCTCGACGACGCCGGCGATACCGGCCTGGCGCCGGAGCGCATCGGCGTGGCGGTGGGCTGCGTCCACGGCGGCGCGGCGACGGCATACGAGGCCCACCGGGCCCTGCTGGAGCGCGGCGCCGATCGGGTGGGTCCGCTCTCGGTGCCCCTGGCGCTGCCGAACGGCGCGGCGGCCGCGACCGCCCGCACGCTGGGTCTGCGCGGCCCCAGCACGGCGCCCAGCACCGCGTGCGCGGCGGGCAGCGATGCCGTGGGGGCGGGCGTGTCGATGATCCGTGAGGGGCGCGCGGACGCGGTGCTGGCCGGCGGGGCCGAGGCGCCGTTGTCGCCGGTGGTGGCGGCCGGGTACCTCAAGATGGGCGCGCTCAGTTCCAGCACGCGCCCGGCCCACGAGGCGTCGCGCCCCTTCGACCGCGCCCGCGACGGCTTCGTGATGGGTGAGGGCTCCGGCCTGCTCCTGCTGGAGGAACGCGAGAACGCGCTGCGGCGCGGCGCGCGGATCCTCGGCGAGGTGGTGGGATATGGCGCAACGTGCGACGCCGGCCACCTCACCGACCCGGATGCGGAGGGCGAGGGCGCGGCCCGGGCCATCGGTGAGGCGCTGGCCGACGCCGGCCTCGCGCCCGACGAGATCGGCTACATCAACGCGCACGCCACCTCGACGCCCGCCGGCGACGCCGCGGAGATCCGCGCGCTGGTGCGTGCCGGCGTCTCCGGGAGCCCGGTGTCCTCCACCAAGTCGTCGCACGGTCACGGGCTCGGCGCCGCGGGCGGGATCGAGCTGACGGCCGCCCTCATCGCCTTCGGCCGCGACCTGCTGCCGGCGACCCTCAATGTCGACGACCGCGATGACGATGGCGTCCTGGACATCATCGACACGCCGCGCGCGGTGCGGGTGGAGACGGTGCTCTCGAACTCGTTCGGATTCGGTGGGCACAACACATGCTTGGTCATCGCCCGACACTGACGTGACCCGGGGACTTCGGTCCCCCGAATGCAAGGCATGTGGCCTTGATCATTTGGTGAGTATGGGTAGCCTAATATCTATGCAGACGGCCGATTCCACGTTCCGACCGCTGCGCCGGCGGCGCTGGCTGCTGGTGGAGCAGCCCGGGCCGTGGGGATCCCGCGACCCGCGCGACAGCGACCTCCCGTCGGCGGTGGCCGATGAACTGCTCGCATGGGCGCGCGAGACCGGATGGGATCTGCGCCTCATCCGGCGCGGTCCGCGACGCTACCGCCCCGAAACGCGCGCCTGCGTGCTGGTGGACGCCGGCCGGGGCACATCGCTGCTGCGCCACCGGCGGGTGGACGATCCGCGGCGCATCATCGACATCGCCCGCGACGGCCTGGGCGAGCCGCGACCCGGTGACGAGCGTCCGCTGTACGCCGTGGAGGCCCGCGTGGGCCGCGACGGCCGGCGGCCGCTGCGTCGCTCCCATCCGGTCGCCCAGGGGCTGCGCGCGCTGCGGCCCGACGACACCTGGGAGATCTCGCGGGCAGGCGATGGAGAGGGGCCCGCGACCCTTGTGGTGCTCCCGCAGGCGCTGCTGTACGACCACATGGGTCCGGCGACGCTGCCGGCGATCGTGGCGGTGCACGAGCGCGGCGACCTGGCGCTGGAGTGGTCGCGCGGACGCGCCGGCGACCCCTGGGAGGTGCGCGTGGCCGAGCACCTGGTGCGTCGCTCCACCGGCCGGGCTGCGGTGGACGACCTGGCGCGCGTCGGCGTGCTGCGTCACGGCGACGATGAGGCCACCGTGGCGCTGGGTTGCGACGGGGCGGGCGTGTTGGAGGTGCGTGTGCGCCGCTCGCGGGCCGACGAGGTGGGGCGTCCGGTGTGCTCGGGTGCCTGCGGCGCGTCGGTCCGGTACGAGCTGGTGTCGATGCGCGTCGCGTCCCCGGCACCGGCGCCGGCTGAGGTGTCTGCACGCAGCGTTGCGTGATCCGTCCGGGGGTGGGCAACACCGCCGGCAGCAGGTAGCGTTCCGCCGCAATGGATTCGAACGTGGACCCGCGCCCGCGCCCTCGTCTCGAGGTCGTCCGTCCCGAGCCGCCCGTCGACCGGGAACTCCTGCGACGCGAGCTCTTGGCGTGTATCGCGGCACACCCGGGAGGGCTGGCGCCCTCGATGCTGGTGCCCCAGCTCGCCGAGCGTCTGGGCGTCGCCGCCGATGACATCCCCGAGGCCGACCTCGACGGCGCCCTGGGCATCCTGGTGGTGACCGGTCAGATCGACGAGGAGCGCGGCCTGCTGGTCGCGGTGGGCAACTCGGAGCGCCTCACCGGCTGAGACCGGGGCGCCCGACGGGCGCCCGTCACACCTCCGGGGCGGCGTCGTGCAGCGGCTCGCCGGTCTGCACGCGCCACAGCGCGGCGTACAGGCCGTTGGCCTCGACCAGTTCGTCGTGGGTGCCGGCCTCGGCCACCACACCCCGTTCCAGCACGTGGATCCGATGAGCGCCGCGCACCGTGGAGAGCCGGTGCGCGATCACCAGCGTGGTCCGCCCGCGCGAGACCGATTCGAGCGAGCGCTGGATCGCGGCCTCGGTTTCGTTGTCCACCGCCGATGTGGCCTCATCCAGCACGAGGATCGCGGGGTCGCGCACCAGGGCCCGCGCGATCGAGAGCCGCTGACGCTGGCCGCCCGAGAGCTTCTGCCCGCGTTCGCCCACCAGCGTGTCGTACCCGGCCGGGAGTGCGGAGATGAAGTCGTGGGCCTCGGCCAGCCGCGCCGCGCGCTCCACTTCCTCGGTGGACGCGTGTGGCTTTCCGTAGGCGATGTTCTCGGCGATGGTGCCCGAGAACAGGAAGACATCCTGGCTCACCAGGCCGATGGCACCCCGCAGCGAATCCAGGCGCAGGTCCCTGATATCGATGCCGTCGACGCGGATGCACCCGGCCGAGGGCTCATACAGCCGCAGCAGCAGCTTCACCAGCGTGCTCTTGCCGGACCCGGTCACGCCCACCACAGCGTGTGTCTCGCCGGCGGGCACCGTGATCCCGAGGCCCCGCAGCACCGGGGTGCCGTCCGTGTAGCCGAATCCGAGGTCCTCGAACTCCACCGCGCCCGCGACGGGCTCGGGCAGCGCGCGCTCCCCCGGCAGGATGGTGCGCTCCACCGCCAGCAGGTCCAGGATGCGCCGCGTCGATGCCATCGCCCGCTGGTACAGGTCGAAGGTCTCCGCCAGGTTCGTGAGCGGCCACAGCAGGCGCTGGGTCATGAAGACCAGGACCGAGAAGAAGCCGACCGCAAGGTGGCCGTCGATCGTCATCTTCCCGCCGATCAGCAGCGTCATCGTGAAGCCGGCGAGGATCGCCATCCGGATGATCGGGACGAAGGCCGACGACAGGCGGATCGCCCGTCGGTTGGTCTCCCGGTAGGAGATCGAGTCGGCCTCCACCCGGGCCGCCTCGCGGTCCTCACTGGCGAACGCCTTGATCGTGGCGATGCCGCCCAGGTTGTTGGCGAGGGTTCCCGACAGGCGGCCCACCGACGCCCGCATCTCGCGGTAGCGCGGCTCCAGCCGGCGCTGATACAGGAAGGAGCCCCACACGATCACGGGGATCGGAAGGAACGCCATCAGCGCGAGCAGCGGCGACGCGGCCACGAACACCGCACCCACCAGCAGCACGTTCATCACGGTGAGGATGATGGCGTTGGCGCCGACATCGAGGAACCGTTCCAACTGGTTCACGTCGTCGTTCAGCACCGCCATCAGGCCACCCGTGCTCTGGTCCTCGAAGTAGGCGAGATCGAGATCCTGCACGTGGCGGTAGGCGTCCATACGCGCCTCGTGCTCCACGGTCTGCGCCAGGTTCCGCCACAGCAGCGACGCGCCCCATTCGGTGGCGGATTCGGCGATCCACGCCAGCAGGTTCACGCCGGCCAGCGCCACGAGCTGGCCCCAGCGGCCTTCGATCCCGGTGAGCGTGTGGACGAACGAGTCGTCCTCGTTCACCACCACGTCGATGGCGATGCCGATGAGGATCTCCGGCACCACGTCGAAGACCTTGTTGAGCGCCGAGAGGATGATTGCCCAGATGGTGTGGGCGCGGTGGCGGCGCGTGTAGCGCCACAGGCGTCGCAGCGGAGGCGACGTGTCGACCCCGGCGGGCGGTGGGTGCGGGACGGCTCGGGCGATCCGCGATCTCTACCACGCCTGCGCAGGTTTCGCCGTGCGGCCGGATGGGGCACGATGGACGCCGGGTGCGATATCCGGACCGGGGCGAGCGCGGGGGGCGGCGATGGCGTGCGAGTGCGACGGGGTGCGGGTGTTCCGGGTGCCGGTGGGGATGGCCACCGGGCCGGGCGGGGCGCACGCGGTCGCGGGCGCGGCCGCCGGCGGCTTCTCCCTGGGCGCCGGGGCGGTTGTGGCGATCGCTGTCGGCGCCGTGGCGGTGGGCGCGCTGGCCATCGGCGCGCTTGCGATCGGTCGCATGGCGGTGCGCCGTCTGCGCATCGACGCCGGCAGCATCGGCCACCTGCACATCGCCAGGCTGGAGGTGGATCACCTCACGGTGGGCGATCTGCATCGCGGTGCCGACGGCGATGCGGCGGGAGGACCGCGGCCGGCCTGATCACGGCGCCCGGGCCCTCGTGACGATGGGCTCGACGTTCTCCGGCAACACATTGCACTCAAGTTCCGCCGCAGGATGCCGATGGGGTGGTCTCCCGCTCGCGAGTCCAGGAGTGCCCCATGTGGAATCGCACCCGGCGGAAGGCGCCTGTGCGCCGGTTGTCCGTCGCCTGCCTCGTCGCCGCCCTGACGGCCTGTCTGGCGCTGCCCGCCGTGTCGGGTGCGCTGCCGGCAAAGGTCATCAAGGCATGCCGTGACGCCCGGTCGCTGCCGGGCGAGCGCCCCGCCAAGGTCCTGGGCACCGCGACGGTGTGCCTGGTGAACAAGGTCCGCGCGTCCCGGGGCCTGAAGACGCTGCGGGTGAACCGGCAGTTGAACAGCTTCGCGGTGGCGCACACGAATCGGATGGTCCGCGAGCAGTTCTTCGCGCACGACGTGCCGGGCGGCCCGTTGTTCGCGTCGCGTGCGCGGTCCAGTTCCTACGCCAAGGCGTCGCGCACCATGACGATGGGCGAGAACCTGGCGTGGGGGACCTCCGAGCTGGCGACGCCGGCGGCGATCGTGCGCGCCTGGATGCGCTCGCCGGGGCACCGGGTGAACATCCTGCGCCGGGACTTCGCCGACATCGGCCTGGGCGTGCGCATCGGCGCGCCGGAGGCCGGCGACATGGGCGGCGTGGCCATCAC
>JBIQJW010000115.1:0-7234 GCA_044507145.1 Actinomycetota bacterium
GGGCGGCTGGGACGCCTGGATCGCGGCCGGCTACCCGGTGGAGCCGATCCCGCAGCCGTAGCCGGCGGACGGCCGCAGGAGTGGGGCCCGCGTCGGTCGGACCCCACTCAGGTGTTTCTAGCGGCCCTTGGGGGTGAGGCCGTAGGTCTCCTCGAGCCACTGCGGAAGCACGGCCGCGATGGCGCGGCACACCAGCTCGCGCTCCGAGATGGCGACGCGCGCCGCCACCTGCAGGGCCAGCTTCGCGTCGTCGCTGCGGAGGCCCATCACGCCCTCCACGGTCTTGTCGGCCTCGGCCCGGTTGTAGACCATGGACCGCGCGGCCATCGGCCAGTTCTCCTTGGTCCACTCGATCAGCGCCGTCTCCAGCGCGGTGGGGTCGTACTCCAAGAGTGCGCGCTGGAGTTCGTTGGGTGTGGGGTCGCTGTCGCGAAGCATGGTCACCTCGGGTGGTCCGGTCGTCGGGCAGACGGAGTGTAGAGCGGGCGCGGGCGCCGCGAGAATCGTTTCAGAGCGCAGGTGCGAACCGCCCGCGCGCCCGGACGGTGCCGACGCGCCGGCCCATCGGGCGTAGACTCACGCACATGCGGACGTTCCTCCTGCTCTCGACCCTCAGCCCCCAGGGGATGCAGACGATCCACACCACGCCCGAGCGGCTGCTCGAGGTGAACCGTGAGATCGAGGCGCTCGGCGGGCGGGTGGTGGACCAGTGGGCGCTGCTGGGCCCCTACGACTTCCTCAGCATCGTCGAGGCGCCCGACGACCGGGCGATCGCGAAGATCACCACGGAACTCGCCGCGCGGGGCAGCTCGCAGTTCGAGACCCTCTCCGCGCTGTCGGTGGAGGAGTTCAGCGAGGCCGTCCGGTCCGATCCCGACGGCGACGCGGGGCGGGCACCGCAGCCGTAGCGGGGCTTTCGCGGGAAGGACGCGGCCGATGGCCGTGGCGCCCTTCCCGGCGGTGTGACGCGGCCGGGCCCGTGCGTCAGGGGCGGGGCCACTCCTCGGAGCCGCACAGGGGGCACACTGGCAGCGACATGATCCCGTCGTTCTCGCGCGGCGAGTGGATCAGCAGGTCGCACTCGGCGCACCGGAAGTCGCCGGTGACCTCATCACCGGTCTGGAAGCGGTCTGCGGGGGTGGTCTTCGACATGTGGGCGTGATCCTCCGATGGTGGGCGCGCGCGGGCGCGGCCCTGGGGCGGCTCCGTTGCGGGCGGGGCGTGGGCTACGCGGTGAGCGCGAAGATGAGGCTGACCGCGGCGACGAGCGTGAATACGCCGATGCCCACGGCGAGCAGTGCGCGCTCGGTGGGGCTCGCGGTTACTCGGCCGTCCGGGCGCGCCGCGGGCGCTCCGTGCCGGTGGAGCAGACGGCCGATGCGGCTCTCGTCGAGCCACCGTTCACAGAACGGGCAGAAGCTCGCCTCAGCGAGAAGCGGCAACCCACAGCGATGACACGCCGGGGTCTCAGAGCGATGGTGTCCTTGAAGTCCGGACTCGGCTCTCACGCCGAAAGCTCCTTGCACACGCCGCGACCGCCCGACGGTCGCGAAAAGCCGCCCTCAGGATACACCCGTGGCGGACCACCGCAACGGTCCGCCGCGGGCCGGCGGTCCTATTCGGCCCGCTCGTCGGGCGGATCGCCGCCCACCATCGGGAATGCGGCGCGCGAGGGATCCTCGGGCGCGGCGGCGTCGCCCGTCTCGCGCTCGTCGTCGGACCGCATCTCGTCGATCTCGGTGACCTTCGCCTCGATCTCGATCAGCTTCCCCTCGACGGCCGCGATCTCGGCGGACAGCGGCCCCTCGGGCAGCTCCCCGGCGCGGACCAACTCGTAGGCACGCCGGCCCAGCTCCTCGAGGGCCGTGCGGTGCTGGCGCTGAAGCAGCCGGCGCTCGCCCTCCACGCGGGCCCGCCGGAGCGACATCTGAACATCGCCCGCCAGGCGTCCGGCCTTCGCGGTCACGGTCTCGATGACGCTCAATGCGATCTCCTTGCGGGAGGGTGCTGGCGGGCCCAGTGTAGACGCGCCCACGGCCTGCGGACCACCGGACCGGGCGCGGGAGGTGTTGCCGGGCCGGCGCGCTTCCGGCGCATTGCGGCGCTGAGTCGCCACAGCGGCCGGCCATAGCGTCGCGGCATGGGACGACGTTGGCAGCGCGGCGAGGCGGCGCTCGAGTGGGTGGGCATGATCGTGGTGGTCGCCGTCCTCGGTGCGGCCGTCACTGCGTGGATGGCGAGCGTGGTGCGCCCGCCCGAGCGTCCGCCCGACGTCGTCGCCGTGGTCGCCGCGCCGCTGCGGGCGGTTCCCGAACAGATGGGCCGGGTGGGCTTCTCGCTGCCGGCACTGTCGGCGATGGCGTCCGCGAACGAGTCACCGGCGCGGCGCGCACTGCGCTGGGTGGTCGATCGCACCGGACCGGCGGCGGTGCTGGTGCGCGACATGGGCGCGGCATACGGGGCCGGGTATCTGGGTCGCCTGCGCGAGCGGGTCGACCGGTATGTGGAGGATCCCGTCGGCCAGGTCGGCGGCGTCGACGTGGAGGACCTCAGCCTGCCCGGCGTCATCTCGGCGCTGGCCGAGGAACTCGATGTGGACCCGGACGCCCTCCGGGCCTACGTGCGCCGGATCAGGGCCATGTCTGGGCGCGATGCGGCCGTGCAGGTGGCCGGGGATGCCGGGACGGTGGCGGCCGACGTGACCGTTGAGGCGGCGGAGATCGTGGTGCGCCGCTGGCTCCTGCGGGGTCTGCTGGGGCGTGGCGGCGGCTCGGGTGGGGGCGGGCGATGAGCCCGGCGCCCACCCGGGGGTGCCGGGCGCGCGCGCCGCCCGCGTCATGTGACGACCGAACGGCTTCGACACACGATGAGGGGGCGACGATGGGGTATGCACTTGCGGCGTGGTTGCACGCCGCCGGACTGGCGCTGGTGGAGCGCTGCGCACAGGACCGGCGCGGCCAGGGCACCGTGGAGTACGTCGGCGTGGTGGTGATGGTGACCCTGCTGATCGCCGCGGTCGCGGCGGCTGCCAAGGGGTGGGCGCCGGCGGTGGGTGACGGATTGAAGAAGGCGATCCAGGATGCGATCAAGACCGTCACCGGAGGTCTGTGATCGATTCATCGGCTCCGTCGGAGCGCCGCGGTGACGGGGCTCCGACGGCGCGTGTCCCGGTGACCGGCGGCCGCGCTACCGTGACCGGCATGCGTTCACGAAGCGTGCTGGTCATCGCGATGGGGGCCGTCGCCGCCGTCGCACTCGCCGGCTGTGGTTCGTCTTCCACCGACGGTGCGGACGACGACTCCGGCGCCGCGCCGACGGTCACGGTCACGACCGGGGTGCCGGATCCGGCGACCGCTCCCTCGCCGGCTGCTCCGACCGCGCCGCCGGCAGCACCCGAGAGCGCGGCCCTCGCACCCCGGACCGCCGCGGCGGTCCGCGCCCTGGATGCGGCGGCGGCCGCGGTGCCGGACGGGCGACCGTACGACCTGGAGCGCGATGACGACGACGACGATGCGGTCTGGAAGATCACCGTCGCGTCCGGAGGCGATCGCCCGCACGAACTGGATGTGAGCGCCGATGGCCGGCGCATCGTCGGTCGCGAGCGCGAGGATCGCGACGACGACGCGGCGGACGCGCTGCGCGCGGGCGTGACGCTCGCACAGGCGCTGCGGATCGCCGACGGACGCACGCCGGGGCATCTGGACGACGCCGAGATCGACCGCGAGGACGGCCGGCTGGTGTGGACGGTGCAGTTCGACGAGCCGTCGCGCGACCGCGACCACGAGGTGACGGTCGACGCCACCACGGGTGAGGTGGTCGCGGTGGAGATCGACGACGACTGACCCGGCACCGTCGCGGGGTCGGGTATCGTCGTCGCATGCCCGTCGACTCCGCCGCGATCCACCTCGTGCCGGCACCCGATGCCCCGGCCGGCCGCGCCGACACCACGCGTCGCTGGGCCATCTCGTTCCCCGACGGGCGAGCGCGCTTCCCCGGTGTGGCCCCGCATGAGGGCGACGACGCGTGCGCTGCGCTGGTGGACGCCGACGCGGGCGCGTGGGACCGGTTCCTCGTGGAGATCGTGCTGCCGGTGATCCTCTCCGACGGGGCCGGCCCGTACCTGCTGGACGCCGAGGGGCGCGTGACGCTGGCGCTGGGCGACCACCCTCAGATGGAGGGTGTTCGCGTGGCGATGGGCGAGGCCTCACCCGGGCACCGCATCGGCGCGGTGCGCCGGGTGGGCGAGGGGCGCCTGTGGGAATGGGTGGCCGACGCGGTGGTCGCCCCGGCTCACCGCGTGGACGCGCTCGACGCCCTCGATCGCGCCGCCGACGACGCGGCCCTGCTGCGCTGGCAGACCAGGGAACGCACCCGAGCGCAGGTGGACCCGGCATGACCGAGGGCGCCTATCGGGTCGCATTCACCGCGCTGTCGCCGTCGGGGTTGGACGACGGCGCCAGCGGCGCCCTGTCGGCCGCACTGCGCCGCATGCCCGGAATCGAACGCGTGGACGCGGTGGCCGGCGATGCCGGCCCCGGCCGGATCACCGCCGTGTTCTGGATCGTCGCCCGCCTGGGCATGGCGGAGGCGGCCCGCGACGGCAGCCGCCTGGCGAAGGAGGGCCTGAAGGTCGCCGGCCTGGCGGACAGCCAACTGGTGGAACTGGCCGTGGCCCTGCGCACCGACGACGGCGACACGGAACCCGGCTGAACCTTCACAGGGCCTTCGTGATCGTGCCCTACACTGGTCCAGGTCCTGCCCCCGGCGGAGGATGAACATCCCCGAGGCCGAATCGCCACACGTGCCCGCAGTACCCCCCACCGTGACGGTGGGCGGCAGCGCCCTGCCCGGCGGCGTGATGATGCGCACCCCGGACCGCGTGGGCATCGCGGTGCGTCGCGAGGAGGACGGGGTCATCGTGACGGAGAGCTTCTCCGTGCACCCGCCCAAGGGGCGGTGGGCCCGGTGGCCGCTGATGCGCGGCGTCGTGGCGATCCGCAGTGCCGTGGTGACCGGGCAGAAATCGATGGCCATCGGCGAGCGCCTGCGGTGGGAGGAGACGGTCCCCGAGGGCGAGGAAGCCCCCGCCGGGCAGGAGCCGCTGCTGGGCTTCTGGGGCAAGGTGGGCGTCGGCATCGGGGCCCTGCTGGGCATCCTGTTGCAGGTGGCCGTGTTCCGTATCGGCCCGGTGGTGATCGCGAAGGAGGCGGGCCTCACCGGCGCGGCGTTCATCGTGGCCGACGCCATGATCCGGCTGCTGCTCCTGCTGGCCACGCTCATGGTGATGAGCTGGCTGCCGCCGTTCCGCAAGCTCCTCAAGTACCACGGGGCCGAGCACAAGGCGATCGCGGCCTACGAGGCCGGCGCCCCGCTCACGGCCGAGTCGACCGCCCGGTTCACGCGCTTCCACCCCCGGTGCGGGACATCGTTCCTTGTGGTGTCGGCGCTGGTGTCGATCGCCGTCTACGGCGCGGTGCTCGCCATCACCGGGGTGTTCACCTACTTCGCCCTGATCGCCACACGCATCATCGGGGCGCCCATCGTCACCGCGATCGCCTTCGAACTGCAGCGCCAGGCGGCGTTGCGGGCACGCGGGCGCCTGCGCTTCCTCTCGTGGCCCGGGATGGCGGCACAGCGCCTCACCACGGCCGAACCCACCGCCGCGGAGCTGGAGGTGGCCTGTGCCGCGCTGAGGGTGGCGTTGGCGCCGGTGGCACAGGAGGCACCCGCGCCCGCCCCGGGCGAGCCCGCGCCGCTCGCGATCGTGACGGAGCCGGCGACGACGACCATCACCCGGCCCAGCCCGTCGATCTGACCCGGGGCAGGGTGAGGGGAAGGGGGTAGCCATGCCCGACTGGGGGCGGACACTCATCGAGATCGGCGCGATCGTGCTGGTCGCGGCCATCCTGAGCCAGGTCACGATCGTGCTGGTGCGCCGGTTCACCCGGCGGGTGGAGCACGCGTCCGGCCCGCCCACCCAGGTGCTGCGCCGGGCACAGACGCTGGCATCGGTGATGCGCAGCGCGTGCCTGGCGGTGATCTGGACCGTGGCGCTCATCTCCGCGCTGGGCCAGGCCGGCGTCGCCGTGGCGCCGATCCTCGCGGCCGCCGGCATCGTGGGCGTGGCCCTCGGCTTCGGTGCGCAGAACCTGGTGCGCGACCTCCTGGGTGGGTTCTTCATCCTGCTGGAGGGCCAGTACGACGTGGGCGACGTGGTGACGGTGGCGGCGGTCTCGGGCACGGTGGAGGCGGTGAACCTGCGCACCACGGTGCTGCGCGGCGAGGACGGCGCGCGTCATGTCGTGCCGAACGGCGAGGTGCGCGTGAGCACGAACCTCACCAAGACGTACTCCCGCTATCCGCTCACCATCCCGGTCCCATACGGCCAGGACGTGGACACCGTGATCGCGGTGGCCCGCAGGGTCGCCGAGCAGATGCGGATGGACGAGCCCTACCGCAGCCTCATCACGCGGCCGTTCCGGGTGCTGGGCGTCGAGAACTTCGGCAGCGGTGGCGTGGAGGTCTCATGCTATGTCGAGACACGGCCCGGCGAGCAGTGGGTGGTGGGCCGAGAGCTGCGCCGGCGCCTCGCCGCGGCCTTCGCCGCCGAGGGCATCTCGTTCACGGCGTAGACATGACCGCCGGGCCGGGGTCGGTCCGACCGGACCCGGCGGAGGGTGGTCGCCGGCGGGGCGCGCCGGGTCTGTCTACCGTCATGCTGGTGACATCCATCGACCGAGGAGAGCGCACGTGGGTATATCCCTTCGAACACCGGCCGGCCGTTTCCGGCTCGTCGCCGTGGCCGAGGCCATCTCGTGGACCGGCCTGCTCCTGGGGATGTTCTTCAAGCGCGCGGTCGTGGAGAACGACCTGGGCGTCACGATCTTCGGCCCGTTCCACGGCGTGCTCTTCCTGGCCTACGTCGTGGTGGCCCTGGCGACGTGGTCGGCGCTGCGGTGGAGCACCAAGGTTGGCGTCCTGGCCGTGCTGGCCGGCATCCCGCCGTTCGGCACCATCGTGTTCGAGCGGTGGGCGACGCGTGCCGGCCACCTGGACGACGATGCCGAGGCGGATCCGGCCACCGCGTAAGGGGTGGGGTGCGCCGCCCGCCGGCGGCGCACCCCGCATCCGACGCTAGCGGGACTCGGCCAGGTACCCCTCGAACTGGCGCATGGGGCCCTCCTCGTCCTTGAGGATGGCGATCACCATGTCCTGCGTGGCCCAGTCGGCGCCC
>JBIQJW010000116.1:0-7139 GCA_044507145.1 Actinomycetota bacterium
CCACCGCGTCGGCCGTCGCGTCGAGCCGGCGGACGCTCAGACGGATGGTGCCCGCACGCGCGTCCACGGCGGAGAGATTCGGTGCGATGTCGGGTTCGCGCACGGGGATCTGCGCGCCCCGCCCGCGAGGCCGGACGCTGACGGTGCCGCGCAGCGGTGCGACCCCGGCCGTGCGCAGCGGCTCGGGCGCCGGCAGCGCTGCCAGATCGCTCAACGACCGCACCCGGTGGTTGCCGGTGTCACCGACCAGCAGCGAGCCGGCCGGGGTCCAGGCGAGGGATCCGGGTTCGCGGAACCGGGCCCCCTCGGTGGGGCCGCCGTCACCGGCCAGGCCGCGGGTGCCGCCGGCGGCGGTGACCACCGCGCCCAGCGGCGTCACGCGACGCAGCCGCTCGGAGCCGGCGTCGGCGATCAGCAGGCCGCCGTTGGGGAGCGCCAGCACGGCGGCCGGCCCGGCCAGCAGGGCGCTGCGTGCGGTCCCCCCGTCGCCCGCGTACTGCAGCCCGCCGCCGGCCACCGTGGAGATGCCGCCGTCGGGGGCGACGCGCCGGATGCGCCCGTTCCTCTGATCGGCGATCAGCACCGCGCCGTCGGCCAGCACGGTGATGCCGCGGGGCTCGTTGAGCTGCGCACCCGCGGCGGGGCCGCCGTCGCCGCCCAGGCCCGGCGCCGTGCCGGCGAAGGTCGTGATGGTGCCGGTGGCATCCACATACCGGATGCGGCCGTTGCCGGCGTCGGCGATGAGGTACCCACCACCGGCGGTCGCCGCGACGGCCCACGGCCGGTCCAGCCGGGCCAAGACCGCGGGCCCGCCGTCCCCGGCCAGCCCGCGCTCGGTACCGGCGACGGTGCTGATCGTGCCCTCCGGGCCGATGCGTCGGATCCGGTGGTTGCCGGTGTCGGCGACGAGGATGGCGCCGTCGGCCATCACGGCCACGCCGGCCGGGGCGGCCAGGCTCGCATCGGTGGCGGGACCCCCGTCGCCGCCCAGGCCCTCCACGCCGCCCGCCAGGGTGCTGATGGTCCCGTCGGGGCCGACGCGCCGGATCCGGTGGTTGCCGGTGTCGGCGATGATGGTGGCGCCGTCGCCGGCGACGGCGATCCCCTGGGGCGCCGTGAGCCGCGCCTGGGCGGCCGGGCCGCCGTCGCCGCCCATCCCGGCGGTGGTGCCGGCGAAGGTGGTGACCGCGGCGTGGGCGCCGGCCGGCGCCAGGGCGGCCGCGGCGGCGAGCGCGACGGCGATGTGGGGGATGCGGGCGGAGGGCATGGGGGCAGTATCTCCGCGCGGGCGGTCGTCGTGCATGCGCGGGGCGACATCCGGCATGTGACGGCCGTGACATCTACTAGGGTCGCGGCGTGCGCACATCCGGTCACCGTCGGGCCGTGGTGCTCGGCATCGTGGCGGCGGTCGCCGCGGCGGTGGTGCTGGCGCTGGCCGGCGCCGGCGCGTTCGCCGGCGTGGAGCGCACCACGGTGGACGCCCGGTTCGAGGTGCGCGGGGCGCGCGACACGCCGGACCGCGTGGTGGTGGTCGGCATCGACGAGGACACGCAGGCGGCGATCGGCGAGCGATGGCCGTTCGACCGTGCCACCCAGGCCCGGGCCCTGCGCCGGCTGGCCGATGCACGTCCGGCGGTGGTGGCCTACGACATCCAGCTCGCGCAGCCCACCGATGACGCGGCCGATCAGGCGATCGCGCGGGCGCTGTTCGAGATGCCGATGCCCCTCGTCCTCGCCACCGGCCGCCACGACCCGGCCCTGGGGCCCGACGTGATGTTCGCCGACGAGGATCTCGCCGACGCGGGGATCGCGGTGGGACACGCGGGGTTCCCGGCCACACCCGACAACGTCCTGCGGCGGGCGCCCCGGCGCGTGGACGGGCTGGTCTCCTTCGCGGCGGCGACGGCGCGGGCGGTGCCCGGTGCGCCACGGGACCGCGGGGACACCGACGCGGTGATCGACTACGCCGGCCCGCCGGGCACCGTCACCCACGTGGCCTACGAGGACCTGCTCGCCGGCACCGCCGACCCCGGGGCGATCCGCGGGCGCATCGCGATCGTGGGCGTCACCGGGACCACGATGGGCGACACGCATCCCACGCCCTTCGGTGGGTCCCCCATGTCCGGTGCCGAGGTGAACGCCAACGCGGTGCTGACGTTCCTGGACGGGGAGCCGCTCTCCGACGCCCCGACATGGCTCGCGGTGCTGTGCGTCCTCCTCATGGCGGCCCTCGGGGCCGCGGCGGCGCGACCGCCCGGCGTGTGGGTCGGCGTGCTCGTCGTGGTGGCCGGGATCGCCGGCTACCTCGTCATCGCGCAGGCGGCGTTCGCGGCCGGGATGATCCTGCCGGTCGCCGCGCCGCTCACCGCGATCGTGCTGGCCGGACTCGGCGGCGTCGCGGCCACCCGGGCGCTGATCGACCGCGAGCGGGCCCGGCTGCGGCGTGAGTTCGCCCGCTTCGTCCCGTCGGCGGTCGTGGACGAGGTGATCGCGCACGCCGGCGACGACCTGCGCCTGGGCGGGCGGCGGATCACGTGCTCGGTGATGTTCGTGGACCTGCGCGGTTTCACCACCGCCGCCGAACGGATGCCGCCGGAGCTGGTGATCGAGGTGCTCAACCGCTACCTGGGCGAGATGAGCGACGAGATCCTGGACCGCGGCGGGACCTTGGTGTCCTACATGGGCGACGGGATCATGGCGCTGTTCGGGGCGCCGATCGAGCAGGGGGACCACGCGGACCGGGCGATCGACGCGGCCCGCGCCATGCGCGACCGGCGCCTCGTGGCCTTCAACGCCTGGTGCGCGGGCCGGGTGCCGGGGGAGCCGTTCGCCATGGGGGTGGGCATCGCCACGGGGCCGGTGATGTCCGGAAACGTCGGCTCGTCGCGGCGGCTCGAGTACGCCGCGGTGGGCGACACCACCAACATGGCGGCGCGGCTGCAGTCGCTCACGAAGGAGACCCCGCACACCATCCTCATCTCGGACGCCACCCGCGCCGCGCTGGTCGCCCCGGTGGCCGACCTGGCGCCGGTCGGCGCACTGGATGTGCGGGGCCGGACCGTCCCGGCGGCGGTGTGGACCCTGGCCGAGGCGCCTGTGTCACGAACCTGACACAGCGGGGGTCGCGGCCCGGACGGAGCGGCGCGCGGGACGTTCATAGCGTGGGTGCACGGTCACCGATCACCCACACAAGGAGCCCTCCGATGACCACCGCCACCGACATCCGCACCGCCCGCCGCACCACCGCCCGCCGTTCGCGCCGCCTCCTCGGGGCGCTGGTCACCGGCGGCGCGCTGGCCGCCGCCGCGGCACCCGCCCTGGCCCTGCCGCCCAACCCGCCGCCGCCCCCGATCAACCTGCTGCCCAGCGCGGCCCTCACGGCCACCCCGAACCCGGTGGTGGTCCCTCGCCCGGTCGTCGTGGCCCCCGTCACGGCCGCGCTCCCCGCGCCCGTGGCCCTGGGCGCGACGGTGCGGTTCGACGCATCCGGGTCACGCGATCTCGACGGTTCCATCGTGCGCTACGAGTGGGACCTCGACGGCGTCGCCGGCTTCGAGTCGACCACCGCCGCGCCCACGATCACGCGCCGCTACCTCACCACCGGGAACGTGGTGACCCGCGTGCGGGTCACCGACGACCGGGGCGCGACGCCCACCACCACGCACCTGCTGCGACGCCATCACGCGCCCACCCCGCGCATCGCCACGTCGCGCACGGTCGCGGTCGTGGGCGACGGGATCACGTTCGACGGCGGCGGCTCCACCGACGACGGGGCCGTCACCGCCTACGCATGGGACCTGGACGGCGACGGCACCTTCGAGCGCACCGGCGCCCAGGTGAGCACGTCCTACGGCACGGTCGGCACGCGCACGGTCCGACTTCGCGTCACGGACAACCTGGGCGCGCAGCGCACGGCCACCGCGAGCGTGCGGATCCACCGCGCGCCCACCGCGGTGATCGTGACGCGGCCGCCGTCCCCGGTCGCCGGCCGGCCCATCGTGCTGGACGGCTCCAACTCGTCCGACGACGGCCCGATCGCCCGCCACGAGTGGGACCTCGACGGGGACGGCACCTACGAGACCGACACCGCGGCCGTCCCGACCGCCACGACCACCTTCGCCGCGCCCGGGCCCGTGCGGGTGGGCCTGCGCGTCACCGACGCGGACGGCGCCACGGACACCACGACCCTGCAGATGACCGTGACGGCCACGCCGCCCCCGGCCGACACGGTCGCGCCGCGGCTCTCGCCCACCGCCAAGCGCCTGAAGATGGACCGCCGGGGACGGGTGACGATGCGGTTCAGGTGCCCCGCGACCGAGCAGATGTGCCGCGTCCGCGTCGACCTGCGCGGCCTGGCCCGCCCGCTCACCGGCCGCAAGCTCGGGACCGCCCGCGTCACGCTCCCCGGTGGGCGGACCCTGGTGGCCACCTCCCGCCTCACGCCGGCCGCTCGGCGCGCCGTGAGCCGCCGGCCGATGCGCGCCCGCGCCATCGTCACCACCACCGACGCGGCCGGGAACCGCGCGGTCACCCGAAGCGTCGTCACCATCCGCCGCTAACCCTCGCCACGCGGCGCCGGCATCCGCCGGCGCCGGCCGCGCCCTCGACGCCGCCCGGTCCGCTCAGGCGGCGTCGACGTGCGCGATGATCTCCTTCGAGAGGGTCCCCCCACGCCAGGCGAGCGGCGACTGCCCCTCATCCTCCACCACCAGGCGCACATCGGGGATGCGGCGCTCGTACTCCTGTGCCACCGCCAGCGGGTGGTCCGGGTCGGAGCTGTCGCGGCTGCCCACCAGCAGCGTCGGCGCGCGCACGCCGGCGAGGGCGTCGAGGCCGTCGAAGGCGGCCGAGCGCGGGATGGTGCGCAGGCAGTCCACGATCGCGGCACGGTGCTCGTGGCGCGCCATCCGCTGCGCGACCACGGTACGGACGGTGTCACGGAAGCGCTCGTCCATGCTGAAGTTCAACGCGCCGACGAAGCCCTCCGGTCCGCCGGCCTCGAACGCCGCGGCCAGCCGGTCCCACCGCTCGAGCGCCTGCGGGCTGCTCGGCCGGCCCCGGTGGGCCGGCGTGATCACCACCAGCGACGACACGCGCTCCGGGTGGCGCAGGGCGAGCCCCAGTGCGGTGGCCGACCCCATCGACTGTCCCACCACCGCCGCGCGTTCGATGCCGAGTGCGTCCAGCACCGCGACGGCGTCGGCGATCATACGGTCGTAGGTGTAGTGCGCCGGGTCGGGGGCCGGCGACGAGACCCCGTGCCCGCGGGCGTCGTACGCCACCACGCGGTGGCCGGCGCGCTCGACGGCGCGCGACCCGTGCACGACGTAGCGCCGGGTCGCCGTGAGCCCGTGCAGCAGCAGCACCGGCGAGCCGGTGCCCGCCTCCTCACCGTCCAGGAGCACACCGTCGTGCTCCACGGTGAATGTGGTGGGATCGCTCACCTGCCACCTCCGGCGTGTGCGTCGGGGATCGTCATGCGCATGCTGCCTCCCGGTCGGGTCGGTGGCCGCAGTATCGCGCCCCGGCGCTGGCACGGCCGCCCGATTGCTGGTGTGATGGGCCGATGGTCGACGTGGCCGAGTCGCTTCTGGGGCACCCGGTCCCGCTCGTGATGCCGGCGGCGGGGGAGGGGGCGCTCGTCGCGGTCTCACGCTCCGGGGAACCGGCCCGCGTCCGCGTGGCGTGGATCGATGTCCCCGGGCGCCGCATCATCGCCCGCGTCGCGTGTCCCCCGGGGAACCCCAGTCGCTTCCGGCCCGTGGTGGCCAGCGTCGTGGAGCTGGCCGCCCCCGAGACCCCCGAGGACCGGGTCCTCCTCACCCATACCGCGGAGGGCGTCGCGGCCGTCCGGCCGGTCCTGTTGGACCGACCGGACCCGCCGCCGGCACCGGTGGGCGCCGATCGCCTGGCCGCCGTCCGTGTGCCGGACGGGGTCCCGGTGGTCGCCGTCGACGCGCTCGACCACACCGGCGAGCCGGTGGGACGCCTCCTGCGGGTCGGTATCTCCGAACTGCGTTTCGACGGAAACTCGGTGGGCGGGCACCTGCGCGCCACCCACGGCATGGCCGCCGGCTTCGGGGCGGGACGCTGGGCGCGCGACCTGGCAGATGCGGCGTTCGAGGCGGGGTTCGAGCCCGACCGCCCCGGCTGGATGCCCCCGGGCCTCGCGCCCGGGCGGCCCCATGTCGAGCCCGATCAGGCCTACCCTGCGGCCCCGCCCGCCGTGGTGCTGGCATGGGAGGCCGCCGACGGCGCCCGCGTGCTCGTGCGCCAGTCGGCCGGACCCCTGGCCAGCCCCGACCCGGGTGGGGCGCAGGCGCGGTCGGTGCGCGTGCACGACCGACCCGCCGTGGTGCGCACACGCCGCGGCTTCGCCACCCTGGTGTGGGAGACGCCCGAGCGGGCGTTCGGGGTGCAGGTGCGCGGCATGGTCGACCCGGAGGCGGTCGCGCTGCGGGTGGCGCGGACACTCGGCGCACCCCGGGGTTGACCGCCGCCCGCCGGGCGGTTTGGATCGGTCCGCGGGACGTGAGCACCGCCGGGGATGGAGCCCGCGGCCGAGCGGTCCGCCATCCGATCCGACGTCACCGCAGGGGCGCGACCAGCGCGGACCCCCGAGGTAAAAGGAGACCATGTGTCGAGTTTGACGGTGTGGAAGTTCCACAATGCCGAGGGCGCGGACGCCGCCCTCTCCACCCTCGAGGACCTCCAGAAGCAGGGCCTGATCAAGGTGAACGACGCCGCGGTGGTCCGGTGGGAAGAGGGCAAGAAGAAGCCGCACACGCGTCAGCTGGCGGACATGACCGCGGCCGGTGGACTCGGTGGCGCATTCTGGGGCCTGCTGTTCGGGCTCATCTTCTTCGTACCGCTCCTGGGCCTCGCGGTGGGTGCTGCGACCGGGGCGATCGCCGGTCACTTCACCAACGTGGGCATCGACGATGACTTCATCAAGACGGTGCGCGACAAGGTGACGCCCGGCACGTCGGCGCTCTTCCTGCTCAGCTCCGACGCGGTCATCGACCGGGTCCAGGGTGCCTTCTCCGGCACCGAGGCCGAGCTCATCAGCACCAACCTGAGCGAGGCCGACGAGAACGCGCTGCGCGAGGCGTTCGCCCAGGACTGACGGACCGCCCGTC
>JBIQJW010000117.1:0-1735 GCA_044507145.1 Actinomycetota bacterium
GAGATCCCGGGCCCGTCCATGTAGACGCCGTAGGCGCGGCTCACGGCGCCCTTCGGCTCGAAGTCGGCGAGGAGGATCGTGTCGCGCAGCCCGAGGTCCTGGGCGAAGCGGCCCTGGGCGAAGCGGCTGTCCACCGATACGCCGATCACCTGGGCGTCGTCGCCGGCATACCGCGCCTCGTTCGCGCCGATCTCCGAGAGCTGCGTGGTGCACACGCCGCTGAAGGCCAGCGGATAGAAGACCAGCACCACGTTCTTCTCGCCACGGAACGAGGAGAGGGACACATCCTCGTTTTCGGGGTTCTTGAGCGTGAAATCCGGGGCCTCGTGCCCCACCTCGATCGCCATGCGCGGATCTCCTTCGCCGTCACGGATGTCGGGGCAGGTTATCGGCGTGGACGGCGGCGGCGGGCCGCCGGAGGGGCTAACGTGCCGGGCATGGCCCGCGAACCCAAGCCGCGTCGCGACGGACGCCCCCACGACTCCGGCTGGGAGCTGGGTGCCGGCGGCCTCACCCGCGTCGCATGGGCCGTCCTCACCATCGTGCTGCTGGCGCTGGCGGTTCTGCTGCTGGTGAGCGGGTACCTCGGATACGGCGGCATGATCTTGGTGGTCGCGGCCGCGGCGGCCGTGAACCTGTTCTGACCGGCGCGCCGGATCCGGAGACGCTGGCCCGCGCGCTGCGCGAGGCGCTGCCCGACGCGGATCCTCTGGACGTGGACGGCGACGTGCTGCGGCGCGCGTTGGACGACGCCGGCGCGGGCCCGATCGCGCCCGAGGTGCTCGCCGAGGTGCTGGTGGCCTGGGAGGCCCTGAGCTAGCTCGCCGCGTGCCTCAGGGTGCGGCGGTGGTCGTGAGGTCGGCGAGGGCGGCCGGCTCCAGCCGCAGATCCAGCCGCTCCCCCAGCGCCGCGGCGAGGGCATCGTCCACCCGCGCGCGGTCCGGGTCGCCGCCCTCCGCGGCGATGCTGGTCGGCTCCACGTCGGGCGCTCCGCACATCGTCATCGCGCGCAGCCAATCCAGATCGGGATCGCGGTTGAGCGCCAGGCCGTGGGACGTGATGCCCTGGGTAACGCGGATGCCCACACTGCCCAGCTTGCGCCCCTGCACATACAGGCCCACCGCATCGTCGCCGGCGGCCGCCCCGTCGATGGCGCACGCGTCGGCCATCGCGCCCACAAGCGCCTCCACGAACCCCCGCACGCGCCGGCCCGCACGCAGGTCGCTGATGACATAGCCGACGGTCTGTCCGGGTCCGTGCCAGGTCATCTGGCCGCCGCGGTCGCTGGCCACGTAGGTGGCGCCGGCCGCCGCCAGCGCGTCGTCGGACAGGAACAGGTCCGCCCGCGTCCCGTGCCGGCCCGTGGTGTAGGTGGGCGGGTGCTCCAGCAGCCACACCACATCCGGGATGTGGCCGGCGCGGCGCGCTCCCACCAGTTCCCGCTGGGCCGACCATGCCTCGGCGTACCCGATGCGTTGCGTGCGGACCAGCAGTCCACGTGCGCTCATCGCGCGGCGTCCTCCTCCAGGTGGTATTCCACGATCGTGACGTCGCGCCAGTGGCCGTCGCGGCGAGCGTGGGCCCGGTGCGTGCCCACGGTCCGGAACCCCGCGCGGTGCGCGAGTGCCAACCCGGGGATGTTGTCCGACAGGATCATCCCCACCAGCTTCCAGTAGCCGTGGTCCGGTGCCGAGCGGATCACATCCGCGAGCATGCGCCCGCCCACGCCCGACCC
>JBIQJW010000117.1:1835-7136 GCA_044507145.1 Actinomycetota bacterium
GGTCCGGTGCCGAGCGGATCACATCCGCGAGCATGCGCCCGCCCACGCCCGACCCCGTCACATTCCCGGCGACGTACACCGTGTACTCGCCCACTCCGTCGTACCAGGGCCGGTGCGAGAACGGCGCGATGGCCGACCACGCCACCACCTCGCCGTCCATGATGCCGCACCACACGGGCGCCCGGTCGGGGCGCGCGGCGAGCCATTCGCGCCGCTCACGCGCATCGTGCGGGCCGGTCGCGAAGGTGGCGATGCCGCCCGCGATCCCCTCGTCGTAGATGCGCCCGATGGCCTCGGCGTCGGCCGCCGTCGCAGGACGTATCACCAGGCTCGACAGGTTTCCCCAACCTCTGTGCAGAATTGAGGTCCCGGAGGGCCATCAACCCGTCTGCGGGGTGGCATCATCGGCCGACCCCTTGTCCCACCCTCGTGCGGCATCGGTCCCAACGTCGGGAGTCGCTTCGTGAGTCATCCGTGTCACCAACGTGCGGTGCATCTGCACCCGTTGCGCTGGTTCCACGTGATGTTGCTCCTCGTGGTCGGCGCCGGCCTGATGTGGACATCGATTGCCGCCGCCGAGCAGGCATCATCGCACGCACGGCCCTTCCAGGCGGGATATCTCGACGCCGGCGGCGAGCACACCTGCGCGGTCCTGTTGGACGGATCGTTGCGTTGCTGGGGCACCAACCGTGGGTCGCGCCTGGGCATCCCGGGGGTCGGCGCGGTGCCGGATCCCGGTGCCGCCGGCCCGGTGCTGGTGCGCGAGGGGCGCACCGAGGCCCTGGCGAACGGGCTGTTCCACACATGCGCGATCGTGGGCGCCGGCGTCGTGAAGTGCTGGGGCTTCGCGGCCAACGGGCGCCTCGGAACCGGTGCGGCGCTGCCGGGCGGGGCGACCAGCGTGGTCTCTGCGGCCGACGCCGCACCGGTGGACCTGGGCCCCGGCCGCCGGGCCCGGGCCATCGCGGCCGGCCTGTCACACACATGCGCGATCCTGGACACCGGTGAGGTGCGCTGCTGGGGCACCGGGTCGTTCGGTCGTCTCGGCAACGGTGACACCCAGGACGTCGGCGACGACGAGGTGCCCGGTGCGAGGCCGGTGGTCGACCTGCCGCGCGCCGCGCGCGCCATCACCGCCGGCGATTACCACACGTGCGCGATCCTCGACGACGGCAGCGTCCGCTGCTGGGGATACGACGCCAACGGCCGCCTCGGCGCCGGCCTGCCGCTGTTCGACACCGTCACCCGGCCCACCCCGGCGCTGAACCTCGGTCCCGGGCGCACGGCGGTCGCGATCTCCGCCGGCAGTGCGCATACCTGTGCGGTGCTGGACAACGGGGCGGTCACCTGCTGGGGCTTCAACGGCAACGGCCAGTTGGGGCAGGGGTCCACCACCAGCCGTCCGGTCCCGACGCCGCCGGTCGATCTGGGCGGGCGGGCCACCGCCATCGCCGCCGCGCCCGGGTACATCCGCGACCCCAGCGAGGCGTACGTGGGTGGCGCGCACACCTGCGCCGTGCTGGAGTCGGGCGCGGTGCGCTGCTGGGGCTTCAACGGAAACGCCCGCCTGGGTTCGAGCGACTGGGGCCAGCAGGTGGGCGCCACCAACCTGCCCACGGACGTGCCGCCGGTCGACCTGGGTCCTGGCGCGCGTGCCCGCGCGATCACCCTCGGCAACGCGCACTCCTGCGTCCTGCTGGCCGACGACAGCGTGCGCTGCTGGGGCTTCAACGACGACGGGCGGCTGGGCAACGGCCAGACCGGGAACACGGTGGGCGACAACGAGACACCGGGCGTAGCCCCGGCCGCGGCGCTGGGAGGCCCGGCCCCCGGGTCGGTCGCTTTGGTGGACCTCGGCGTCTCCCCCGGAACGTCGGCGGTGACCGTGGGCGCCGAGACGACGATGCGCGTGCGCGTCACCAACACCCAGGGCGATCCGGCGGCGGTGCGCGTGACGCTGCAGCCCAGCGGTGGCCTCGCGGTCTCCTCCGGTGCGCCGGATCGCGGCGCCTACGACGCCGGGCGCCGGATCTGGGACACCGGGTCGCTGAGCCCGGGCCAGTCGGCGGCGCTGGAGGTGCGGGTGCGCGGCACGGCCCCGGGCGCCGCGAGCCTCGCCGGCACGCTCTCGGCCACCGCCAGGGATCCGCGCGTGGGCGCGGCGGCCGTCGCGGCGATCCCGGTGGAGGTGAACGCCGCCCCCGCTCCGCCTCCACCTCCTCCACCGCCGCCGCCGGCGCCGACGGTGGCCACACCACCCACCCCGCCCCCGGTGGCGAAGGTACGAGCCACCCGGCTCACCGCGGCGGTCACCCGGCTGCCCAAGCGGGGACTCATCACCCGAATGCGCGTGACCGGGCGGCTGGTGCTCCCGCGTTCGGCCGCGCGCAACGCCTGCGCGGGGCGTGTGCGCATCACGGTGCTCGCCGGCAAGCGGAAGGTGGTGACCCGCACGGTCCGCGTGCGCGGGCGCGTGGCCCGCTGCACCTACACCACCACCTTCGCGGTGCCCCGGCGCCACGTGCGCTCGGCCAAGCGCCTCCGGGTCCAGACCCGGTTCCTCGGGACGGCACGGGTCCGTGCCCGCGTCGCGCCCAACCGGAATGTCGCGGTGCGTGTGGCCCCGTCCAAGCGGTCCGCGCGCCGCTGAGGCGGCCGAGAGGTTCTTAAGGCCCCCCGGCCCCCGGGGCGATGCCCACGTCGCCCGGGCGGTCCGCCAGGCGCAGGGTGACGGTGGTGCGCGCGCCGTCGCGCAGCACCGTGAGGCGGATGTCGGCACCCACCGGGTGTGCCGACACCGCGCGGCTCACATCGGCCATGTCCACCACGCTGCGCCCGTCGACGCCCACGATGATGTCCCCGCCGCGAGGCACCTCGACATCGGGCGGCGTGGTGGCGGGTCGCAGACCGGCCCGGTGGGCGGGGCCGCGCTCGTCGACCGCCACCACCACCACGCCGCGCGCGTCCGGATGACCGATGGCCCGCGCGATCGCCGGCGTGAGCGTGCGCCCGGTCACGCCGGCCCACGCATGCTCGGCGGTGCCGTCGCGGATGATGCTGTTTGCGATGGGCCGGATGGTGTCGATGGGCACCGCGAATCCGATGCCGTCGTTGCCGCCGCTGCCGGTGGCGATCTGCGTGTTGATTCCGATGACGCGGCCGGTGCCGTCCAGCAGCGGTCCACCCGAGTTGCCCTGGTTGATGGCGGCGTCGGTCTGGATGACGTTCTGGATCTCGAAGGCGTTGGGTGCGCGGATGATCCGCTTCAGCGCGGAGACGATCCCCGACGTCGCCGTGCGATCCAGGCCGAACGGGTTGCCGATCGCGACCACCGGATCGCCCACCGTCAGCCCGCCGCTCGAGCCGAGCGGCAGGGCGGCCGCCGACGCCGGGATCTCCGACACGCGCAGCACCGCAAGATCGCTGCTCTCGTCGCGGCCCAGCACCCGGGCGGTGGTCTCGGTGCCGTCGGAGAAGGTCACCGTCGCCGTCCCGGCGTCGTCCACCACATGGGCATTGCTGAGCACATGGCCGTCGTCGTCGATGAGGAATCCCGATCCCAGGCGCCCGCTGCGCTCCGCATCGGATGCGTCCGCGTCGCCGCCGCCCACCGTGATGGTCACCACGCCGGGGGCGCTGCGGGCCACCACGGCCTGGATGGTCGGCCCCTCGCCTGAGCCCTCGCCGGCCGGCGCCGCGGGTGCCGTGGCCTCGGCCTCGGCGACCGTTGCCGGGAGCGGCAGCGCGTCGCGCACCACCACCGTGTCGCCGCCGTCCAGGGCGCCGGCGATCGCCAGCGCACCCACGGTCACGCCGCCGCCGGCCAGCCCGGCGACCACCGCGACACCCGCGACGGCCAGGGGACGCAGGCCGCGACCGCGTGCGGGGCCGGCCGGTGCGACGGGGATCTCCCCGGTGGCGTGTTCCCCGGGGGCGGGCGGCGACGGCGGCCGGGCCGGGACGCCGTAGGGGTCGGGATGCGGGGGACCGGTGCGCGGCACGGTCTCCCAGGGTAGCGCCCCACGGCCGATCCGCGTGCTCCGGCGGCCCGTCTACCATCGGGGCCACATCCCCACGGAGGTCGCCCGTGTCCGACCGGATCCTCGTCGTCGAGGACGAACAGTCCATCCGAACCATCATCGAGTACGCGCTGCAGGAGGCCGGCTTCACGGTGGTCACCACCGCGCGCGGCGACGACGCCCTCGAGGTGTTCGCGCGCGAGGACGTCGACCTGGTGATCCTCGACATCATGCTGCCCGGCCTGGACGGCCTGGAGGTGTGCCGGCGCATCCGCGCGACCGATGCGACGCCGATCATCATGCTGTCCGCGCGGGGCGAGGAGCTGGACAAGGTGCTGGGGCTCGAACTCGGTGCCGACGACTACGTGACCAAGCCGTTCTCCCCCCGCGAGCTGGTGTCGCGCGTGCGCGCCAACCTGCGTCGGGCGCGCGTCGAGCCCGATCGTTCCGCGCCGGTGCGCGTGGGCGACCTGGAGATCGACACCACCGCCCGCACCGTCACCCGCGGCGGGCGCGAGATCCCGCTCACCTACTCCGAGTTCGAGATCCTCCACAAGCTGGCCTCCTCCCCCCGGCGCGTCTTCACCCGGGAGGAGCTGATGAACCACCTGTGGGACGGGAACTTCTTCGGCGACCTTCGAAGCGTGGACGTCCACGTGCGCCACCTGCGTCAGAAGGTGGAGGACGATCCCAGCAGTCCGGTGCTCATCCGCACCGTGCGCGGCGTGGGATACGCGTTCGGTGGGGAGGACGCGACCGGGTGAACCGGCGCCGGCCACTGGGGTTGCAGGGCTGGCTGGTCGCCGCCTTCCTCGCGGTGGGCGTGGTGGCAAGCCTGGCGATCCTCCTGGTGCTGCTGCCCACGCTGGAGTCGAACGTGCGCGCGGACCGGGCCAAGTTGGAGGCCGCCCAACTCGCGCGCAGGGTGCAGGACGCCGTGCCGCGCCTGCCGGCGCTGCCGACGGCCCCGTCGCGCGAGGACCTGGAGGGGATCGCCCGCGAGCTGCGTGACGCCACCGGTGCAGACATCCGCCTGCGCCACATCCCCACCACCGACCTGGTGCGCCGGGACACCACGGTGCAGGTGCCCGGCGGCGAGCAGGCCACCGAACGCCTGGACCAGGTGGGCCGCCTGCCGCGCGGCTACAGTGCTGACGGTCGCCTGGTGGTGTTCGAGCGCGTGCTCTCCACGAACTCCGGCGCGCAGCTCGTGGTGCGCGCGGCCCTGCCGTTATCGGGCGTCGCGCCCGAGCTGGCGATCGTGCGCCAGCGTGTGGTGGTG
>JBIQJW010000118.1:0-7125 GCA_044507145.1 Actinomycetota bacterium
CGGTGGACCCGTGGGCGTTCCGCCCACGCGCACGGACACCAGGTCGCCCACCCGGATCTCGTGCGCGCCGGCGGTCGCGGGCAGCGCCGCGGTGGCGCCGATCGCGCCTGCGAGGCACGCGGCGACGGTCGTCATAAAGCGACGGACCGAAGTGGATCTGCGCTGGCGGGTCGAAGGGGGCAGTGCGTCCATCCGTGGAACGAGCGGACACCCGGACTCGGGCGGACCCCCGGGGCACGGGGATCGCTCCTATCCTCCCCAGCGTCCCCGGCCCGGGCTATCCCCCTTCCGGGGGACCCGGAGCGCGGTTACTGCCGGCCGATCTCCGCGGCCTCGTGGGCCTCGGAGTGGGCCCGCACCACGTCCCACGGGATCGTGATCGTGCGGCCCTCCATCTCCAGCACATCGGTGGCGCGCAGTTTGCTGAACGCGGTGGTCACGGCTTCGCGCGACGCGCCCACCAGCGAGGCCCACTGCGCGTGGGTGAGGTCCAGGCGCAACTCGATGCCGTCGCGGGTCGCCACGCCGAATCGGTCGGCCAGTTGATGAAGCCGGGCGCGCAGCCGGTCCTCGACGCGCATCTCGCTCACCAGGGCCACGGTCTCGCGCAGCATGGCGATGCGGTCGGAGAGCATCTCGGCCAGGTTCCGACCCAGACGCGGGTAGCGGGCGATCAGGCTCTCCACCGCCCGGCCCGGCAGCGGCGAGATGGCCGAATCCTCCAACGCCGCGATGCTGGCGGCGGGGGCGGCGCCCAACGTGGAGTAGATCGCGCCGGACTCCAGGAGGGAGATCATGATCTCGTGCCCCGGCGCCGTGCATTCGAACAGCGCCAGGCGCCCCTCGCGGATGACGTAGAGGTGGTCCTTGCGCCCCAGCGGCTCGGGCATGGTGGCGCCCCGCGGCCAGCGGACCAGCGGCAGGCGGCTGTCGAGGATGGCGAGGTCACGTTCCGGCAGACCCGAGAACAGGTCCATCTGGAGGAGGTCGATGCGACCCGGCCCCCCGTTCCCCGATGCGCGGAAGCCGTTCTCGCGGAGCTCCGAAAGTGTGGTGGCCATGAGGTTCACTCTTGCAGCCGTTTGTTATGAAGCCATGAGCCGGAGCGCAATACATCGTACGGGTACGGCGGTTCCGGGCGGCCGGTACGCTCACCGGAGCGCGCGCCGATGTGGCCCGCGGCGGTGCAGGGAGGTGTGGGGTGGCGCGGCCCAGTCCCGCGGTGCAGGACTATCTCAAGGCGATCTTCCAGATCGCGGAATCCGGCGAGCACCGGGGGGCGATCACCACCTCGCAGGTGGCCGACGCGCTCTCGGTGACCACGGCATCCGCCAGCAACATGCTCAAGAAGCTGGACGGGATGGGGTACGTCACTCAGGTGAAGCGCCACGGCGTGGAACTGACGCCGTCCGGGCGCCAGGCCGCAGTGGAGGTGGTGCGCCTGCACCGGATCCTGGAGACGTACCTGGCCACCCGCCTGGGGATGCCGTGGGACGAGGTGCACCGTGAGGCGGAGATCCTCGAGCACCACGTGTCCGATGCGCTCGCCGCGCGGATGGCCGAGGCGCTGGGCCACCCGGAGCACGATCCCCACGGGCATCCCATCCCCACCCAGAGCGGTGTGGTGGCCAGCGCGTCGTCGCGTCGTCTCTCGGATCTCGTGGCGGGGGACACGGCGGCGGTGGCCAGCGTCGACGACCGTGACGACGCACTGCTGCGCTACCTGGCCGAGCTCGGTCTCGTGCCGGGCGTGTCGCTGGAGGTGCTGGAGCTGGCGCCCTTCGGGGGGCCGATCTCGCTGCGCCTCGGCGGCGGCGAGCTGGTCGACGTGCCGCCGGCCGCGGCGCGTTCGGTCCACGTGGAGTGATCCACCTGCGGCGGTGGATCAGCCGGTGAACGGCTGGGCGCCCTCGATGAGGTCGTCGAGATCCAGGCCCATGCCCTGCATGAAGAACGGTGTGAGCAGGTTGAGCGTATGGCGGCACGCCGGGCAGATCGGCAGCGGGGGCGGGGGCGGGAGCTCCGGCGTGTCACCTGTGAGGGTGTAGGCGCACCCGCAGTACTTGGCGCACACGTCGCACGATTTCTGGCGGCAGTCGAAACGCACCAGGTCTTCGCCGGCGCCCGCGATCTGTGTCAGCCACGCCTCGTGGCGCACGCGGTAGTCCTCGGCCTCCCGGGCCAGCGTGGCCCGCGCGTCGTCGGTCCAGCCGTCGCGCAGCGCGGTGGCGAAGGGCTCCGGGGGGTTCTCCACCCCCCGGAAGCGCTCGGTCCACACGTCGATCTCGTGCTGCCAGTCGCGGGCGGGCACGGTCGGTGCGTCCTAGTCCTCGACCCAGTCGACGCGGTCGACGGCGGGCACCAGGCCGGCCTCGTGCCCGCGCCGGAGCAGCTCCTCCACCGCGGCGCGTCCCTCATCGCCGTAGTCGAGCGTGCGGTCATTCACGTACATGCCCACGAACTCGTCCGCGAGCTGGCGGTCCAACCCGCGGCCGAACTCCTCGGCGTACTCGAGGGCGGGGGTGCGGTGCTCGAGACTGTAGGCGATCGAGTCCCGCAGCAGGCGCGAGAGGCGCGGCATGGTGTCGCCCTCGTCCAGGTCGCGGCGGACCGTGTTGCCGCCCAGCGGCAGGGGCAGGCCGCCGGTGAGGTCGTGCCACCACTCGCCCAGCTCCAGGATGGAGCGCAGGCCCTGACTCTTGTAGGTGAGCTGACCCTCGTGGATGACCAGGCCCGCGTCGGCCTCCCCGGACTCGACCACGTCCAGGATCCGGTCGAAGGGCGTGATCACCGGCTCGGCGATGCGACCCACGGCGAGCTGCAGTTCCAGGAATGCGCTGGTGAGCAGGCCGGGGACCGCGACGCGCAGGTTCGGGAGCTGCTCGGGCTCGATGTTCGCCTCGTCGCGCACCACCACCATCGGGCCGTACTTCTCGCCCATCGAGGCGCCGTGCTGCAGCAGCCGGTACTTGTCCGCCACATACGGGTACGCGTGGATCGAGATCGCGGTGACCTCGAGGCGCCCCTCCCCGGCCCAGTCGTTGAGCGTCTCGATGTCGCGCAGGATGTGCTCGAACCTGAAGCCCTGGTTGGGGATCAGGTCCTTGGCCAGCGCGTAGAACATGAACGCGTCATCGGGATCCGGGCTATGCCCGAGGCGGATCAGTCGATCGCTCACGACACTCCTTGGGGTCAGGGGCTCCGGCCGATCCTACGCACCTTTGTGCGGACGTGGCCGGGCGCCGCCGGCCGCTACTCGAAGTACGTGTCCTCGTGGCGGTAGGGCGGGGCGCACGCGCACAGCATCCGGATGGGTCCGCCGGCATCGGCGGTGATGCGGTGCCACGCCCCCGGCGGGATCAGGACGGCGTCGCCCGGGCCCACCCGCCGGCGCTCATCGTCCAGTTCCATCACGCCGGTGCCCTCCAGGAGGTAGTAGATCTCCTCGGACTCACGGTGGTGGTGGCGCGTTGTGGCCTCACCGGCGGCGATGGTGGCCTCCGCGAGGCTCTGGTGGCGCACCGGAGCCACCGACAGATCGAGCAGCGACCGGATGGTGCTGCCGTCGGCCGTGGTGAACGGCACCGCATCGTCACGCTGACGGATCTCCACCCCGCGAGCCTACCGCTCGTCGGAGACCGGGCGGACCCCTCCGCGTAGGCGGTCGCGGCATTCGGTGCACAGCCCGCCCCACCGCACCCCGGCCGCGCCGCACACCTCGCAAGCATTGGCGCGGGCCTCGGGGCCCGGGCGCCGCACCCCGCTGGCGCGACGCTCCATCTCCCGCTCCAGGCGGGCGAGGTCGTCGGGTGAGATGCGCGGACCGGTCACGGCCGCATCATCGGCACGCACCGCGGTCCGGCTTGAATCACGCAGAGGCGTCGGGGGCCGCGGGGACCGGCGGGGTGCGCACCACGCACATGCCCTCGCCGTCGGCCGCCAGGGTCCCGTCGGGCAGGTGCACGCTCACCACGGCCCGGAAGCCGCGGCCGCTGTGCTGCACCATGCGGCCGCGCAACGTCAGCTCCGCGCCCACCGGGATCGGGCGGCGCAACCAGTAGCGCACCTTGGCCGTCATGCCCCACAGGCCGTGCGGCGCGCCTGCGTAGACCAGCATCTCGTCGACCAGCATCCCGATCAGTCCGCCGTGCACGCGGTCGGGGTAGCCGATCTGGGTGGCGCGCGGAGTGAAGCGGGCGACGGCGTCGGTGCCGTCGCGGTGGATCCGCAGGCCCAGGCCGTCCGGGTTGGCCGGCCCGCACACCAGGCAATCCGGGAACTCGGGCGGGTTCAGGAGCGGCAGGTCATCGAAAGAGGGGTCGCTCATCGGCCGCGCATGGTACCGTGCCCGGCGATGACGCCCTTCCTCATCGTGATCCACTCGATCAACTGCGTGCTGTTGGTCTTCCTCGTGCTGCTGCACAGCGGCAAGGACGCCGGCCTGTCCGGCGCCTTCGGCGTGGGGTCCACCAGCGGCGCGTACGGCGGCTCGACCGCCATCGTGGAGAAGAACCTCGACCGTGTGACCGTCGTCAGCTCGGTCCTGTTCTTCGTCACCACGTTCTTCCTGGCCCGAAGCCTCTAGCCGCCGGCCTACTCGTCGCCGCGGCCCCCGTGCGGCTGCGACGGGTCCTGCAGCCATGCCCAAGCCTCGGAGAGGCGCAGCAGCGTGGTCGCGTTCGGTGCGCGCTTGGCGTGCGCGGCGATCTGCTCGAGCAGGATCTCGCGCGTCGCCTCGGGGGTGATCGGTGCATCGTCGGCCATGGGGGCTCCCGGGTCGTGGGCCGGCCGAGTCTAGTGGCGTCGCGGCGGAGTCGTCCCGGTCTGGGCGGGCCGGGTGCCCCTGGATACGGTGCGCCCTTTTGGCCGGCCACGGCGGCGGGTAGGGTTCCACGCCATGAACACCTCACTCATGACCACGGGCAAGTGGATCGGCGGGTTCATCCTCACGGTGATCCTCGCCCTCGTGATCTACCTCGGTGCCGTCCTCCAGGTGTACATCCTGGCCTGGATCATCGAGCTGATCGGGAGAATTTTCTGAGTTCCCCCTCGTGGTGGCGACGTGCCGGGTGGGTTCTGGTGGTCGCCGCCGCGTGGACGGTCTTCGTGTGGGTGAACCGGCTGGTGAACCTCGCCGGTGACGATCGCAGCACCGCGTTCATCGCGGTCCATGCCGTGCTGGCCCTGATCTCTCTGGCGCTCGCCGTGCCCGTGGGTGTGGTCGGCTGGCGCTTGGCGCGGGGTGCGCGCCCGCCCGCGGCCTGATCGGGGCGGCGTCGGTCAGACGGCCCGGCTGAGGCCGCCGTCCACGGCGATGGCGGTCCCGGTGATGTAGGCGGCGCCGGTGGAGCACAGGAATGCGGCGGCGGCGCCCATCTCGTGGGGCAGTCCCAGCCGGCCGGCGGGCACCTCCGCGCGCGCCCGCTCCTGCGCGGCCTCGCGCGAACCGCTGAGGCTGAAGATGCGATCGGTGGCGATGCGCCCGGGCAGCAGGCTGTTGAGCGTGATACCGTCGCCGGCCACCTGATGGGCGATGGTGGTGAACGCCGCCAGCATCCCGGCGCGGTGCGTGTTCGAGAGCATCAGGGGGCCGATCGGCTCGCGGGCGGCGGTGGAGACCACGTTGACGATGCGCCCGAAGCCGCGCTCGCGCATCCCCGGGACGGCGGCCTCGATCAGCGCCATGGGGCCCAGCACCAGGCTGCGGTGGGCGTCCTCCCACTGCCGTCGCGTGAAGCCGAGCGCGTCCGGATTGGCCGGCGGGCCGCCGGTATTGCACACGAGGATCTCGATCGGCGCGTCGAAGTGCGCCGACACGCGCTCCACCAATCCGGGCGCCGCATCGAGGTCCGCGCTGTCATGGACCAGGCCCAGCCCGCCGACCCCGGCGGCGGCGGCGCCGATGCGCTCGGCCGAACGTGAGGTCATGGCCACGCGGGCGCCCTCGGCGGCCAGCGCCTCGGCGATGGCGCGGCCGATGCCGGCGGAACTCCCGCACACCAGTGCCACGCGCCCGTCCAGTCCCAGATCCATGCGCCGAAGGATACGACCGCGCCCGGCCGGAACCGATCCGGGACCGGTGTGCCGTTGACGGCCCCGGGGCCAGGCGCGACGATCCACCGCGTTCACCCGGCGTTCCCGACCACGGAGAGGTCTGGCGATGACCCGACGGACATGGGCGGCGTGGGCCGTCGCGATCGGCGCGGCCGCCCTGGCCCCGGCCGCGCTGGGCGCGCCCACCCTCACGGGCGAGTTCGAGGTGGACGGCACGCCCGGGCGCCTGGCGGTGGACGGTGCCGGCGCGGCGTGGGTCGCGGTGCCCACCCTCACCCACGACACGGTGCGGGTGGCGCCCGACGGGGCCACCACGGCGTTCGACCTGCCCGACCTCGCGGAGGTCACCGGGATCACGCGTGGCCCCGACGGGCGCATGTGGGCCATCGGGGCGGCCGGCGTGGTGAGCTTCCTGCCGGCGGACCCGGTCGGCAGCGCCACCTTCCTGCCCATCGCCGGCCTCGGCGCGGTGGACGACCTCACCTTCGGCCCCGGCGGCCGGCTCTACGCCGCCACCGACGTCGGTGGTGAGGGGAGGATCTGGATCGTCGACACATCCGCGCTCCCCGGTTCGGTGGTGAACGCCGGCGGCACGGTGGTGACGGGGCTCCTGTCGCCGCGGGGCATCGCCGCGGGAGGGGACGGCCGGCTCTACATCGGTGACTTCACCGGCGAGCAGGTGGTGTCGTTCGATCCGGCCGACGGGACCACGACGGCATATCCGGTGGGCGGCGGCGTCCAGAGCGTGGCCGCGGGAGCCGGGCAGCAGATCGCCTACACCGTGCCCAGCCTGAACGTGATCGGCCGCATCAGCCCCGGGGGCGCCCCGCAGCCCACGACGGTGCCCGGCTCCGACGCGTTCGGGGTGGTGCACGCCGTGGACGGCGCCTACTGGGCGCCCGGTTTCGTGAGCGACCGGGCCGTCCGCCTGGCGCCCGACGGCTCGTACACCGAGCCCATCGCCTTCACGAACCCAGGCGTGCCCCCGGGCGCGCGGCGCGTGGCCGCCGGCCCGGACGGCACGGTGTGGTATTCGCTGGAGTTCCCGGGGGAGGCCACGGGGAAGGTTGC
>JBIQJW010000119.1:0-7107 GCA_044507145.1 Actinomycetota bacterium
ACCGGAGGACCGGCCTAGTGGGTCTGCCCAGGATCGCCCCGTACCCCATGCCCGATCTGGCGTCGCTACCCGAACCGCGGATCGCCTGGACGATCGAGCCGGCGCGTGCGGCGCTGCTGGTGCACGACATGCAGGCGCACTTCCTGGCGGCCTTCGACATCGACCGCGAGCCGGTGCCCGAACTGGTCGCGAACATCGCGGCGCTGGCCGACGCATGTCGTGCCGCCGGGGTGCCGGTGCTCTACTCCGCGCAGCCCGCGGGGCAGACGCCCGACCAGCGGGGCCTCCTGCAGCCGGTGTGGGGCGACGGCATCCCCGGCGGTTCGGGCGCCGAGGCGATCCTGCCGGCGTTGGCCCCCCGCCCCGGTGAGGAGGTCATCACCAAGTGGCGCTACTCCGCGCTGGTGCGCACCGACCTCTTGGAGCGCCTGCGGGCGCAGGGCCGCGACCAGTTGATGGTGTGCGGCATCTACACCCACATCGGCATCGCGATGACGGCCGCACACGCCTTCATGGAGGATGTGCAGTCGGTGATCGCCGGCGACGCAGTGGCCGACTTCTCGGCGCAGGAACAGCGGACCGCCCTGGCGTGGGCCGGAGGCTGCTGCGCCGGCGTCGCGTCCACGTCGGCGCTGATCGGGCAGATCGGTACGGCCGGCGGCGACGTGGCGGGCGTGGACATCGAGCGCATGCGTGCCGACGTCCTCGGCGCACTGGACGACCCGCCCGCCGCGCTGGGCGACCACGACGACCTGCTGGACCTGGGCCTCGACTCGCTCCGGCTCATGGCCCTGGTGAACCGCTGGCGCGACGCGGGACTGGTGCTGGCCACCGAGGATCTGATCGAGGCCGAGCCGACGCTCGCCGGCTGGTGGGCGGCGGCCCAGGAGGCAGCGGCGCGCGCCGGCGTGCGCTGATGCGTCGGCTCCCGCTCACCGCCGCTCAGCGCGGCATCTGGTTCGCCGACCGCCTCAGCCCGGACCCGGCCGCGTTCGTCACGGCGGACCTCGTGCGGTTCCCCGGGGGCGTCGACCCCACGCGACTGGCAGATGCCGTGGCCGCCACCCTGGCGGAGGTTCCCGGGCTGCACGCACGCATCGGCGACGACGGCGCCGGGCCCTGGCAGGAGCTTCCCGAGCACCCGGCGCCCGACGTCCCGGTGATCGATCTGCCCGACGCGGCATCCGCCCGCGAGTGGGCGGATGCCGATGCGCTGCGCCCCATCGACGCGGCCACCGGTCCGCTGTGCCGCCAGGCGGTCCTGCGGGTGGGCGGCGCGGGCACGTGGTGGTACCAGGCCATCCACCACCTGGCCACCGACGGCTATGCCACTTCACTCCTGTTCCGGCGCGCGGCGGAGCGGTACGACGCCGGCGCGGACGCCCCCGAACCGCGGTGGCGGCCGCTGGACGTCCTGCTGGAGCTGGACGCCGCCCACGCCGGCTCCGAGCGCGAGGCCACCGACCGGGAGCACTGGGAGCGGGCGCTCGCCGGTGTGGACGGTGCGGTGGGCCCGGCCGGCGACGGGGTGCTGGCGATGGCGCGCCCACGGCGCGTCCGGCGCACCCTCGACCATGCCCCGGATCCCGCCGCGGCTGCCGCGATGGTCGCTCTGTGGCTGCACCGCGTCACCGGCGCCGACGACGTCATCCTGGGTTTGCTGTCGATGGGGCGCCTCGGGTCGCCGGCCGCCCGCGTCCCGGCCTGCTGGATCAACGTCCTGCCGCTTCGCATCGGTGTGGCCCCGGACGACACCGTCGCGGCGCTGACCGACCGCTCGGCGCAGGCGCTGCGCCTGGCGACCAGGCACGGGAGCGTGCGCTACGAGGATCTGCGCCGCGCGTTCGGGACCCTCGGCGGGGCACGGCGGCTGGTCGGGCCGCTCATCAACGTGAAGCCGTTCGTGCAGGACGTGACCCTGGGCGGTCACCGCGGCATCATCGAGAATCTCTCGTCGGGTCCGGTGGACGACATCGCGATCACGCTGGAGGGCTCGGAGCTCCTGGTGGAGGGCCACCCGGACCGATACGCGGAGGCCGACCTGGCCGGCCACGCCGAGCGCATCGCGCTGACGCTCGAGCGCGGACACGCCGCCGACTCCGCCACCTCGTGCGGCCGGATCGACATCCTCCCTGCCCACGAGCGCGCGCAGGAGCTGCGCCTGGCCCGCGGTCCGAGGATGGCGGTCCCGGAGCGGACCCTGTGGTCGGGCTTCGCGCAGCAGGTCGAGCGCACCCCCGACGCCGTCGCGGTCAGCGCCGGCGATGCGGCGCTCACCTACGGCGAACTGCACCGGCGCGCCGAGGAGCTTGCGGGCGCCCTGGCCGCGCGCGGCGCCGGGCCGGGCGAGGTGGTGGGGATCCGGATGGATCGCTCCGCCGAGCTCTTCGTGGCGCTGTTGGGCACGCTGCGCGCCGGGGCGGCGTACCTGCCCCTCGAGCCGGATCAGCCCGCCGATCGCAGCGCGGCGATGGTGGACGACGCCCGGCCGGTGTGCATCCTCGAGGACGTCGACATGCCGGATGGCGCGGGGGCGCGCCCGCCGGCCCGCCACCCCGACGCCGCCGATGTCGCCTACGTCCTCTACACGTCCGGCTCCACGGGCCGGCCGAAGGGCGTGGAGGTGACCCACCGCGCCATCGTCAACCGGCTGGCGTGGATCGGCCCGCTGCAGGGGCTCACCGCCGATGACCGTGTGCTGCTGAAGACGCCCCTGGGCTTCGACGTGTCGGTGTGGGAGCTCTTCTGGGCGCTGCAGGTGGGCGCGCGGGTGGTGGTGGCGCCGCCCGGGGCGCACCGCGACCCGGAGGCCCTGGCCGGAGAGATCCGCCGCGGTGCGGTGACCGTGGCGCACTTCGTCCCCTCCATGCTGAAGGCCTTCCTGGCCGAGCCCGCCTCCGCGGGCTGCACCGGCCTGCGACGGATCGTCTGCAGCGGCGAGGCGCTGGGCGCCGACGTGGCGCAGGCGGCGCTCGCCACGTTCCCGCAGGCCACCCTGGACAACCTCTACGGTCCCACCGAGGCGGCCGTGGACGTGACCGCATGGCGCGTGACCCCGCAGGACACGCGCACGATCCCCATCGGCCGGCCGGTTTGGAACACCGACGCGATCGTGCTGGACCCCGCCGGCCACCCCGCGGCCCCGGGCGCCCTGGGCGAACTTCATCTGGGTGGCGTGCAGCTGGCCCGCGGCTACCGGGGTCGGCCCGATCTCACCGCCGAGCGCTTCGTGCGTGACCCGTTCGGCCCGGCCGGCGCGCGCCTGTACCGCACCGGCGACCTGGTGCGCCGGCGGGCCGACGGCGCGCTGGAGTACCACGGGCGCGCCGACCAGCAGGTGAAGGTGAACGGCGTGCGCATCGAGCCGGGTGAGGTGGAGGCCGCGCTCACCCGCCACCCGGCGGTGTGTCAGGCCGGCGTGGTGGTGCGCGAGGACCGCCCCGGTGATCCGCGCCTGGTGGCCTACGCGGTGCCTGTGGCCGGCGCCGATCCGGACCCGGCCGACCTGCGCCGGCACGTGGCGGGCCTGCTGCCGCCGGCGATGGTGCCGGCGGCCGTGGTGATCCTGGAGGCCCTGCCCACCGGGCCCACCGGCAAACTCGACCGGCGCGCCCTCCCCGCCCCGGCGCTGCACGAGGGCGGCGGGCCGCCGCCGTCATCGCCGGTGCAGGAGCGCCTGTGCGCACTCTTTGCCGAGCTGCTCGGCGCCGCGCGCGTTGGCGCGGACGAGAACTTCTTCGACCTGGGCGGCTCGTCGCTCACGGCGGCCCGGCTGGTGGGGCGGATCCGCGCCGAGTTCGGCGTGTCGCTGAGCATCGGGGTGGTGTTCGCGGCGCCCACGCCCGCGGGCCTGGCCGGGCAGGTGGCGGCCGGCGACGACGATGGTCGCGGGCCGGTGCTGACGCTGCGAGCCGGCGCTGGGGCGCCCCTTGTGTGCGTCCACCCGGCCGGCGGGCTGGGCTGGTGCTACGGCCCGCTGGCGGCACGCCTTGCGGCCGGCTGGCCGGTGGTGGCCCTGCAGGCCGACGACACCGGCGACCCCAGCATCGGTGCGATCGCGGCCCGCTACGTGGCGCGCCTCCGCGAGCGGTGGCCCGAGGGGCCCATCCACCTGGTGGGCTGGTCGGTGGGTGGGGTGATCGCGCACGCGATGGCGGCACAGATCGCCGAGGCCGGGGATCCGCCCGGGGTGCTGATGCTGCTGGACGCGTACCCGTCGGAGCAGTGGCGCCACCTGCCGCCACCCACGCACGAGGATTCGCTGGAGGCGCTGCTGCTGATGGGCGGACTGGACGCCGGCGACCGGCCCCTGACCCTGGATGCCGTGCTCGACCGGCTCCGAGAGGCCGGAAGCGCGCTCGCCTCACTGCCCCCCGAGGCGCTCTCGCAGGTGGCGCGCACGGTGGTGCGCACGGCCGGTCTGATGCGCCGGGCCCGGCACCGCACCGTCCCCGGGGACATGGCCTTCATCACCGCCGCGGCGCCGCGACCCGAGGACTGGCTGGACCGCGAGGGATGGACGCCGCACGTGGGCGGCACGATCCACAACCTCGACATCCCCTGCACGCACCCCGAGCTGGTGCGCCCACCCGCCGTGGACGCCATCGCGGCCTGCCTGGACACGCTCATCGCCGAGCGCGACGCGGCGGTGCGTTAGCGGGATCCTCCTCCGGCCAGCACGGCATCGCCGTCGTGCTCGTCGACGCCCACCGGCGCGCCGGCGAGCGCCAGCGCCGCGACGGCCCCGGCGGGCCCGCGCAGGTCGCGTACCACCACCGGCGCGGATGGGTCGCCGCCGGCCACCTCCGCCGGCACCCAGTCGACGGCGGCCGCATCGGACACATGCACCGTGCCCGGGTCGAGGGTCATCCCGCGCCCGGTGGCCTTCAGCACGGCCTCCTTTCGCACCCAGATCCGGAGCCCGGCCACGCGGCGCTGCGCGCCGCCGAGGGCGGCGAGCGAGCGGGTCTCGGCCGGTGAGAGCGCCGATTCCACGGCGCCGGCGTCCGCATCGAGCGGTTCCACGTCCACCCCCACGGGCGACGGCCCGAGGGCCACGGCCACATGCGACCCGGCGTGCGCCGCGGAGATGTGCAGCGGAGGGTCGCCGCCGCCCACCCGCGGGGCCATGCCACGGGGGCGGACGACGCGAGCACCGGGGCCGGCGTGGGCGCGGACCAGCAGATCACCCAGGCGGACGGCGGTGGCATGCCGGGCCCGGTCGGCAGGGTGGCGCATCCGGGCGAGGCGCCGCTGGGCGGCCGCATCCAGCAGGGCGGCGTCGACGGGGCGGGCGGTGGCCCACCACACCGCGCAGCGCCCGGTCAGGGTCGTACGATCGCCGCCAGGGTCTGCGCCGTGTGGCCCAGGCGGCCGGCCTCCTCGGGCCCCTCGATCGCGGTGGCGAACGCGGCCGAGAATGTCAGGCCGCCGTACAGGCGCCCCAGATCGTCGATGTCGACGTCCGCGCGGATGTAGCCGCGCGCCTGGCTGGTGGCGATGGCGTCGCGGATGATCTCGCGGAACTTCTCGCGGATGGCGGCGAGCGTCTCGCGCAGCTCCCCCTCCTGGCTCACCGTGGCCGCCTGGGCGCGGACGCGCAGCACGTTGCGGTACTCGTCGTCGGCCGCCAGCTCCGCCCACTTCGCGCACAGGGTGGCGAAGGGGTCCTCGGCGTCGGCGATCGTGTCGTACAGTCGCTCTTGGGCGATCGCGGCACCCTCCTCCAGCACCGCCAGCAGCAGGGCGTGCTTGGACGAGAAGTGCCGGTACAGCAGGGCCTCAGAGCAGTGTGCCGCCTTCGCGATGTCGGCGGTGCTGCTGGCGTGGTAGCCGTGGGCGGCGAAGATCGGGCGGGCCGCCTCGATGATCGCGCTGCGCCGCTCGACGCTGTTCATCCGTGTGCGCCGGGTGCCGGTCTCGGCCTTCGCGGGGGCTGCCATGGACTGACTCTACTCGGGTGGGGGGAGCGCCGGGTTCGGCACGGGGTCCGCGCCGCCCGCGCCGGCGGCCGGATCGCCGGCCGTGCGCTCGTCGCGATTCGTGTCGGATCCGCCCTCCTCGCGCATGGCGGCGGTGATGGCCGCGCCCTCGATATCCATGTCGGGAAGCACGCGGTCGATGGGGCCCGGGAGCGCCCATGCGCGGCGCCCCATCAGCACCAGCAGCGCCGGCACCAGCGCCAGCACCGCGACGGCGGCCAGGAACACCGCGACGCTCAGGCCCACACCGAACTGCTTCACGGTGGGGTCGCCGTTCAACACGAAGCTGCCGAACACGCCGATCATGATCAGCGCGGCGGCCGTGATCACCGGAGCGCTGTGGGCCACCCCGTGCGCCACGGCGTCGCGGTCGCAGTCCTCCGCGCGGAGCTGCGCCACCTGGGAGAGCAGGAACACCTGGTAGTCCATCGACAGGCCGAACAGGCCGGCGAACATCATCAGCGGGACGTAGCTGGCGATGGGCACCGAGTCGCCGGCGGTCTCGACGCCGAACAGGCCGATGCCCCACCCCCACTGGAAGGCCGCGGTGAGCACGCCGAACGCGGCGCCCACGCACAGCAGGTTCACGAGCGCCGCCTGCAGCGGCACCAGCAGGGACCGGAAGGCGAGCATCAGCACCACGACGCTCAGCGCCAGTACCACCAGGATCACCAGCGGCAGGCGCGACGAGATCTCCGATGCCAGATCGACGTTCGCCGCCGTGGTGCCGCCCACGTTCACCGCGAGGTCCTCGCCCGCCACCGCGTCCGGGATCACACGGTCGCGCAGGTCCTCCACCAGGCCGGCGGTGGCCGGGTCGGCCGGCGCGGTGTCGGCGACCACCGAATAGGTGGCGGCATCGCCCGCATCGTTGATCTGCGGCGGTGAGACCGCCGAGACGTCGTCGGCGCCGGCCAGGGCATCCTGCAGCCGCACCAGGCGCGGGTCGGTGCCGCGGTCGTCGCCGCCCGCCTTGGTCAGCTCCGCCGTGAGCTGCTTCTTCAGCTTCTGCGCCTGCGTCTGCTGGGCCGCCGCCGTCGCCTGCAACTGCTCGAGCTGCGCCTGCTGGTCCTCCAGCTCGGCGGCCTGGGCCTGCAGGTCGCGGGCCTGCGCCTGCTGCGACGCG
>JBIQJW010000120.1:0-7015 GCA_044507145.1 Actinomycetota bacterium
CCCCGCCCATGACCGAGCTCATGTCGCTCATGTCACCGACATCCCCCAGCTTCATCGCCTTGTCCAGGACGCAGCGCGCCTCGGCGTCGGTGAACCCCAGCGAATCCTTGTAGAAGGTGATCGCGGCCTCCATCGCCTCGGCCTCCAGCTCGCCGCCCGACGGCACCGCGGGGGTGGCCGGCGTGGCCGGGGTCACCGGCACGGCGGGCACGTCGGTGGTGCCGGCGACCGGCGGGTCGACCGGTGCGGGGTCGGTCGTGGGATCACCGGTGGGATCGGCCGGCACCGTGGTGGTCACGGTCACCGTGGCCGGGGTCGACGACGCCTGGGACGAATCGTCGCCACCACAGCCCGCGACGAGGGCGACGGCCACCACAAGGGCGGCCAGTGCGCCCAGGGGGCGAATGCGCATCAGCAAATGATCTCTCCGATCGTGGAGCGCCCGGCGATCCGTTGCCGGGCGCGGCGGCGGCCATCCTACGCACGCCGCTCGGCGCCCTTCGGGCTACCGGCCCAGCTCGTCCGGGTCGTCGTCCTCGTCGTCGTCCTCGTCGATGTGATGCGCGAGGTTCGCCTGGAAGGCCTCCAGCAGGTGGTGGGCGTCCTCCAGGTCGGCGGCGTCGTTGAGCATGCTCGCCAACGTGCGGGCATCGCGTGCCACCAGGTGGTCCACGGTGCCCTCCTCCACCCAGAACGGCGCGGCATCCGGGTCCTGGCGCAGGAGTTCCACGGCCTGGTGGCCGCAGTCGAGTGTGTACGTGGCCACCGCGAAGCGGCTGGCGCTCGGGCCGGCGTTCGCCGGCTCCCAGACCGCCAGGGCCGAGGAGCGGATGCCCCCGGGCTCCACCACCTCGGACGCCAGCTCCACCCCGCGCCAGGACTGGTCCACCGGCACGCGCAGGTCGAACAGCAGGCTCTCGGCGTCGTCCACCTGGTCGGCGGCGGTCGCCAGCACGGCGGCCAGCCAGTGCGCCTCGGCGAACGACAGTCCGGTGAAGAGGTCGGCCTCGTCGAGCATGGGCGAAAGCTGCGCCTCGGGGCGCGTCGTCACCCCCACCGCGTACTCCTCGGGACCGATCGCACCGGCCTCGATCTTCGCCAGCACCCGTACGGCGGCACGCGCATCGCCCCGCAACGGCCGGCGCCACACCTCGAGGATTTCGTATCGGTCGTCTACTCGAACACCTCTTCCACATACCGGGACAGGATCTGGGCCGCGCCACGCACCGTGGCCATGGCCAGGCGGTAGTCCATGCGGGTGGGCCCGAAGAGCGACACCGTACCGAGATTCCGCCGGGGAATCCCGTAGTTCGCCGCCACCATGGAGAGGCCCGCCAGGTTCCGGTCCGGCAGCTCGTCGCCGATGCGCAGGTACACCTGATTGCGCGACAGCGCCCCGCGCAGCATGTCGAGGAGCTGGTAGCGCTCCTCCAGCGTCTCCATCAGCGCATCGATGGCGATGAGGTCCAGGTGGCGCTGCTCGGCCAGGAAGCGCGCGCGGCCGCCCACGTAGATGCTGCCGGAGCCCTCGTCCAGCTCGGTCAGCGCCGGCGCCAGCTCGGCCAGGAATCCGCGCTCCACGGCCCCCAGGGCCGGGTCCTCCAGCCGCGCGGTCACCATGTGGGCGCCCACCGTCAGCCCCACCAGTCGCTCGTTCAGGAACTGGCCGGCCCAGTCCGCCAGCCCGCGGTCCACCGGCCCCTCGAACGCGAAGACGCGCTTGGTGACCGCGCCGGTGGAGGTGATCACCACCACCATCACGAGCTGGGGCTGCAGCAGCAGCACCTCGATATGGCGCACGGTGGAGGTCTGCGGCGCCGGCGCCGTCACGATCCCCAGGAGGTTCGTGACCTGGGAGACGACCTCCGCCAGCCGCTCCAGCGCCGCGTCCACCTCGCGGCGCATGGCGCCCAGGTCGAGTGCGCCGTCCAATGCCGCCGGCGGATCCCCGGCGCCCTCGCGCGCCAGCGTGTCGGCGTAGTGACGGTAGCCGCGGTCGGTGGGCACGCGCCCCGCCGAGGTGTGCGGGTGGCCCAGGTAGCCCATGTCCTCCAGGCGCGCCAGCTCGTAGCGCACCGTGGACGACGCGTACTCCATCCCCTCGCGCCCGGCGAGCTGCTTGCTGCCCACCGGGGTACCGGTGGAGATGTAGCCCTCCACCACCATGCGCAGGATCCGCTCCTGGCGTGGCTTCAGTGTGTGGTCGGTCTCGCTCATCACGCGAATTCCATCAGTTCGTGCAGGATCGCGTTCTGCACGAAGCGCCCCTCGCGGGTGAGCACCACCGCGTCGTCGTCGTGGCTCAGCAGCCCGGCGCGCTCGAGGCGCACCATCGCGTCCGGGTGGTCGGGCGGTCCGGCCCACGCGGTGCGCAGGCCGCGCTCCAGCCGCAGGCCCAGCATCCAGCGTTCGCGGCGGATGTCGTCGGCGTCCAGGCGCTCGCCGGTGCGCGGGGGTTCGCCGGCGCCCGCGAGCGCGTCGATGTACCGGGCGAGCCCGGGTGAGTTGCGCCAGCGCCGGCCCGCGATCGTGCTGACGGCGCCCACACCGATGCCCAGGTAGTCGGCGGCGTTCCAGTAGGCCAGGCTGTGGCGGCATTCGTGCCCGGGCCGGGCGAAGTTCGCCGTCTCGTACCAGCGGTAGCCCGAGCCCTCCAGGTGCCCCACCAGCCAGCGGTACGCGTCGGCCGCCTCGTCCTCGTCCACCGGGGTGACGCTGCGCCGGGCCAGGGCCGATCCGGGCTTCAGCTCCAGCTCGTACCAGGACAGGTGGTCCGGCTCGGCCCGCAGGGCCTCCTCCATGTCGCGGCGCATGTCGTCGGGCGACTGGCCGGGCACCCCGAACATCAGGTCGATGCCGATGTCGGTGAACCCGGCCCGACGCGCGCATTCCACCGCCCGCCGGCACTGGTCGGCGCCGGCGGCCCGGTCGAGCGCCCCCAGCACGTGGGCCTGGAACGACTGCACCCCCACCGACAGGCGGGTGATGCCCATGGCCAGCAGGGCGTCCAGGGCGGCCCGGTCCACGGTCTCGGGGTTGGCCTCCACGGTCACCTCCGCACCGGGGGCCAGCAGCGGGCGCACGTGGTCCATCAGGCGGGCCAGGCGCCGCGGGCGCATCAGCGTGGGCGTGCCTCCGCCCAGGAACACGGTGTCGAGTGGGCCCAGCAGGTGGCGCTGGGCCTCCAGCTCGGCCAGCAGCGCGTCGAGATAGGCGTCGCGGCGGTCCAGGGCCCCCACCTCCACCACGAAGGCGCAGTAGCCGCAGCGCGACGCGCAGAAGGGCAGGTGGACGTAGAGGTGGCGGGCCCCCTGCGCCGGCGCGGTCACCGTCCCCCCTTGCCCCCATCGTCGCCGCCGCCCATCTGCAGCACCGACAGGAACGCCTCCTGGGGGACCTCCACGGACCCCACCTGCTTCATGCGCTTCTTGCCCTCCTTCTGGCGCTCCAGGAGCTTGCGCTTACGGCTGATGTCGCCGCCGTAGCACTTGGCCAGCACGTCCTTGCGGCGGGCCTTCACGGTCTCGCGCGCCAGGATCTTGCCGCCGATCGCGGCCTGGATGGGCACCTCGAAGAGCTGCCGGGGGATCGTCTTGTGCAGGCGTTCCACCAACTGCTTGCCGCGCGTGTAGGCGTGGTCGCGGTGCACGATCATCGAGAGGGCGTCCACCGGCTCGCCGGCCAGCAGGATGTCGAGCTTCACCAGCGGGCTCTCGCGGTACCCGATCACCTCGTAGTCCAGCGAGGCATACCCGCGGGTGCGCGATTTGAGCTGGTCGTAGAACTCCAGCACGATCTCCGACAGGGGCATGTCGTAGACCATCTGCTGGCGGTTCTCGATGGGTTCCATCGTGACGAAGACGCCGCGCTTGTCCTGGCACAGCCCCATCACGGCGCCGACATGGTCGGTGGGCACCAGGATGGTGCACCGCACGTACGGCTCCTCGATGGTCTCCACCTTGGTGGGCGGGGGCAGCTCCACCGGCGAGTGGACCTGGCGCACCTCACCGGTGGTCTCGGTGACCTGGTACTCCACGTTGGGCACCGTGGTGAGCAGCACCAGGTTGTACTCGCGCTCCAGGCGCTCGCGCACGATGTCCATGTGCAGCAGACCCAGGAAGCCGCACCGGAATCCGAACCCAAGTGCCTGCGAGGTCTCGGGCTCCCACTGCAGGGAGGCGTCGTTCAGCGACAGCTTCTCCAGGGCGTCGCGCAGATCGGGGTAATCGTCGGCGTCCACGGGGAACAGCCCGCAGAACACCATCGGCTTCACCTCGCGGTAGCCGGGCAGCGGGTCCTGCGCGGGCTCCTTGGCCAGGGTGAGCGTGTCGCCCACGCGCAGGTCGCCCAGGTTCTTGAGCCCGGTCACCACGTAGCCGCTCTCACCGGCCCCCAGGCGTCCGGTCGCCGTCATGGCGGGGGCCATCACCCCCACCTCCTCCGCGTCCACCACCAGCCCGGTCTGCATGGCCCGCATGCGGTCGTGGGTGGAGAACTCGCCGTCCACCACGCGCACGAACGCCACGACGCCGCGGTACTGGTCGTACACGGAGTCGAAGATCAGCGCCCGGCAGGGGGCCTCGGGGTCGCCGGCCGGTGGCGGCACCCGCTCCACGATCGCCTCGAGGACGTCGGGGATGCCCTGGCCGGTCTTCGCCGAGATGCGCAGCACCTCGTCGGGGGCGCCGCCCACCAGGTCGGTGACCGCGCGTGCGTGCAGCTCGGGCTCGGCGGCCGGCAGGTCGATCTTGTTCAGTACCGACACCAGTTCCAGGTCGCCCTCGATCGCCAGGTAGGCGTTCGCGAGCGTCTGGGCCTCGATGCCCTGGCTGGCGTCGACCACCAGCAGGGCGCCCTCGCAGGCGGCGAGGCTGCGCGACACCTCGTAGCTGAAGTCGACGTGGCCGGGGGTGTCGATGAGGTTGAGCTGGTAGGTCCGGCCGTCGGAGGCCGTGTAGTGCACGCGCACGGCCTGCGCCTTGATGGTGATGCCCCGCTCGCGCTCGAGCTCCATGGAGTCGAGCACCTGGGAGCGCATCTCGCGCTCGGACACGGCACCGGTCGCCTGGAGGATGCGGTCCGCCAGCGTCGACTTGCCGTGGTCGATGTGCGCGATGATGCTGAAGTTGCGTATGAGTGACTGATCCACGGCGGCTATCGTAGCGGCCTGGCGAGGCGCGACAGTTCCGACAGCTCGTCCAGCTCGAACGCCCGCGCCGCCGCCGCGTACGCGACGCCGGCGGCCACCAGCGCGCCGCCCACGGAGACGATCTGGGCGGGCGTGGAGGTGCCGAGCGCGTCGTCCAGCACGCGCCAGGTGCACCAGGCCAACAGCCCTGACACCGCCGCACCGATGGCGCTGCGCATCACCCCGTCCCACAGCCATGCCTCGTGCAGCCCGCCCAGCTCGCGCGACAGCAGCACCAGCAGCACGTAGAACGTCACGGCGCTGGCGATGGAGGTGGCCAACGGGATGCCGCCGGTGCCCATGGGGATGAACAGGATCGCGTCCAGGACCACGTTCAGCACCACGCCCAACCCTGCCACCTTCGTGGGCACCCACGGCCGCTGCAGCGAGAAGAAGGCGCGGATCACCAGCAGGCTGGCGCCGTTGAACGCCAGGCCGAACGCGAAGAAGAAGAGCGCCTCGGAGGTGAGGGCGGTGCTGGCCGCGTCGAACTCGCCGCGCTGGAACACCAACCGCACCACCGGCTCGGTCAGCACCAGCAGGAACGCCGAGGCGGGCAGCAGCATGAAGAACACCTGCCGGGTGCCGGCGGCGATGGTGCGGCGCATGCCCTCCCAGTCTTCGCGGGCGGCGAGGCGGGAGATCGTGGGGAACAGCACGGTGGCGATGGCCACCGAGAACACGCCCTGGGGCAGCAGGTACAGCCGGAATGCCGCGTCGATGGCGCGCGGGGAGTCGTCGCTCACCAGCGTCGCGAAGATCGAGTCGATCGACATGTTCACGTTGATCAACCCGAGGCTCAGGGTCACCGGCAGCATCAGCACCAAGGCCTGGCGCATGTGCGGGTTGGAGAAGCCGAACGAGATCGGGAACGGGCCCTTCCCGCGCAGCGACGGCAGCAGCCACAGCAATTGGGCCGCGGTGCCCACCACGATGCCGACGGCGTACATCGCGACGGCGTTCCCCGACGACACGAACGGTGTCGCCAGGGCCATGAAGCCGATGATCACCAGGTTCCACAGCACCGGCACGAACGCCGTGGCCGCGAACTCGCCGCTGGCCTGGAGCACGGCGGCCACCAGTCCGGTGAGCCCGAGCAGCGCGACGATCGGGAACATGATGCGCGCCATCAGCACCAGGTCGTCCATCAGATCGTCCGACAACCCCGGGGCGAACAGGGGCATCATCCAGGGCGCCACCACGATGGCCAGCAGCGACAACGTGCCGAGGATCAGGGTGATGGCACCAATCAGAGCGCCCACCAACCGTTTGGCCTCGCGCTCGCGCCCCTCCTCCTGCAGCTTGGTGTAGATCGGGACGAACGCGGCCGACAGCGCCGAGTCGGCCACCAGGCTGCGCAGCAGGTTCGGCACCTGGAAGGCGATCACGAACGCGTTGATCGGGCCCTGGGTGCCGTACAGCGCCGACGCCAGGATCTCGCGCGCCAGGCCGGCGATGCGGCTCACCCCGGTCCACATCGCGAAGATGGCCGTGGAGCGGCCCACGCCGCCGCGCGGCGTCCCGCGCGCGGGCGCCTCCTCCGCGGTCTGCGCGTCGCTCATGGGCGCGCGCTCACCGGGTCAGAATCCGGTTGCACTGGTTCTCGTCCGAGCAGGCCGCTACCATACGCCGCCGACCGAACCACGGAGGACTCGCCGCGTGGCGAATATCAAGCAGCAGATCAAGCGCAACCGTCGCTCGATTGACCAGCGAGAGCGCAACCTGAGGTACCGCTCCACCATCCGCACGCTGTTCCGGCGTCTCGACGCCGCGGCCGCCGCGGGCGACACCGACCAGGTCGGTACGCAGGCCCGGGAGCTGGAGCAC
>JBIQJW010000121.1:0-2502 GCA_044507145.1 Actinomycetota bacterium
GGGCGTCACCGGTGACGACCTGGACGCGCAGGCGCAGCGCGTGGCCCTCACGGCGGTGGACCACACGGCGTGCGCGACCGGTGGGACGCGGGAGGACCTGTTGCTCCGGATCGCGCGTGCGGTGGACGGTGGCCCTGAGCTTCCAGGAGAGGTCGAGGATGCGCTGCGCGACGGGTTGTCACAGGCCATCGCCGCAGAGGAGGAGGCGGGCCGCCTGAACGGTGCGGCGGCGTGGCTGCTGCGCCAGGCGGTGCGCTTCACACCGCTCAACTGGGTGCTGAACGCGATCGGTGAGGTGCGCCCGCTTCTCGGCGGATGACCGCGCGCCACCTGTAGGCTGGCGCGGTGATCGACGTATGTGTCGCCGGCGCAGCCGGCCGGATGGGGCAGGCCGTCGTGGCGGCGGTGACCGCCGCCGAGGGCATGCGGGTGGCGGCCACGGCCGACCCGGCGCTGGGCGACGCCCCCGGGAACTCGCCGGACCTGGCCACGGCGCTGGCCGCCACGCCGTGCGACGTGGTGGTGGACTTCACGCGGCCCGACACCGTGTTCGCGAACGCCCAGGCGGCCCTTGCGGCCGGCGTGCACGCGGTCATCGGCACCACGGGCCTCTCCGAGGATCAGGTGGCCGACATCCGCCACCGGGCTGAGGCCGGGGCCGCAAACGTCCTGATCGCGCCGAACTTCGCCGTGGGCGCGGTGCTGATGATGCGCTTCGCCGCCGAGGCGTCGCGGCACATGGCCGCCGCGGAGATCATCGAACTGCATCACGACGGCAAGCTCGATGCGCCGTCGGGCACCGCGCTGCGCACGGCCGGCCTCATGGAAGGCGATCCGGCGATCCACTCGGTGCGCCTGCCGGGCCTGGTGGCACACCAGGAGGTGATCCTGGGCGGTGTGGGGGAGACGCTCACGATCCGTCACGATTCCCTCTCCCGCGAGAGCTTCATGCCCGGGGTGGTGCTCGCGGTCCGCGCGATCGCCGGACGGCCCGGACTGACACTGGGGCTCGAGCCCGTTCTGTTCGGCGAGTAGGGGGTCGGGCGTGTCCCGCCGCATCCGCACGCTCCTGGTGGCGAACCGGAGCGAGATCGCCATCCGCGTCTTCCGGGCGGCGACCGAGCTCGAGATGCGGACGGTGGCGATCTACTCGCTCGAGGACCGCTTCGCGCTGCACCGGTTCAAGGCCGACGAGGCGTATCAGGTGGGTCGCGGTGCCGATCCGGTGCGCGCATACCTCGACATCGACGCCATCCTGCGCATCGCGCGTGACTGCGGCGCCGACGCCATCCACCCCGGGTACGGCTTCCTGGCCGAGAGTCCCGAGTTCGCCGAGGCGTGCATCCGGGAGGGGCTCACCTGGGTGGGGCCGCCCCCCGAGGTGATGCGCATGCTCGGAGATAAGGTCGCCGCCCGCGCGCTGGCCGAGGGCGCCGGCGTCCCGGTGATGCCGGCCACAGGCCCGCTCCCGGCGGATCGGGCCGCGGTGCACCGGATGGCCGAGGAGGTCGGGTACCCCCTCATGGTCAAGGCCAGCTGGGGCGGCGGTGGCCGTGGCATGCGGATGGTCCACGACCCGTCGCAACTGGCCGACGCGGTCGAGACCGGGCGCAGCGAGGCGCGGGCGGCGTTCGGCCGCGACGAGGTGTTCCTCGAGCGCCTGGTGGAGCGGGCGTGGCACATCGAGGTGCAGGTGCTGGCGGATGACCACGGCCAGGTGGTGCACCTGTTCGAGCGCGACTGCACCGTGCAGCGCCGCCATCAGAAGGTGGTCGAGGTGGCGCCCTCGCCGCGACTCGTCCCCGAGGTCCGCGATGAGCTGTGCGCCGCCGCCGTGCGGCTGATGGGCGCCGTCGGATATCGGTGTGCCGGCACCGTGGAGTTCCTGGTCGACGCCGACAGCGGGGCCTTCCACTTCATCGAGGTGAATCCCCGCATCCAGGTGGAGCACACGGTCACCGAGATGGTCACCGGCGTGGACATCGTCAAGGCGCAGCTGCGCCTGGCCCAGGGGGCGGCCATCGGGGACGCCGACAGCGGCGTGCCGGCGCAGGACGACCTGGCGATCAACGGCAGCGCCATGCAGTGCCGGATCACCACCGAGGACCCCGAGAACCATTTCATCCCGGACTACGGGCGCATCACCGCCTACCGGGAGGCCACAGGGTTCGGCATCCGCCTGGACGGCGGCACGGCCTACTCCTCGGCCCTGATCACGCCCTTCTACGACTCGTTGCTGGAGAAGGTGACCGCGTGGGCACCCACCCACGGGGAGGCGATCCACCGGATGGAGCGCGCCCTGCGCGAGTTCCGGATCCGCGGGGTGAAGACCAATCTGCCGTTCCTCGAGGCGCTGATCACGCATCCGCACTTCAAGGAGGGGCGCTACACCACCCGCTTCGTCGATGAGCGCCCCGAGCTGTTCCATTTCCGCCCCCGCCGGGACCGCGCCTCGCGGCTGCTGTCGTTCATCGGTGACGTGATCGTGAACGGCAACCCGGA
>JBIQJW010000121.1:2602-6985 GCA_044507145.1 Actinomycetota bacterium
TACTACGCCCACGCGCTGCCCGAGCTGCTGTCGCTGGAGGCGTGGGGCGGTGCGACCTTCGACGTCGCCATGCGGTTCCTTCGGGAGGACCCGTGGGAGCGCCTGGCCCAAATCCGCGCCGGCGCGCCCAACATCCTGGTGCAGATGCTGCTGCGCGCCTCGAACGCGGTGGGCTACACGAACTACCCCGACAACGTCGTGCGCTTCTTCGTGGCGCAGGCGGCCGACGCCGGCATCGACCTGTTCCGCGTGTTCGACAGCCTCAACTGGGTCGACAACATGCGCGTGGCGATGGACGCGGTGCTCGATTCCGGGGCCCTGCTCGAGGCGGCCATCTGTTACACGGGCGATATCACCGATCCGGCGCGGTCCAAGTACGACCTGCGGTACTACGTGGACCTGGCCCGCCGCCTCGAGGCCGCCGGCGCCCACATCCTGGGCATCAAGGACATGGCGGGGCTGTGCAAGCCGGCCGCGGCCCGGATGCTCGTGTCGGCGCTGCGCCAAGAGGTGGGCATCCCGATCCACTTCCACACCCACGACACCAGCGGTATCGGCGCGGCGTCGGTGCTGGCGGCCGCCGAGGCCGGCGTGGATGCGGTCGACCTCGCGATGGACCCGATGAGCGGCCTCACATCGCAACCGAACCTCGGGGCCGTCGCCGCAGCGCTGCGCGGCTCGGAACGCGACACGGGCCTGGACCCGGATGCCCTCGCCCGGGTGGCGTCCTACTGGGAGGCCGTGCGCACCATGTACGCCGGTTTCGAGAGCGACATGCGTTCCGGGGCCTCGGAGGTGTACGCGCACGAGATGCCCGGCGGGCAGTACACCAACCTGCGCCAGCAGGCCCGCGCGCTCGGCATCGAGTCGCGCTGGCGTGAGGTCGCGCGCGCCTACGCCGAGGTGAACCGGATGTTCGGCGACATCGTCAAGGTGACGCCCACCAGCAAGGTGGTGGGCGACCTGGCGGTCTTCATGGTCACCAACGACCTCACGGCCGAGCAGATCCTCGACCCGGCGCACGACATCGCGTTCCCCGACTCGGTGGTGGAGTACTTCCACGGCGACCTGGGCCAGCCGCACGGCGGCTTTCCGCCGGCGTTGCAGCGTAAGGTGCTGCGCGGCGCCGACCCGCTCACGGTCCGGCCCGGCCTGGCCCTGGCGCCGGCCGACCTCGACACGGCGCGCGCCGAGGTGGAGAAGCGCATCCGGCGTCACGTCTCCGACCGCGAACTGGCGGGGTACCTCATGTACCCCAAGGTCTTCGTCGACTTCGCCGAGCACCAGCGCCATTTCGGCGACGTCAGCGTGCTGCCCACACCGGAGTTCCACTACGGTCTGCGCCGCGGCGACGAGCTGTTCGTCGACATCGAACGCGGCAAGACGCTGGTGATCCGCTTCCTGGCACTGGGCGAACCGGACGCCGAGGGGCGGCGCATCGTGTTCTTCGAGCTCAACGGCCAGCCGCGCGAGATCAAGGTGCAGGACCGGGCCCTTGCGCCGCAGGCGCCGGCACGCACCATGGCCGACGATGGCGACGAGCGCCACGTGCCCGCCCCGATGCCCGGGCTGGTGGTGAGCGTGTCGGTGCGCCCCGGCGACCGGGTGGCGGCGGGGGATCGCCTGCTCTCCATCGAGGCGATGAAGATGGAGACCGGGGTGTTCGCGGACCGGGCGGCGGTGGTGGCCGACGTGCTGGTGGCAGCCGGAGCCCAGGTGGAGACCAAACAACTGCTGATGGTGCTGGAGGACTAGGTGGGGCTGGTCACGTCGCGGCTGATCTGGCTGGGCACGCTCCTGGCCCGCCGCTATGGGGCGGCCGCGGTCCAGTCGCTGGCCCGCAGCGCCCAGGCGTGGCTGGCCGATCCGGCCAACGACCAGGCGAAGGCGCAGCTCGTGGCCCAGCTTCGCGGCTGGCAGGTGCGCGCCACCGGCGTGGCGTCGCAGACCGCCGGTGCGCTGGCCCGACAGGTGGAGCGCCGGCGCGTGTCGGTGTCGGAATGGGAGCGCGACGTGATGGATCTGCGCTACCAGCTTCCGGGACTGCCGGAGGGGCCGGTGCGCGAGGCGGGCCTGCGCGCGTACGAGAACCAGCTGCGCGGCGGCGTGCACCTGATCGCACACGCGCGCCGGCCCGAGCGGGCACGCGAGCACGTGGTCGCCGCGCTCCAGGCCGAGGGCCGGATGCTTGCCACCGAGGGGCTCCGTGCCGGCGAGACGGCCCGTCTGCGGGCCGCGGTGGACGCCGCCCTGACGGCCTGCGACGGCATGTTCCGCGGCCCCTCGCCGGGCGACGGCCGATGACCGGTCTATACTGACCGGCGTGCTCGGCCCAATCCTGACCGCCGCGGTCACCCCGTTCGATGCCGAACTGCGCGTCGACGAGGCGGCGACGGCATCCCTGTTCTCGTCGCTCCTGCAGCACGGGAGCGACGGGCTCGTGGTCGCCGGCACCACGGGCGAGGCCTCCACGCTCACCGACGAGGAGAAGCTCACCCTCGTGCGCATCGCCGTGCGCGAGTCCGGCGGCGCCCCGGTTGTCGCGGGGACCGGCAGCAACGACACCGCGCACTCCGTGCACCTCACCCGGCAGGCGGCCGAGGCGGGGGCCACGGCCGCGCTGGTGGTCACGCCGTACTACAACCGCCCGCCGCGGGCCGGGATCGTGGCGCACGTGGCCGCCGTGGCCGAGGTGGGCCTGCCGGTGATCCTCTACAACATCCCCGGCCGCACCACGGTGAACATGCCGCCGGACCTCCTGGCCGAGCTCGCCACCATCCCGAACGTGGCGGCCGTGAAGCAGGCCAATCCGGACTTGGATGAGGCGCGCCTCACCGTCGACACGGTTCCGCTGGACGTCTACGCCGGCAACGACGACATGTTCCTGCCGGTGCTGGAGATGGGCGGGGTCGGCGTCATCTCGGTGGCGTCCCACATCATCGGCGAGCAGATGCAGGCCGTGAGGGCGGCGTTCGTACGCGGCGACCGCGACGAGGCCCGCCGGCTCGACGCCGAGCTCGCCGACATCTACGCCGGCCTGTTCGTCACCACCAACCCGATCCTGATCAAGGCCGCACTCGAGATGGCCGGCACGATCCCGTCCGGCCGCCTGCGCCTCCCGATGGTCGAGGCCACGCCGGTGCAGCGTGACATCCTGCGCACGGTCCTCGGGCGGCGGGTCACACTTTCACGCGCGTAGTGACGCCCACGGCGACCGCGCGCCGACAGATCGCAGTCCCGTAACTACGCAAACCGAGGAGACCGTCATCGCGACCAACGCGACCGGCTCAGCCGTGCGGGTGTTCCCGCTCGGCGGGGCGGGTGAGATCGGTAAGAACATGTACGTGGTCGAGCAGGATGGCCGGATGGTCGTCATCGACTGTGGCATCACCTTCCCCAAGAACGAGCAGATGGGTGTGGACATCGTCCTCCCGGATTTCACCCATCTCACCGAGAACCCGGACGCCGTCGAGGCGGTGATCCTCACCCACGGGCACGAGGACCACATCGGCGCCGTCCCGTTCCTCCTGCGCGCCATCGGCCAGGTGCCGATCTACGGCCGTCGCTTCACCCTCGCCCTGCTGCGGCCCAAGCTCGAGGAGCACCGGCTGCTGGAGGGCGCCACCCTGGTGGAGGTGCCCTACAACGAGCCGCTGCAGGCCGGGCCGTTCCAGGTGCAGTTCATCCCGATGACCCACAGCACGCCCGACTGTGCTGCGGTTGCCCTGGAGACGTCGGCCGGCACCATCGTGCACACGGGCGACTTCGGCATCGAGCACGCACCCGTGGGCGGGCTGCGCACGGATCTGCCGGCCCTCGCGCGGCTGGGCGACCGCGGCGTGCAACTGCTGCTGGCCGACTCCACCAATGCCGAGGAGGGCCCCGGGTCGTCGGCGCTCCCCACGCGCGACGTGAAGAGCGAGCTTGCCAGCGTGTTCGCCACCGCCCGCGGGCGGGTGCTGGTCACCACCTTCTCGTCGCACATCCACCGCGTGCAACAGATCCTGGACGCGGCGTATCTCGACGGCCGCGTGGTGGCGCTGGTGGGCCGCTCGCTCACGCGCAACGTGAACATGGCGGCGAACCAGATGGACCCGGACACCGGGCGTCCCTACCTCACGCCGCCCCCGGGCACCCTGGTGAAGCTGCGCGACCTGGAGAGCCGGCCACGCGACGAGCAGGTGCTGGTGTGCACCGGCAGCCAGGGTGAGCCCATGGCGGCGCTCAGCCGCATCGCCCGCGGTGAGCACCACCAGGTGGAGCTCAACGCGAGCGACACCGTGATCTACTCGTCCAGCACCGTGCCGGGCAACGAGCTGGCGGTGAATGAGATCGTCAACCGGCTGGTGCGCGCCGGCGCCTCGTTCGTGACCGAGCGCGACA
>JBIQJW010000122.1:0-6942 GCA_044507145.1 Actinomycetota bacterium
GCGAGACCACACGCGATGACGGGAAGCTCGCCGAGGCGGCCAGCCTCCTGGGCCGCGGGAAGGGCGCCAGCCTGTTCGGCTACACGCACCTGTATGGCGCGGTGCCCGGCGGCCAAGCCGAGCTGCTGCGCGTCCCTCAGGCGCATACCGGGCTGATCCCGGTGCCCGACGGGCCCGCCGACCATCGGTACCTGTTCCTGTCCGACGTGCTCCCCACGGCCTGGCAGGCCGCCGCCTACGCCGACGTGGCCGACGGGGACACCGTCGCGGTGTGGGGCCTGGGGCCGGTTGGGCAGATGTCGGCCCGGGTGGCCCGTCTCGCCGGCGCGCGGGTGATCGGCATCGACATGGTGTCCGAGCGCCTGGAGATGGCGGCTCGGCACGACATCGAGACCATCGACATGCGCGGCACCGACGACGCGGCCCTGGCGGTGCGCGAACTCACCAAGGGGCGCGGCGCCGACGCCGTCATCGACGCCGTCGGGATGGAGGCATCCGGATCGAAGGCCGACAGCGTGATGACCGCCACCAAGCTCCAGATGGACCGCACGCACGCCCTGCGCGACAGCATGCGATCGATCCGCCGGGGCGGCACGCTCTCACTGATCGGGGTCTACGGCGGGCCGGTGCAGATGTTCCCGCTGGGCGATCTGTTCGACATGCAGGTGCAGGTGCGGATGGGGCAGGCGAACGTCCTGCGCTGGGTGCCCGAGATCCTGCCGCTGCTGAACGAGGACGACCCGCTGGGCGTCGATGACCTGGTCACCCACCGCCTCCCCCTGGAGCGCGCGCCCGACGCGTACGAGATGTTCCGCGACAAGCGCGAGGGCTGCATCAAGGTGGTCCTCGACCCGGCCGCCTGACCAGACCGACGAGGAGATCATGGGACGAAACGGAGACCGCGCCGGCCCCGCGCTGCTCATCATCGACATGCTCAGCGACTACGCCTTTCCGGGCGGCGATGAGCTGGCCGAGGAGGCCGCCGGCGCGGTGCCGTGCATCCGTGCCGCACGCGACTGGGCCGACGCCCGCCACATCCCGGTGGTGTACGCCAACGACATCATCGACGACTGGCGCTGCTCGCCGGAGGATGCGCTCGCGCGGGCCCTGGAGGCGGACGTCATGCCCGCCTCGCTCGTGCGGCGCATCGCGCCGCGACCCGATGACGCCTTCCTGCACAAAGGCCAGCATTCGGCCTTCTACGGGACCCCGCTGGCGCACTACCTGACCGTGGAGGCCATCACCGAGGTGGTGCTCACCGGGCAGGTGGCGGAGCAGTGCATTCTCTACACGGCGCTGGACGCACACGTGCGCCACTACGACATCACGGTGATCTCGGATGCCGTGGTGAGCGCGGATGCCGATCTCGGGTCGGCGGCCCTGCGGATGATGTCCGAGAACATGGGCGCGCGGGTGATGCCCCTGTCCCGCTGGATCGCGACGGCGACCATCTGACGGGTGCATGCGGGCGGCGGGTGACGGGTAGATGCCCGGTATCGGTTCCGAGATGAGAGGGGGCCCCGTGCCGCCCACCCGCTACTACATGGCCGCCGCACACGAACGGTTCGCGCCCGACGAACTGCTGGACCAGGTGGTGGTCGCCGAGTCGGCCCGATTCGACGGTGTCTGCTGCAGCGACCACTTCCAGCCATGGTGGGAGCCGGGCGAGTCCGGCCAGGCGTGGACGTGGCTCGGGGCCGCGGGTGCGCTCACCGCGGACATGGACCTGGGCACCGCCGTGACGGCGCCGATGCACCGCTATCACCCCGCATTGGTGGCCCAGTTCATCGCCACGCTCGAGGTGATGAACCCGGGCCGGGCGTTCTTGGGCGTCGGATCGGGGGAGGCGCTGAACGAGGCGCCGCTGGGGATGGACTGGCCCGATGCGCATGGCCAGTTGGAGCGGCTGGAGGAGGCGCTCACCGTGATCACCCGGCTGCTCGACGGCGCGCGCCTGTCCGGGGGCCATCACTTCCCGATGGACGGCGCATACCTGCACACCCGCCCCGCCCGCCGCCCGCCGATCTACGTGTCGGCATTCCATCCGCGTGCCGCCGAACTGGCGGGACGGCTCGGGGACGGACTGTGGACCATCGCCGGCGAGTCCGCCCCGGCCCTCATCGACGCCTATCGCGCCGGCGCCGACGACGCAGGCCGGGAGCCCGGCGAGATCATTCTGCAGGCCACGTTCTCGTGGGCACGAGACGATGACGCCGCACGCGCCGCGGCCGACGTGTGGCGCGCGACGCTGGTCCCGGAGTTCTTCACCGAGGACTGGCACGACCCCCGTGAGATGCAGCGCGTCGCCCAGAGAGAGGTCGACGACCGCACCCTCATGGAGTCGTTCATCGTGGCGGCGGATCCGGGCGAGCACATCGCCCGCATCCGGGAGGTGGAGGACCAGGGCGCGACGATCGTCGTGCTCATGAACATCTCCGCCGCCGACCCCATCGGGGCCATCGAGACCTACGGGAAGGACGTGTTGCCGGCGCTGCGCGGCGCGCGCGTGTGAGCGCCGCGCCGAGGAAACACCCGACCAATGGAGGGGCGATGCAGGTGAAAGACGCGATGGCCCAGACCGTGACGTGCGCGGCACCGGGCGACGACATCGGCGCTGCGGCGGCCGCCATGCGCGAGGAGGCGGCGGGGTTCCTGCCGGTGCTCGACGACGGGCGTCTGGTGGGGGTGATCACCGACCGCGACATCGTGCTGCGGTGGCTCGCCGATGGCGGCGGGGACCCGCATGAGGTGATGGTGCACGAGATCATGACCCGCGACCCCGTCGCCATCGGTCCCGACCAGGATCTGGCGGACGCGGCCCGGCTGATGAGCGATTCAGAGGTGCGCCGCCTGCCCGTGGTGGACGGCGAGCGGCTGATCGGGGTGATCTCGCACGGGAATCTCGTGCAGGCCACCGCCGGCTCAGGGCCGGGACTGGCCGCGACGATCGGCGTTACCCGCGGCGCCTGAACATGCCGGCCGAGGGGCCGCGCCGGGGATGCCCTCCCCGGCGCGGCCCCCGCGCCCGCCCGGGGGCGCCGTCCAGACGGTGTCGACGGCGCCGATGACCGCATCGACACCGATGCGCAGCAGGCCCGGGTCGACGGTCGCCGCATGTGGATCGCCGGACACGCCGGCCCACAGCGCCCGATGGGGCCCGGGAGGCGGTCCCCAGAGGGCCGGAGACGTCGGGCCGAACAGGGTCACCGACGGTCGCCCGAACGCGGTGGCCAGGTGGGCCACGCCGGTGTCGCCGCACACGACGATCCGTGCGCCGGCCACGATGCGCGCGAGCGCGAGCAGGCTCGTGCCGGCGACCACGCAGGCGTCGGGCAATCCCGCCCGATGCCCCACGGTCCGCGCGAGGCGGAGCTCGTCGCGCGAGCCGGTGATGACCACCTCGGTGCCGCGCGCCCGCAACCGCCGGGCGACGGCGGCGAACCGCTCGGGTGGCCACCGGCGCGCCGGCGCGCCGGCACCCGGGTGCACCACCGCCACGCCGGCCAACGACGAGGGGCCGGGGGCGCGCAGGCGCAGATCCTCCGGATCGGCGGCGATCCCGCTCTCGGCCAGCAACCGGCACCACCGCAGGCGCTCATGCTCATCGGGCCGCCATGCGGGTCCCGGCACCCCGGCCGTCCGGCTGGCGAAGGCGATCGTGCGGCGCGCACCAAGCGGCGCCAGCACCCGGTGGCTCTGGGGCCCGCGGCCGTGGAGGTTCACGGCCACGTCCACGGCGCCATGCGGGGGGAGCGGGGTTGTGAGGTCCGGGACGTCGAGCACCTCGTCCACGGCGCCGGAGAGTTCGGCCAGCGGTGCGAGCCGGGCCGGCGCGGCAAGGACGATCCTCTGCCGGGGGTATGCGCGCGCCAGCGCACGGATCGCCGGAACGCCGGTGAGGAGGTCACCGAGGCCCAGCGCGCGCAGGGCCAGAACGGCAGTCACGGCCAGGAGGGCTCCCGGGAGGGGCACACCACCATCTCGCGCACCTCGCACCCGGGCGGCTGGGACAACGCGAAGAGCACCGTCCGCGCAACATCCTCGGGACGGTTGAGCTGTGCGTCGGGCGCCGGCCGGAACTGCTCATCGCGCCCGTCGAAAAAGGCCGTGCTCATCCCGCCCGGCACCAGGAGCGTCACCGCCAGGCGCCCGGCCGTCTCGGCGGCCAGCGCCCGTGTGAACCCCACGACGCCGAACTTGCTCGCCGAGTAGGCGGTGGCGGCGGGGAGCGGGCGCACGCCCAACGTGGAGGCGACGGTCACCACGCGACCGCCGCGGTCGATCAGGTGGGGCAGCGCGGCACGCACCACCGCCGCGGTGCCCACCAGATTCACCGCGATCACGCGGTCCCACTCATCGGCGTCCACGTCGGCCAGATCGCCGCAGGCATCGACGCCCGCAGCGGTCACCACGGCATCGAGTCCGCCGGCCCGGTCGGCCAGGCCGCGGACGGCGGCCTCGGCCGCCGACCGGTCCGCGAGGTCCACCAGCTCGCCGTCGTGATCGCCCGGCCAGGGCGACCGGTCCAGGATCAGGGGCCGTCCTCCCGCAGCCGCGATCGTGTCGGCGATCGCGGCGCCGAGACCGGAGGCCCCGCCGGTCACGATCACCCTTCCCGGTTCAGACTGCGGCACGTTCGCCGACCTCCTGGATGAGGCGGGTCGTGGACCGACCCGCGATGTAGGGCAGGCCCACGACCCGGCCCCCGAGCCTCTCCATCAGACGGGCTTCGGGGATGCGGGAGACGTCGTAGTCGGCGCCCTTGGCGAAGATGTGCGGACGCAGGCCCGCGAGCGCCCGCTCGGGCGTGTCCTCGTCGAAGATCTCGACGGCGTCCACGCACCGCAGCGCCGCCAGCATGCGCGCGCGGTCGTCCTGGGCGACCAACGGCCGCTCCGGCCCTTTGAGACGGCGAACGGAGCGGTCCGAGTTGATCAGCACCACCAGCATGTCGCCGAGGGCCCGCGCCGCCTCCATCATCGCGACGTGACCCACATGCAGGAGGTCGAAGCAGCCGCCGGCGGCGACCACCGTCCCCCCGTCACGGCGCACGCGCGCCGCCGCCTCACGGCAGCCGGCGACCGCGCGCAGGGGTACGGCGCGGTCGGGCGGCGTCCCGGCCACGCCGCCGGCGGCCACGAAGGTGCTGGCCGCGTCCACTCCGGCGCACACCGCGTCGTGCGCCCCGGCCCCACCGGCGAGCGCCGCGGTCGCCGCCGTGGCGAAGCGATCGCCGGCGCCGCAGGCGTCGCCGCCGCTGCGGGACGGCGCCGGCACCGCGACCACCCGGCCGTCGTCGGTCGCCAGCAGCGCCCCCTCCGCGCCCAGGGTCACCGCGACCGCGCGGGCGCGCGTCCGGGCCAGGAGCAGTACGGCGTCCTCGGCCGGCGTGCACGCCCCGGCTCCGGACGCGGCCTCCGCCGCGTTCGGCGTGAGGAGGGTGACGCCGGCGACCGGCGATGGCCCGCGCGAGTGCGGATCCCACACCACAGGCGCCTCCAGGTCGGTGATCGCCGACCTCAGGTGCGAGGCCGCCGCCACGCCGCGTCCGTAGTCGGACACCAGGACCGCGTCCGCGCGGGCGAGGGCTCGTCGCGCCTCGCCGGGCAGCGGACCCACCGTGGGGGCCACGTCGCCATGGTCCAGGCGCACCACCGTCTGCGCGCCCACCCGAACGCGCACCTTCTCGGCCGTCGAACCGCCGATGCCGGCATCGATCAGGCGCACGCCGGCGGCGGCGAGCAGATCGCGCGCCGAGCGCCCCGCGTCATCCGGGCCCAGCGCCGTGATGAGCGTGACGTCCGCACCGTCGCGGGCGGCGAGGACCGCTGCGAGCCCCGCCCCGCCTGCGCGTGTGCGGACGGTGATCCCTTCGACCACCGGCACGGGCGCATCCGGGCACAGGCGCGAGGCGCGCCCGGCCAGGTCCCGGTCCAGCAAGGTGTCGCCGACGAGCACGAGCCGTGGCGTGCTCATCGCCCCACCTCCACGGAGTGCGGTGCCGCCTCCATCGGGTCGCGCACGACCGCCGCGTCCACCGTCTCACAGAGCAGATGGACCACCACCTGATGCACCTCCTGGATGGTGGCGGTCGATGCGCCGTCCACGCACAGCGCCGCGTCGCCGGCCTCGGCGAGCGGGTTCGGTGCGGGGCCCGTCAGCGCCCACACCGTGACGCCCCGGGCATGCCCGGCCGCCGCGGCGTGCAACAGGTTGGTGCTGCGGCCGGACGTGGAGATGGCGAGCAGGATGTCGCCGGCGCGGCCGTGGGCCTCGACCTGGCGCGAGAACGCGCGGTCCGCGCCGTAGTCGTTCACCAGCGCGGTCATGGTCGAGGTCTCGGCGTGAAGCGCGATGGCCGACAGCGGCATGCGCTCACGCCGGTAGCGTCCCACCAGTTCGGCCGACAGGTGCTGCGCATGGGCGGCGCTGCCCCCATTGCCGGCGATGAGCAGGCGCGAGCCCGCGGTGAGGGCGCCGGCCAGCCGCAGGCCCCAGTCCTCCAGGGCCGGGAGGTCCCGCTCCAGCCCGCGCAGGGCCCGGCGCAGGTCGGACAGGTGGCCGTGTGGGGATGCGGTGGCGCTCATCTGCTCTGTGCCGCGGCGGCGCGGTCTCCGGCGACGGCGGCATACGCCTCGAGCGTGCGCTCCACAACCCGGTCCCAGGTGAAGCGCCGGCGCACGCGCGCCAGGCCCGCCGCGCCCAGGCGGGCGCGGAGCCCCTCGTCTGCGAACAGCGTCCGCAGCGCGTCGGCCACCCGATCCGGCCGGTGCGGCGGCACGATGATGCCGGTGTGGTCGTCCACCACGGTGTCCACCAGTCCACCCACGCCGCTGGCCACCACCGGCACCCCGGAGGCCATCGCCTCCAGCGGGACGATCCCGAAGGGCTCGTACCACGGTGTGCAGATCACCGCGTCGGCGGAGCGCATCAGGGCGGCCA
>JBIQJW010000123.1:0-6889 GCA_044507145.1 Actinomycetota bacterium
GGCCGGGGCGGGGCTCCTGATGCTGGTGGGCGCCGGCCAGGGCGCGACGTTCGCCGTCCACGTGCTGCCCGGCGTCCTCATCTTCGGCCTGGGGCTCGCCATCACCGTCGCGCCGCTCACGGCGGCCGTCCTCGGCGCCGCACCGGCGGAGCGCGCCGGGGTCGCCTCGGCGATCAACAACGACGTGGCCCGGGTGGCCGGGCTCCTGGCCGTGGCGGTGATCCCCGTGGTGGCCGGCATCGGCGGCGCCGACTACCTGGACCCGGCGGCCTTCGACGACGGTTACCGTGTGGGGATGGCGATCTGCGCCGCGCTGTGCGCGGCCGGGGGCATCACCGCGCTGGTGTCCATCCGCCCCGGGGCCGCGCACGCGGCGCGGTAGGGCCGTCTAGGCCCGGAGGCGCTCCAGCCGCATGCGCAACCCGTCGAGCAGTGCCTGCAGCCCCACCTCGAACAGGTCGTCGGCGGGGCCGCGGTGGAATGCACGCACCAGGTCGCCCACCAGCGGCCGGTCCTGGGAGAAGGCGTCGATCTCATCGGGCGCCATCGGCGTGGTGCGCGTCACCGTCGTGACGTCGAGCATCCCGTCGGCGAGCACATGCCGCACAACGATCCGCACCGTCATGATCGCGTCGTCGCGGCCGAAGCCGGCGTCCACCAACAGGCGCAGGACCGGTTCGTACGAGGGCGACGATGCCGCGTACGCACGGTCGGCGTCCGCCGCGAACAGCGGCAGTGCCCGCGGATGACGCCGGCACACCTCGCGGAACGCGCGGGCGACGCCACCCAGGGCGGCGAACCAGTCCTCGTCGGGCGGGCGCTCGGCGCGCAGGCGCGCGAGCTCGTCCAGCAGGAGCTCACGCACCCCCTCCACCACCGCGTCCTTGCTGGGCAGGTGCTTGTAGATGGACATGGCCTCGACGCCCAGGCGGGCACCGAGGCGGCGCATCGTGAGGTCGGCCAGCCCGCGCTCGTCCACGAGCGCGAGCGCCGCTTCGACGATGCGCCGGCGGGTCAGCGGCCGGCGTTCCACGCGGGAGTCGCCGGCCATCTGTCCAGCGTCCCCGCTCAGCTGCGTCGCGGCGGCTTGCCGTCAGCGTCGGCCAGCTCGGGGTGCCAGCGGTGGAAGTGGTTCTCGTGCTGCTCGGTCACGGCGCCCGGCGGGTAGTACTCCTCGTAGAAGTCGGTGTCGACGTGCTGGGCCTGGCACGAGAGCCGCGCGTACATCGGGTCGATGTAGGCCGGGAAGCGCCCGTGGCGGTCATAGACGTACTCGCAGTAGTCCTTGACGATCTGGATGGTCTCGTCGTCGGGCCGCTGGATCTGGCTGATCACCCGGTCCGGGTCCTTGTACGGCTTCGGCACCGAGCTTTCGTACTGGCTCCACTTCGCCTCGAGGAAGGCGTCGACCGCGCCGGACATCGTGCCGCCGTGGTAGGCGGGGTTGAACGACTCGTACACGCCGTCGCGTCCCACCGGCACGCTCGGTCCTCGCTTGGCGTCCTCGAAGCGGAAGCCGAGGCCACGGTTCTCCATGCCGCCGAGCATGTACCGGGCGATGTAGCCGGTGTACGTCCAGCCGCCCAGCCCCATCGCCTGCAGGGCCAGGTTCATGTTCTGGCAGATGAAGGCCTGCTCGACCACCTGCATCGAGAGCACGCGCTGCTCGAGCTCCACGATGCCCATCTGGCGCTGCGGATCCAGCCGGCCCTTGTCGATCCACTTCTGCAGGCCCGCCGGCTCGTAGCCGTTGGTCTCGTCCACCAGCGTGAAGCGGTAGTCGGGCGAGAAGTAGATGAACAGCAGGTTGATGTACTCCAGCGTCATGTTCGACACCGGCATGAACAGGGTGGTGCCGGGCTTGTTCGCGTTCCAGTGGTTGAACACGAACAACCCCGGCAGGCCGGTGGGCAGGTCCGCGCGACCCGGCTCGATCTGCACCTTGGCCCCGCGGACGGTCTCCAGGATGTAGGCGATCTGCTCGTCGCGCGGGCGTCCGGACAGCGTGTTGAGCTCACCGGGCTCGCCCACCAGCTTCCACATGTCCAGGAAGTAGGTGCCCTCGTCGTTGGTGAAGAAGAGCTCCGTGCCGTGGTTGGAACACGAACTGGGCCATGTGCGCGCGGTCCACTGCACCAGGGCGTCGGCGCCGGCCGACGGATCGATGTCGCCCAGGTTCCCACCCAGCAGGCCGGTACCGGCCATGAGGAGCAGGGCCTCCTCCAGTTCACCCAGCGGCACGGGCTCATAAGGGCTCGCATACTCCAGCGTGCCGGTCATCTCCATGCCCAGGGCCATTCGGCGGCTCTTGCGATCGAAGATGGAGGCGAAGAGGGGATAGGACAGGGCGTCGTCCAGCCCCGCGGGCGCGCCCTGGAGGAGTGCCTGGGGATCGAGCGGTGGCGTCATCGCATGAGACCTTTCGATGGGGACCGGGCGCGAACGGTACGCGACGCGGCTTACGGTTGTAACCCGGGGCTTACGAAAGTAAGCTTGCCCCCGCGCCGGGGCCATGTCAAACCTCCGGTTCAATCTCATTCCATTTCACCGCCGCGACGGGAGACCCACGTGAGCGACTCCTTCGAAGACGTCCTGTACGAGACCGGGCGGGGCCGGGCGACCATCACCATCAACCGGCCGGATCGCCTCAACGCCTTCCGCCGCCAGACCGTGCGCGAACTGGCCGAGGCGTTCGAGGCCGCCGCCGACGACGAGTCGGTGGGCGTGATCGTCCTCACCGGCGCCGGCGACCGCGCGTTCTGCGTGGGAGGTGACGTCCGCGACCCCACGCGCACCGCCGCCGAGAAGCGCTCGCTGCACCACCTGCACGACCGCCTGGGCTCCGCCATGCGCAACAACGGCAAGCCGATCATCCTCAAGGTGCGCGGATACTGCATCGGCGGTGGCAACGAGTTGAACGTGATGTGCGACCTCACCATCACGGGCGAGTCCGGCCGTTTCGGCCAGGCCGGCCCCAAGATCGGCTCGGCACCGCTGTGGTGGGGCTGTCAGCTCATGCCGCTCGTCGTGGGCGAGAAGAAGGCGCGCGAGATCCTGTTCCTCACCAGGCAGTACAGCGCCCAGGAGGCGCTGGAGATGGGTCTGGTCAACAAGGTGGTGCCCGACGAGGACCTGGACGCCGAGGTGGATGCGTGGTGCGACCAGATCCTGCGCCGATCCCCGCAGGGGCTGCGCCTGGCCAAGATCGCACTGAACGCGAACTCCGACCAGCTCTACGGAGCCGTCCAGCATGGGCTCGAGCTCGTCGCGATCAATCACGTGTGGGGGCCGGAGCCGGGTGAGGGGATCGCCTCCTTCCAGGAGAAGCGTCCCGCCGACTGGCGCAAGTTCCGCGGCGGCGAGGGGCCGGAGCCCGGATGAGCGCGTCCGACGTGCCCGCGGCCGGAGCGGCCGCGGGCGTCGCCGGCCACCTCCCCGCCTTCGACGATCTGATCGTCCGTCGCGAGGACGGGCGGATGACCATCATCATCAACCGGCCCGACCGGCTGAACGCGATGCGAACGCAGACGCTGCGGGAGCTCGTGGAGGCGTTCGAGCTGGCCGCCGACGACGAGGGCGTGGGTGTGGTGGTGCTGACGGGGGCCGGCGACCGCGCGTTCTGCGTGGGTGGTGATGTCCGTGACCCCACGCGCACCGCGGTGGAGAAGCGCCATCAGGCGCACTGGTTCTCGCGCCTGGGAGAGATGATCCGGACGTGCGGCGTGCCCGTGATCGTTCGGGTGCGCGGCTACTGCATCGGCGCGGGGAACGAGATGAACCTGATCGCCGATCTCACCATCTCCGGCACCTCGGGCGTGTTCGGGCAGGCCGGCACACGGCTGGGGTGGGCGCCGGCGTGGTGGACGGCCCAGAACCTGGCGCAGGCCGTCGGCGAGAAGCGCGCCCGCGAGGTCGTCTACATGAGCCGCCGGTATCCGGCGCAGGAGGCGCACCGCATGGGGATGGTGAACGTCGTGGTGCCCGATGAGGAACTGGACGCCACGGTGGACGCCTGGTGTGAGCAGATCCTCCGTCGTTCCCCCCAGGGTCTGAGGTTGGCCAAGCTGGCGATCAACGCCGCGTCCGACACCGCCCGCACCTCCATCATCCCGTCGGGAGAGCTGCACATCCTCAACCACCTCTTCGGCCCCGAGCCGCAGGAGGGGATCGAGGCGTTCCAGGAGCGTCGGTCCACCGACTGGCGCCGCTTCCGCTTGGGGCAGGGGCCCGAGCCCGCCGACGATTGACCGCGGTGCAACGGCCGGTGCAACGCCGCCGGCCGTTGCAGACCACGGGAGCCCTCTGGCGCGCGCTGGTCCGGTCCGTCACCCTCCGGCGCGGCCATGTCGTCCCGATCCCACGTGCCGCTCGCCGGACTGGTCGCGGTCCTCGCCCTCGGCGCCCTCCCCGCGGCGGCCATGTCGGCCCCTGCGGCGGTCGAGGCGCAGCGCCGGGCCGTCGCCCAGTTGGAGGAACGCCTCGCCGAGGTGGATGAGCGCGCGGGCGCGGCGGCGGCGGCGCACAACGCAGCCCTGGACCGGCGCGACGAGCTGCGCGAGCAGATCACCCAGACGCGCCGGCGCACCCGGGCCACCGTGCGGGTGCTGGACCGCACACGCGCCCACCTGGAACGGCGCCTGGTGCAGATGTATGTCTCGGGCACCCCGGACCCGGTGGCCATCATCCTGGGAAGCGACAGCCTCAGCGAGGCGGCCGTAGCCATGGACGTGGTGACCCGCGCCGCCACCGCCGACGCGGCGACGGTCACCCGCATGAGGGAACGACGTGCGGAACTGGGGCGTCTGCGCACCAGGTTGGCGCAGGACGCCGTGGCCGTGGCCGCGCAGGTGGCCGTGGCCGAGCGGCACCGGCGCGAGCTCGACGCCCTCCTGTCGGCGCGTCGCGACGAGCTGGCGGCCGCGCAGGCGCGGCTGGGCCACCTGCTCGAGGCCGAGCGGCGCCGCCAGGCGCGACTGGCGGCCCAGCGTCGCGCCGAGCGCCGTGCGGCGAAGGCGGCGGCGCGGGAGGCGGCGCGCGCGTCGGCGGCCGACCGGCCCGCCGAGGCGTCCACCGGGACATCGCCGACGCCGCAGAGGGCCTCGGGTGCGCTCCCGTCCGGCTCGCACGTGTTCCCGATCGCGGCGCCCACCACGTTCTCCGACGACTGGCTGGCCGCCCGTGCGGGCGGTCGTTACCACGAGGGCATCGACCTGTTCGCCGACCGCGGTTCGCCGGTGGTGGCGGTGGCCGGCGGCACGGTCTACCGGGTGGGCTACAGCGGGATCAGCGGCAACCGCTTCTGGCTGCGTGACGCCGCCGGCACCACCTACTTCTACGCCCACCTGGACGGCTTCTCGTCGGCGGCCCGCGAGGGTGCCACGGTGGGCAAGGGCACGGTGCTGGGCTATGTCGGCGACACCGGCGATGCGCGCGGCACGTCGCCGCACGTGCACTTCGAGATCCATCCGGGCGGCGGCGGGCCCACGCGCCCGTACCCGATCGTGAGCGCCTGGCCGCGGATCGGCTGAACCGCCGGTTCGGATCCGCCGGCGCCGGGTACCCGGACGGCGATGCCCGCCCTGCGCCACAGTCACGACGGTGAACCGGGGTACACGCGCCGGCGCCGGGGACGCGGATGGAGCTACCACGATGATCGTGGGCACCTGGTGCGGGACCGGCGCCTGCGGGAACGGTTCACGGCCCTGGCCATCCCGCCGGCATGGCGCGAGGTCTGGATCTGCCGCTCATCGCGTGGGCACCTGCAGGCCACCGGCATCGACGCGGCCGGTCGCAAGCAGTACCTGTACCACGAGGCGTGGCACGCCGAACGCCAGCGCCACAAGTACGAGCGCATCCTGCGCTTCGCCGACGGGTTGCCGGGATTGCGGGCGGACGTGGCGGCGCAGCTGCGCCGGCGCACCCTCGACCGGGACCGCGCCGTGGCCGCGGTGGTCGAGTTGCTGGACCGCACGCACATGCGGGTCGGTGGTGAGCGCTATGCGGCCGAGCACCGCACGTACGGCCTCACCACCCTGCGCACGCGCCACGTGGAGGTGGACGGCCAGACCGTCGAGGTGAGCTTCCGCGGCAAGGGCGGCGTGCCCCAGGCGGCGCGCGTCGACTCGGCGGCCCTGGCGCGGGCCATCGAGGCGATGGAGGAGCTGCCGGGTGGCGGGGTGTTCGCGTACCGCGACGACACGGGGGCCGTGACGCCCGTGCGCGCCGGCGACGTGAACGCCTGGATCAAGGAACGGATGGGTGAGGACTTCTCCGCCAAGGACTTCCGCACGTGGGCCGGCACCGTGGCGGCCGCGGTGGCCCTGGACGAGGTGGGGCCGGCCGATGGGCCGCGGGAGCGCGCGCGGGCCGTCGCGGGGGTCTGCGCCACCGCCGCGCGCCTGCTGGGGAACACGCCGGCGGTGTGCCGTGCCAGCTACATCGATCCGCGGGTGATCGACCACTACCTGGACGGGCGCACGATCTCCTCGCTCACCGGGAACGTCGATCGGGCGCTCGCATCCGGCCACACCTCGGAGGAGGTCGCCGTGCTGGCGCTGCTGCGCCGCGGGTTGGCCGACCGAGGCTGAGGCCGCGCGGTGAGACCGATGCGGGACTGACGCGGGCCCGGGTCATGACTACGGTGGGGGAGTGTTCCGCACGATCTCCCGCCATTTCACGTATGCGAACGTTTGTGCGACGTTGGCGTTGGTGGTGGTGCTGACCGGTGGGGTGGCGTTCGCGGCGACGCAGCTGGCGCCCAAGAGCGTGAAGGCCAAGCACATCGCCGCGGGGGCGGTGGGGTCGGCCCAGCTCAAGAACAAGGGTGTGCGCGTGGTCGACCTGGCGCCGGATGTGCGCCGTGCGATCCGCACCGGATCGCTGCCGGGCG
>JBIQJW010000124.1:0-6852 GCA_044507145.1 Actinomycetota bacterium
GACGCGCGGGCGATGGTGGCACCACCCTCGCTGAGCGAGCGCACCACGGCCTGGCCCACCGTGCCGCAGCCCAGCAGGCCGATGCGCACGGGGCCGCTCACCGCGGGATCACGCCCGGGCGTCACAGGTCGCGCGCCAGGATGTCGTCGTACGTCTCGCGGCGGGTCACCAGGCGCGCACGGCCCCCGTCCACGAACACCACGGCCGGCCGGGTCACGCCGTTGTAGTTCGACGCCATCGACACACCGTATGCGCCCGTGGCCGGCAGGCACACCAGGTCGCCCCTCGCCACGGTCGGCAGCCGGGCCTCGGACACCAGCACGTCGCCGCTCTCGCAATGCTTGCCCACCAGGCGCACCTCGCCGTCGGGCTCGGCGTCGGCGCGGTTCGCCAGCAGCGACTCGTAGACCGCGCCGTAGAGCATCGGGCGCAGCAGGTCGCTCATGCCGCCGTCCACGGCGACGTAGCGCCGGATGCCCGGGACGTCCTTGATCGCCATCACCGAGTACACGGTGACACCGGCGCGCCCCACGATGCTGCGGCCGGGTTCCACCATCACGCGCGGCTCGGGAAGGCCCACACGGCCCCACTCACCGCGCACCGCATCCACCACCACCTCGGCCAGGGTTTCCACCGACGCCGGCGCGTCGTCGCGGCCGTAGGCGATCCCGAGCCCCCCGCCCATGTCGACGGTTGTCAGGTCCTCCCCACCCACCGCGGCGGCGAAGTCGGCGAGGATCGCGGCCGCCGCGGGGAAGGCCGAGAGATCGAAGAGCTGCGATCCGATGTGGCAGTGCAGCCCCACGAGCTCCAGGCCGTCCGCGGCCCGTGCCGCCCGCACGGCCGTCGCCGCCGCGTCGCCGGCGATGGAGAACCCGAACTTCGAGTCGAGCTGGCCGGTGGCGATGTAGCTGTGGGTGGACGGCTTGACCCCCGGGGTGACGCGCACCAGCACCCGTTGGCGCACCCCGCGCCCACGCGCGAGCCGGTCGAGCAGCTCGATCTCGCCCAGGTTGTCCACGATGACGGTGCCCACGCCGGCGTCGAGCGCTTCATTGAGCTCGCGCTCCGACTTCGCGTTGCCGTGCATGTGGATCCGCCCCGGAGGGAAGCCGGCGCGCAGCGCGGCGTGCAGCTCTCCGCCGGAGGCCACGTCCACCGACAGCCCCTCCTCGCGGGCGAGGCGCAGCATGGCCAGGCCGAAGTACGCCTTGCTGGCGTAGATCACCTCGCTGCCGGGTGCCTGGGCGGTGAAGGCCTCGCGGTAGGCCCGGGCGGCGGCCCGCAGCGCACCCTCGTCGTAGATCACGAGGGGCGTGCCGAACTCGCCGGCCAGCGCCACGACGTCGCATCCGCCGAGCGACAGGTGGCCCTCGGCGGAGACTGCTGCCGACGGGGGCAGGACCTGTGCGAGCGGCATCATCAGCGGCCGGGACGGTACCAGACGCCGGTGCGCCCCGGACGTATCCTTGCGCGATGGACGCACCCGTCGACATCGCCCTCGCGGCCCCCGGCGGGCCGGAGCTCGCGGGCCGGCTGTGGCCCGCTCCGGCGGGCGCCCCGGGGGTGCTGATCGTGCCCGGTCTCGGGAGCACCAAGGACAACCACTCCGACATGGCCGAGCGCCTGCACGTGGGCGGCGCGGCGGTGCTTGCGCTGGACCTGCGCGGGCACGGTGCCAGCGCCGGGCGGCTGGACGCCGGAGCGCCGGCGGACGTCCAGGCCGGACTCGACGAGCTGGGTGCGCGCGGCCATGAGGTGCTGGGGATCCGCGGATCATCGATGGGAGGGATGCTGGCGCTGTGGGCGGCCGCGAAGGACGCCCGCGTGCGCGCCGTGGTGGCCCTGTGCGCGGCGCCCCCCGATGCCCTCGCCGATCGCATCGACGCCGAATGGCCGCGCCGCATCGACCTCGAGGCGGCGGTGTCGCGCCCGGACGGGGTCGCCCGGGCGTTCTGGCACGCCACCGGCGACACGTCGGTGCCCTGGGGGCACTCGTTCGCCCTGGCCGGCCGTTGCCACCACCCGATGCGGCTGCGCATCGCGCTCGGTGGCGGCCATCAGACGCTCCAGCACGACCCCGCGGTGCTGGACGCGAGCGCCGCCTTCCTGCTGGCCCATCTGGGCGCGGCCGCGCCCGCACGATGACCGCTCCGCGCGGTGGACTTGCGGAGCTGGAGCGGGAGGTCGTCACCTGCCGGGCGTGCCCACGTCTGGTCGCATGGCGCGAGGAGGTGGGCCGCGTGAAGCGGCGGGCCTTCGCGGATGAGGAGTACTGGGCGCGCCCGGTCCCGGGATTCGGCGACGCCGACCCGTGGATGCTGATCGTGGGACTCGCTCCGGCGGCCCACGGCGCCAACCGCACGGGCCGCATGTTCACCGGTGACCGGTCCGGCGACTTCCTGTACGCGGCGCTGCACCGCGCCGGCCTCGCCACGCAGCCCACGTCCGTCGCGCGCGGCGACGGCCTGGCGCTCATCGGCTGCCGCGTGACCGCCGCGGTGCGCTGTGCCCCGCCGGCCAACCGCCCCGCCCCGGACGAGCGCGAGCGCTGCCGGCCCTACCTGGTGCGCGAGCTCGCCCTGTGCCGGAACGTGGCGGTCGTGCTCGCCCTGGGCGCCATCGGGTGGGACGCGGTGCTGCGCACCGTCGACGCCCCTCGCCCGCGCCCGCGGTTCGGCCACGGCGCGCAGGCGCCCCTGCCCGGCGGGCAGATCCTACTGGGCTCCTACCACCCCAGCCAGCAGAACACGTTCACCGGCCGCCTGACGCCTGCGATGCTCGACGACGTCCTGGCCTGCGCGCGGGAGCTGGCCGGCCGCCCGTAGCGCCCCGGGAACCTCCTAGAGGTAGGGCAACGGGTCGGTGGCCGCCCCGTTGATGCGCACCTCGAAGTGAAGGTGCGGGCCGGTGCTGTTGCCGGTGCTGCCCACGGCGCCCAGGATCGTGCCCTGGCCCACGCTCTGCCCCACCGACGACGACATCGACGACATGTGGGCGTAGGCGGTGCTGATGCCGTTGCCGTGGTCCACGACCACCAGGTTGCCGTAGCCGCCGTTCCACCCGGCGACGATCACGGTGCCCGCGGCCGCCGCGGCGATGGGCGTGCCCGTGCCGGCGCCCACGTCGATGCCTTGGTGCATGCGGCCCCACCGCCAACCGTAGGTGGAGGTGAGCGTCCCGCTCACCGGCCAGATGAAGCCCTGGGCCGACGCGGACCGGTTCACCGTACCGGTGGGCGCCGAGCCCGACGATGAGCTCACGCCCTGGGCCTTGCGGATCTTCTCGGCCAGCCGGGCGGACTGTCGCTCCAGCCCCCGGGTCTCGTGCTCGATGTGCTCACGGTCGTCCTTCACCCGGCTGAGCAGCGCGGCCCGGCGGTCGCGCGCACTCGACGCCCGCGCGGCCTCCGACTCCAGACCGGCCTTGGCCTGGTTCGCCCGTTCGGCGGCACGCTCGGCGCGCTCCTCCGCGTCGGCGACCTCATCGCGAACGCGCTCGATCTGACGTTTGGTGGCGCGCACCCTGTCGGCGTACTCCTTCACGGAGGCCGCCAGGTCACGGTCGCGGCGCACGATCGCCTCCAGCGTGTCCGCGGTCTCCACCGCGTCGCTGAGCGACCCCGACTCCAGGAGGATGAGCACCGGGTCCGGCGTGCCGCGCACGTAGAGCTGGCGCAGGCGGCTGCCGAGCGCCTCGCGTCGCACCGCGAGCACCTGCATGGCCTCCTGCAGCTTCTCGCGCTCGGTGCGCAGGCGCGCGTTCAGCGCGTCCAGGCGGGTCTGCAACCGGTGGGCCTCGGCCTCCAGGCGTTCGGCCTCGGCGCGCAGCGGAGCGAGTCGCTGTTCCAGCACCCGCACCCGGGCGGTGAGCGCCCCCACGTCGTCGGTGAGGACCGCCTCACGCTTGCGCGCGCCGGCCAGTCGGTCGCGGGCGCGTTCCAGCTTGTCGTCGACGCGCGCCTTGTCGTCGGCGGGCGCCGCTCCGGCACCGGTCACCCCGGCCGCCATCGCGACGGCCGAGAGACCAAGTGCCACGGCCAAAGCCGTCCTCCGGGCACCCCGCCCGGGGCGCGCGCTCAACGAGTGCGCGCGGCGGAGCTGTTGCGTGTCGTGTCCACCGCCACGAGATGGGTATACGGGTTGATCGTCCGGTTTCCTGCCAGACGGATCTCGAAGTGGAGGTGGTGGGCGCCGTAACGCGCGTCGCCGGTGTTGCCGACCGTGCCGATGATCTGGCCGGCCTTCACCCGGTGGCCGGCCTCGAGGCCGGCGGTGATCGACGCCATGTGGGCGTAGTAGTACTCGGTGCCGTCATCGCGCTCGAGCCACACGTAGATGCCGCCCAGCCCGCGCTCGGTGCGCTGCACCCGGTCGACCTTGGCGTCCGCCACGGCGACGAGGGGGGTCCCCTTGTCGGCCATGATGTCGGTGCCCTCGTGCGAACCCTGGTGACGGGCGGCACCGTAGTCGTCGAAGTAGCTGTACGACCCCTGCACCGGGAACACGGACAGGTAGGCGCTCGAGCCGGTCGGTGCGGCCGACGCGGCCGGGGCCGAGGCGACGCGGCGCGTCTGCAGGCCCAGGCGCTTCAGCAGCCGCGCGTCGGCGACGCCGGTCACGCGCATCTTCAGCTTGCGCTGCAGGCTGCGGACCGCCGAGCGGGTCCGTGGCCCGAAGGCCCCGTCCACGGTCACGCGGTAGCCCTTCTTGCGCAGGGCACGCTGCAGATCACGGACCGCCGCACCGCGCGAACCGACCTTCAGTCGGACGGCGACGGTGCGCGTGGCCGCGGGCGTCGCGGCTGCGGTCGTCTCGGGTGCTGCGCTCGGGGCCGCCGCGGCGGCGGGCGCCGCGGCCGATGAGGACGCGACCCGTCCGGGTACCTCCACCTGCGCGTTGGCCACCGTTGCACCGGTGGCGAATGCGAGCGAGGCGGCGGCGATCCCGAGGATCAGGCGACGACCACGAACACGGGCACAGCGCGTCTGCGCATGGGTCATACGTTCGGCTCCTTCCCTCCGCGGCAGTCGACCGCGGCCCACGCCACCGGGGGACACTCCCGGCGCGCCATGGAGGCGTTTACGAACGCGCGGGACTCTAAGCGGGGTTCCGCGAGGGGGTCAACCCCCGAAAACCGCCGTCGAACGGGCCTTCGAGTCCGTCCGATCCAGCCTTTCCCGGTAAGAGAGCGGGATCTCGGGGGATTACGGGACGGTGAAAAAAATGCCCCTCGCGTCTTGAATCGTGAGACGTGCATTCGACCGAGCGCCAGAATCGCCGATGGGCACGACGAGGCCTCGCGACGCTCCGGCGCGACAGGCGGGCGCGCCCGACCTGCGAACGGGACGATCAGGACGCGTCGAGGGCGTCGCGGCGACGAACCAGCTCGGCCGCGTTCGCGCGTTCGGTCCGGTCCAGGGCCGCGAAATCGTCGTCGGAAAGATTCCCGGCCCGGTGGTCCTGCTCGATCTCCCGGATGGTCGCGAGCGACCGGTCGAGCGCCGCCTGCGCCTCGGCCAGTTCGTCCTCACGGGCGGTGCGCGCGTCGTCGATGGCGGCCTCGGCCGCATCCTCACGCCCCAGGAGCGGCCATGCGACGAATCCGACCGCCAGGAGCCCCACGAGCAGCGCGATGACGACCGCGAGCCCGGTGCCGCTCACGTGGAGGCCGTCCCGGCCGGCTGAGAGGCCTTCACGGGCCGCGGGGCGGGTCGTGCGGGCCACGCGGCCACCAGGCCGCCCAGCGTCATGATGCCGCCGGCGATCCACAGCCAGAGGACCAGCGGATTGACGTACACCTGGACCGTCGCCACGCCCTGCGGGGTGAGCTCGGTGAGCACCACGTAGAGGTCGCGCCGGAACGACGAATCGATCGCCACCTGCGACCCGCGCGAGTCGTCCACGGCGAACTGCTGGATGCCCGGCGTCAGCGTCGCGATCTGGCGGCCGTCCCGGAAGACCTCCAGGCGCACCTCGGTGGTGGTGACGTGCGGCGTCGTCTTCCGCTGCGCCCCGGTGTTCACGAACGTGTAGCCGGCGACCTCGGCGGAACCGTTGCGCGGGATGTCACGGTCGGCCTCGGTGAGGAAGCCCTTCGAACCCGCGAAGCCGATGAAGAGCACCACCACTCCGATGTGGACGATGTAGCCGCCGTACCGCCGGCGGTTGCGGCCGATCATGGAGAAGAAGGCGCCCACCCACGAGGTGCCGCCGACGGCGTGGCGCACCACCGTGCCGCGCCAGAACTCGCCCAGGATGCAGGCGGCGACGAAAATCGCCCCGAGGATGGTGAGGCCCGCCACCGGGTGGTCGAGGATGTCGGTGAGGAAGATGAGCGCCAGGATCACCACCGCCGCGACAATGGCGGGAGCCACGAACCGGCGCGCCAACTGCCGCGGGGACGCCTTGCGCCAGGGGATCAGCGGCCCCACGCCGGTGAGGATGAGCAGGGCGATGCCGATGGGCGCGGCCACCTGGTTGTAGAAGCCCTGTCCCACCACGATGCGCTCACCGCGCACCGCCTCGGTGAGCACCGGGAACATCGTGCCCCAGAACACCGCGAACGCCAGCGCGAGAAGCAGCAGGTTGTTGTAGAGGAAGACGGCCTCGCGCGAGAGGTAGCTCTCCAGTGAGTGCCGCGAGCGCAGATCGTCCAGGCGCGTGACCAGCAGGGCGAACGAGACCACCGCCACGAAGACGATGAAGGCCAGGAACAACGGGCCGAGGGTCGACTCACCGAACGCGTGCACGGACTGGATGAGGCCGGACCGGGTGATGAACGTGCCGAACAGGCACAGCACGAACGTGAGGATCACCAGGACCATGTTCCAGACCTTCAGCATCCCGCGGC
>JBIQJW010000125.1:0-6809 GCA_044507145.1 Actinomycetota bacterium
TCCGCAGGCGCACCCCGTCCACCGACCGGTCGGTCACATGGGCCGGCTCGGTGCCCGCGGCCACGGCCAGGACACCGCGGTCCACCGGCAGCGCCGGCTCATCGGGCGGGCGGCGGGTCGCTCCGGTCGAATCCACCAGTTGCTGACGCACCAGCGGCCCGGCGCCGTCGCGCACGATCCCGAAGAGGCGCCCCGGATCGGGCGGGATGAACGGATCGCTCAGTCGCCCCGCGACCAGGGCCGCGCGGTCGCGCAGCGAGTCGTCGATGTCGGCCCGCAGGCGCGACTCCACAGCCACGTAGGCGGCGATGGACGCCAACGCGACGCTGAGCGCCACGGCGACCGCGGCGGCCACCGCCAGGCGCTGGCGCAGCGTCAACCGCCCCGACACGGCCCTCAGTCGGCGCGCAGCACGTAACCGATCCCCCGGACCGTCTGGATCAGGCGTGGTTCCCCCTCGGCCTCGAGCTTGCGGCGCAGGTACCCCACATACACCCCGAGCGCGTTGGATTCGGGGCCGAAGTCGTAGCCCCAGATGCGCTCATGGATGATGTCGCGCGTCAGCACCTGCCGCGGGTGCCGCATCAGGAGTTCCAGCAGCGAGAACTCGGTCCGCGTGAGCGCCAGCGTGCGCGCGCCGCGCGTCGCCGTGTGGGCGGCCGTGTCCAGCACCAGATCCTCGAACCGGAGGCGCCCGTCCTGCTCGGCGCCGGTGCGGCGCACCAGGGCCCGCAGGCGGGCGAGGAGCTCCTCCAGGGCGAACGGCTTCACCAGGTAGTCGTCGGCGCCGGCGTCGAGGCCGGCGACGCGGTCCGATACCGCGTCGCGTGCGGTGAGCATGAGCACGGGGGTGCGATCGCCGCCGGCGCGCAGGTGGCGGCACACCTCCAGCCCCGTGAGGCCGGGCATCAGGACGTCCAGCACCACGGCGTCGGGCGGGTCGGCGGCCATCGCCGCCAGGGCGCGCCCGCCGTCCTCGGCCAGGGTCACCGTGTGGCCCGCGAGCGTCAGGGCGCGGCGCAGGGCGGTGCGCACGGCCGGCTCGTCATCGGCCACCAACACCTTCACCGCGTCCGGCCTCGCGACGGCGGGGTCGGCGTCGGCGTCGGCAGCGGCATCGGCGGCCGGGGTGTCAGGGGGCGACGGATCCCGTGTCGGCCGCGGTGGGATCCTCCGCGGCGGTGGGATCCTCCGGCTCGGCGCGCGGGGTGGCGGTGGAACTCGCACGCGGGCCGTAGGCGCCCTCGGTGTAGGTGACCAGCGCATCCCACATGATCCACTCGTTCACCCCGGCCTCGGCTGCGGCGTCGATCTGCGCGCGCACCTCCTCGGGGCCGTACTCGTGGTTGAGCGTGAAGTCCTGCAGCCACGGCACCACGCGGGCCCCCGTGCCACGAACCAGTTCGTTGAAGTGCAGCGTGGAGGCCAGGACGGTCTCGTACGGGCTCGCGTCCGGGTCGGCGATGTCGTAGCTGCCGGGACCCCAGTGCGACGGATAGAGCATGGGCGCCACGTAGTCGACCACGCGGGCGATCGCCGGGACGTCCTGGGCGATGTCGCGCGGCTGGAACGCCGCGATCCCGAAGAGCGAGGCGCCGAGGAACGCCCCGCTGGGCTCCAGCGCCTCGTTCGCGTCCCGCAGGAATGTCACGATCGAGTTGCTGGCGGTCCCGCGAAGACCGGGGAAGCGCATCGTCTCGATCGGCCCGTCAGGGCGGCGCACGTAGTCGAAGAGGATGTCGTCCACGCCGGCCTGTGCCGCCTCCCGCGCCACGGCGATGTTGTACGCGCGCACCTGCGGGTTGGCGAAGTTGGTGAACCCGCCGTAGCCGGCGTACGCGTTGCCGTCGGGGTCCTGGATCACCTGGTCCCGGTGGCCGTTGTCCCACGCGTACTCGGCGTGCACGGGGTCGCGGAAGGCGACGACCCGCCCGATCACCCGCCCGCCCATCTCGTGGATCTGCGCCACCGCCTCGGCCAGGTTGTACTCGGGCTTCACCGCCCCGATGCGCTTGGCGAAGGGGAGATCCGAGTCGTAGCCGATCACGCCCGACTCGTCTTTGAGGTCCAGCTCGATCGTGTTGATCTCGCCGCGGCGGAGCATGGCCAGCACCGGTTCGCGCAGGTCGTCCACGCGCCAGGAGATGGCGGTCATGTGCACCGCCCGGGTGGGCGTGATCGGCGCGCGGGGCGCCACGTCGACGGTGGCGCGTACGCCCCGCTCGTTGCCGGCGCGATCCATCGCGCGGACCAGCACCGGCTTGGCCGGCGGTTCCGGGAAGGTGGCGGTGAACGTGCCGTCGGCGGCGACGTCGACGGGTTCGCCGTCCACGGTGACCGTGCTCGGTTCGTCCACCCGTCCGCTCAACGATGCGGGGGACCCGCGCACGAAGGACGTCTCGGGCCGGTCGATCTCGATGCGCGGACGCGTGCGGTCCACGGTGAACGTCCACTCGCGCGTGACCCGGCTCCACGCAACGAAAGGCTGGTCGATCTCGAAGCGCAGGGTGTGGGTCCCCTCGCTGAGATCGGCGGGTCGGTAGACCAGCTCACCGTCGATGATGCTGGCATCGACCATCACGTCCGCGCCGTCGTACTCGAGCGTGGCGGTGTCCATCAGGCTCGGCAGATCGGCGCCGATCCGGAAGATCAGATCCTCCGCATCGGCGTCGTTCAGCATCGCGCCCGGCGCCGGGGCGGTGGTGTCGAGCTGCAGGCCGGCACCGTGCATCGCGTACCCGCATACCAGGCCGAACGCCAGTGCACCCACGGCCGCCGCGAGGATCCGCCACCGACGGCGCCGCCGCGGGGCGGACTGCTCGGATGGATCCTCGTGCTCCGGAGGCGGGGGCGTGCGGTCGTCTGTGACCAAGACCCCCGTGATCTCCCCGTCTGGCTCGTCGCCCCGTCGTGGGGGCCGAGCGGGCCGATCATCGGTGGGCATCCCGGGGACGATAGACCACGCTTACGATGCACGACAAGCCGGCGGCGGGGGGAGGGGGGTCGCGTTCAGAAGGTGGTGCGGTCCGGCGGCGGATGCTTTTCGGGGTGGTCGATCTGCCCCGGCGCGGTGGAGCGCGGGTCGCTCTGGCGGTTGAACACGCGCCCGATCAGCGACCAGAGGCCCGACAGGATCGCGTCGCCCACCAGGACCGGCCAGCGCCACACCAGCGTGTAGACGGCGTACCAGCCGGGCCCCAGTTCCTTGGCGCGGACCGCCCGCTTCATCCCGCCGCCGCCGCCACCCGGTGCGGGGTTGACGATCACGTACGTGTGGCCGCGCTCGCCCTCCACCCGCGCCGGGGTGATGGGGATGGCCGCGTCCGCGCGTGGTGGCGCGGGCAGTTCGCCGCGGAACCACGCGAGTCCGTACGGCACGCTCAGGGTCAGGCCGCCCACGATGAAGATCGTCACGAGCCGGCCGAAGCCGATCTCGAGGCGACTCCCCAGCGCCCAGTCGACGACCAGCAGGAGGATCGCGAAGCCAAGCATGAACGAGGCCCCGCGCCATGCCGCGGACTTGCGCCACGGTCCCGGCACGAGCGCCTGCCCGGAGGTCATGGGGTGCTGCCGGTGCTGACCGTGACGGTCTCGCGGTTGTCCATCGAGAGCCCGTTGCCGGATGAGTAGATGCAGCCGACGCCCTTGATGCAGAAGGCGCCGCCCACCGTGCCACTCGTCACGAGCAGGACGACGATGACGACCACTCCGATGATGACTGCGATGCTTTTCATGTGTGGCGAACTTCGCGCCGTGGGCGATCGTTCCTGCCCGGCCGGCGTGATGTGACGACGAGGAGGTCGAGGTGATCTGGATCCAGCGCACGCTCACGCTCGCGCCCCGGCGACGCGGTGTGCACCTGGTCACCCGCGAGCTGCTGGGCGGGCTTGCCGACCTCCGCCGGATCGACATCGGGGTCCTGCAACTGCAGATCCTGCATACATCCGCCGCCCTGGCGTTGCAGGAGAACGCCAGTCCCGATGTGGGGCCCGATCTGGCCGCGTGGTTCGACCGGGCCGTCCCCGACGGGGCGCCGTACTTCCGCCACACATCCGAGGGGCCCGACGACATGCCCGCGCACGTGAAGGCGGTGCTGGCCGGGCCCACCGTCTCGCTGCCGTTGAGGGGCGGCCGTCCGGCGCTCGGGACGTGGCAGGGTGTGCACCTTCTGGAGTTCCGTGAACAGGGCGGGGCGCGATCGGTCATGGCCACCGCGTGGGGTCGGGCCGCCGACGCCGACTCGCCGACGCACGAGGAGGAGGACCGATGAGCGAAGCCGGGAGGCGCGACCCGCAGACCATGCGCCGACGCGATCCGGCCCGGTGGTGGTACCTGGCCGCCGCCGGGGCGGTGGCCGTGGTGCTGGTGCTGGAGTTCTCCGGCGCACTCGACGCACTCGGCCCGTAGAACGGGGCGTTCCGCAACGACGAGGGGCGCCCGGTGGGCGCCCCTCGGTACCGCGCGTTGCTGTCGGGCGGGCTAGGAGCCCAGCGCCACCGGCACGCCCACCAGGCTGCCGTACTCGGTCCAGGAACCGTCGTAGTTGGCGACCTTCGGGTAGCCGAGCAGCTCGTGCAGCACGAACCACGAGTGGCTCGAGCGCTCGCCGATGCGGCAGTAGGCGATCACGTTCGTGTCGGGCGTGACGCCCTTGTCGCCGTAGAGGCTCGCGAGCTCCTCGTTGGACTTGAAGGTGCCGTCCTCACGGGCGACGCTGGCCCACGGCACGTTGGCCGCGCCGGGGATGTGGCCCGGCACCTGGGAGGCCTCCTGCGGGAGGTGCGGCGGGGCGATGACCTCGCCCGAGAACTCCGCGGGGCTGCGGACGTCGACCAGCGTGTTGCCCTCACCGCCGACGTGGGCGAGCACGTCGTCGCGGAAGGCGCGCAGCTCGGGCCGCTCGGCGCCGAGCGCGCCCGGGTCGGCCTCGGCGTACTGCGGCACGTCGGTCACCAGCTCGCGCGACTCCAGCTCCCACTTCTTGCGGCCGCCGTCGACCAGCTTCACGCGGTCGAAACCGCGGTACCGGAGGAGCCAGTAGGCGTAGGCGGCGAACCAGTTGTTGTTGCCGCCGTAGAGCACCACGGTGGTGTCCGGACCCACGCCGGCCGAGGCCAGCAGCGACTTCACGCCGTCGGCGTCGATGAACTCGCGCAGCGGCGCCTTGTGAAGGTCCGTGCGCCAATGCCAACCCAGCGCGCCCCGGATGTGACCCTGGGCATAGGCCTCGGTGTCCTCGTCGACCTCGACGAACCGGTATGCGGGATCATCCAGGTGCTCCTGGACCCACTCGGTGGTCACGAGGACCTCGTTGCGCCTGCTCATCCGTTTCCTCCTCCTCCACCGGTCGGGTGGGGTTCTGCGGCCGTCCCCGCACTATACCCCGAAATACCCTCTGGGAATAGTGGAAATCGACGACGGCTCGTGCATCCGACGATCGGACGTCCCCGAACGTTGCCCGGGGGATCAATGTCAGCGCCGTCAGGGCGGATCGCGCTGCTACCATCGCGGGGCATGCGCTCACGCCTTCGATTCATCATCGCCATCTCGCTTGCGGCCGTGCTCGGCGGCGCCCTGCTGTACGTCAGCTTGGGCGGCGCCATGGAGACCTACACGAGTCCCGCGCAGCTCCTCACCGCGCCCGACGCGGAGGGGAAGACCTACCGCCTCAACGGCAACGTGCTGGGAGCGGTGCCGGACGATGCGGTGGCGCGCGCCCGCAGCGAGGAGGGGTTCCGTTTCGTGGTGGCCGACAAGACCGACCGCACCAAGACGGTCACCGTCGTGTACCGCGGCACGATCCCCGATCAGCTCAAGGAGTGGCGTGAGATCGTGGTGACCGGCAGTCTCGATGAGAACGGGGTGTTCATCGCCAAGCGGGATTCCCTGCTGGCGCTGTGCCCGTCGAAGTTCACCGAGGCCCCGGCCGAGACCACCCCCCGCTAGCACGGGCGCGCAGTGAGCCTGTTCGGGCGGGCGGTGCTGCTCCTCGCGCTGGGAGCGGCCATCTATGCGCTGGTGATGGCGCTCGCCTCGCGCCGGCCGGGCCGGCGCCGCTGGGAGCTCAGCGCCGAGCGTGCGGTCCACGTGATGTGCGCGCTGGCGACCGTCGCCATCGGCGGCATGTGGATCGCGTTCCTCACCGACGACTTCTCGCTGCGCAATGTCGCCGAGTACACCTCCAGCACGCTGGAGTGGCAGTACAAGATCAGCGCGCTCTGGGGGAGCCAGGCGGGGTCCCTGCTGCTGTGGCTCTGGATCTTCAGCATCTTCTGCTCCGCGGTCGTCCACATGAACCGCGCCCGCAATCGCCAGCTCATGCCGGTGGTGGTGGCGGTGCTGATGGTCACGGCCATCTTCTTCCTGGGGCTGCTCTCGTTCGTGACGTCGCCGTTCGAGACGCTGGCCGTCGTGCCCGAAGAGGGGCGGGGCCTCAATCCCCAGCTCCAGAACTTCTACATGCAGATCCACCCGCCGATCCTCTACCTCGGCTACGTGGGGCTCTCGATCCCGTTCGCGTTCGCCATCGCCGCGCTGGTGACCCGCCGGCTGGACACCACCTGGATCACCAGCGTTCGCCGCTGGACGATCTTCTCGTGGCTGTTCCTGGGCGTGGGGATCCTCCTGGGCGCCAAGTGGGCGTACGAGACGCTGGGCTGGGGCGGCTACTGGGCATGGGACCCGGTGGAGAACGCCGCGTTCATGCCGTGGTTGGTGGCCACCGCGTTCCTGCACTCGGTCATGGTCCAGGAACGCCGCGGGATGCTGAAGGTCTGGAACATGGTCCTGGTGATCCTCACGTTCGTGCT
>JBIQJW010000126.1:0-3256 GCA_044507145.1 Actinomycetota bacterium
CGCGGGCCTCATGCTCGGCACGGGTGCGGGCGTGGGCATCGGCGGCGGCGCGGGCCCGGCCGGCCGCGACCGCCCGCCGGGCCTCGGCGAGCTCGGCGTCCAGGGCCGCCGCGCGTTCGGCCGCGCGCGCCTGGCGCGTCAGGGTCTGGGCCCGCGCGTTCACCTCGCCGGCCAGGTCACGGGCGCGCACCAGGCGCTCGTCCACCCGGGCCAGCTTCTGCTCGGACCGGCGCCGGCGCCGCTTGGCCACCGCCACGCCGGCCGCCGCGTCCACCATCGCACGGCGCTGCTCGGGAGTGCTGGTGCACAGCGCCTCCACCTGCCCCTGCCGGATCACCGCCAGGGCGTCCGGGCCGAGCCCGCGCGAGGCGAGGGCCTCCTGGAGGTCGAGCAGCCGGCATGCCCCACCCCCCAGGCGGTACAGGGCGTCGCCCGCCCGCGTGAGCCTGCGCGAGGCCTCGATCTCGGCCGGACCGTCCGGTCGCTCGGGGTCGGCCTCCAGCCGCAGCGTCACCTCGGCCAGCGGTGCCGCGGGGCGGCGGTCGCCGCCGGCGTACAGGACATCGGCCATCCCGCCCGCACGGAGGCGGCCGGCGCGCTGTTCACCCAGCGCCCAGAGGATCGCCTCGGCGAGATTGCTCTTGCCGGAGCCGTTCGGTCCCACGATGACGTTGATGCCGGGGCCCAGGCGCAGGGTCGTGGGGTCGGCGAACGACTTGAACCCCTTGACCGAGAGCCGGCTCAGCACGGGGCGATCCCCGTCGCGTCGCCGGACATCGACGTCAGCGCCACCCGCGCGGCCGCCTGCTCGGAGGCCTGCTTGGAGTGGCCGGATCCCACGCCCATCTCGTCACCGTCCACCAGCACGCGGCTGGTGAACGTGCGCGCCTGAGGCGGTCCATCGGCGGACACCAGCTCGTAGCGCACCGGCCGGCGGCGCCGTGCGGCGAGCTCCTGCAGCGCGGTCTTGGCGTCGCGCACCCCGGGTACCGCCGCACCCAGCGGCTCCGCGAAGCTCTCGCGCACCGCGTCGGAGGTCCGCACGGGCCCAAGGTCGAGCCACGCCGCGCCGATCACGGCCTCCGTGAGGGCCCCGCGCACGTTCACGCGTTCCGCCAGGGAACGCGCCGAGGCACGCTCGGCCTCCGGGGCCGCGTCGACGAAGCGCTGGTCGAGGCCGGCCGCGCTGGCGACCGCCGCGCAGACGTCGCGGTTCACCACGCTCTGGCGCATCCACGAGAGGTCGCCCTCACTGGCGCCGGGATGCCGGCGCATCAGCTCCTCGCTCACGACCGTCGCGAGGACGGTGTCGCCCAGGAACTCGAGGCGTTCATACGACGTCTCGCGGCGCCGGGCCCACGAACTGTGCGTCAGGACCTGCCGGCGCCGGGTGGCGTCAAGCCCCGCGAGCAGCCCGGCGAGGCCGGCGCTCGCGGGAGCACTCAAGATCAGCCGCCGTTCGCGAGGACGAAGTCGACCGCCTGACCGACGGTGCCGATCTTCTCGGCCTCCTCGTCGGGGATCTTCAGCTTGAACCGGTCCTCCATCTCCATGATGAGCTCGACCAGGTCCAGCGAATCCGCGTTGAGATCCTCCTGGAAGGACGACGATTCGCTGACCTCAGACGGGTCGACGCCGAGCTGCTCCACCAGGATGGCGCGGATCTCCGCCACGGCTTTCTCTCGATCCACCACGTGCTCCCTCTTCGATGTCCACGCCGCGAGGCCCCGTGGGACCCTGGCTGGGCAAACTACACAGTCATCCGGACGCAGGCGACGTCGGTGAACGCCGGAATCCTACGCGGCCGGCGATCGTTCGGCGCCCTCCGACGCGAGCGCGTCGGCGAAATGGTCCACGAGGCGCTCCCGCGCCGCGCGGGCGGCGGTGCGCACGGCGTTCGCGATGCCCACCCCGCTCGAATTCCCGTGGCCGATGATGGCCACACCACGAACGCCCAGGAGCACCGCCCCGCCGTACTGCTCGGGGTCGATGCTGTCACGGAAGCGGCGCAGTGACGACCGTACCAAGAGTCCTCCGACCCGGCCGGGAAGGGTCGATCCGACGGCGGATCGGATCTCGTGCATCATCATCGCGGCGACGCCCTCCATCGTCTTGAGGACGACGTTGCCGGTGAAGCCGTCGGTGACCACCACGTCGACCGTGGCGGACGGAATGTCGCGCCCCTCCACGTTGCCGACGAAGCCGGGCGTCCCGCGCATCAGGTCGAACGCGGCCTGCACGGCGCCGGAACCCTTGCCCTCCTCCTCGCCGATGGAGAGGAGGCCGACCTGAGGCTCGGAGATTCCCAACACGTCGCGGGCGAAGAGGCGGCCCATCATCGCCATCTGGGGGTAGTGCTCGGCGCGCAGATCGGCGTTGGCGCCGGCGTCGAGCATCACGACCGGCTTGGCACCGGCGCCGGGCAGCACCACGGCGATGGCCGGGCGCATGATGCCGCGCACGCGGCGCATGTGCAGCGTCGCGGCGGCCAGCATCGCGCCGGTGTTGCCGGACGACACCGCGGCCGATGCGCGTCCTTCGCCGACCAGCCGGCAGCAGACGGCGATGGATGAGTCCGGCTTGGCGCGGACGGCGCGCGCGCCGTCATCGTGCGCCGTGATCCGTTCGGCCGCGTGGACGACCTCGATGTCGCGGTCGCCCACCCCACCCTGATGGTCCAGCTCGGCCGTGAGGCGGTCACCGTCGCCCACCAGGAGCACGCGACGTCCCTCTCCCGCCGCCCGGAGGGCTGCGGCCACCGGTGCGGCCGGCGCGTGGTCACCGCCCATCCCATCCAGGGCGATGATCGGTTCGGCCGCGGGGGCTATCTACCCCTCGATCTCGACGACCGCGCGGCCGCGGTAGTAACCGCACACGCCGCACACGCGGTGCGAGCGCACGGGGCTGGCGCAACGCGGGCACATGCCCAGGCGCGCGGCGTTGATGCTGTGGGTGGCACGACGCGTGTCGCGGCGCTGCCGGGAGGTCTTTCGCTTCGGGACGGCCATCTGCTCTCCGGTTTCGGGACCTGCGAAGGGTAGCGATCCGCGGCGCCGGGCGAAAGGGCTGATGCCCACCGCACCCGCCCGCGCGCCCGTCAGTCCTCGTCCAGCCCCATCCGGTCGGCGACATCACGCAGCGCGTCCCAGCGCGAATCCGGTGAGGGGGGCGGGCAGTCACAGGCGCCGGCGTTGAGGTTCGCCCCGCACGACGGGCACAGGCCGGCGCAGTCCTCACGGCACAGGATCATCGGCGG
>JBIQJW010000126.1:3356-6807 GCA_044507145.1 Actinomycetota bacterium
CCCCGCACGACGGGCACAGGCCGGCGCAGTCCTCACGGCACAGGATCATCGGCGGGACCGCCTCGGCGAACGCGTCGCGCACCCACAGCGCCACGTCCGCCTGGTCGTCCTCCACGTACACGGAGTCGAGGTCGTCGTCGAAGGCGGCCTCGGGATCACGCCCCTCCGCCGCGAACTCATCGGCGTCGATGGTGATGGGCACCGCCGCGTCCTCGAGGCAGCGCCAGCAGGGCCCGGCGAGCGCGCCCTCCACGTGCAGATGCAGGTGCACGCCCGACAGTGAGCGCGACACCCGCAGATCGGCCGCCTCGGCCCCCCGCACCTCGTAGTCCTGCCCGCCCAGACGCAGGGTGATCGGCGTGAGCGGCACCCGCAGGTCGACCGCCGCGCCCGCCTCGAGGTCCAGGGCGCGGAGGTCGATCGGCCGGTCCGCGGCGGTCATGCCGGGCTCCGGGTCGCGCTCAGAGTGCGGCGTCCGACTGGCTCTCTTCCATCTCGTCCGCGCGGCCCTGCAGGCGCTCGCGGCCGCGCTGGACGGCCTGCAGGAACTTGCCCAGGTTCACCTCGAGGGTGCCGAGCACCTCGTCGGCGTAGTCCTCGGCGCCCAGACGGACCTCACGTTCCCGCTGACGGGCGTCCTCCAGGATGTCCGCCGCCTCGCGCTCGGCCAGCTTCACGACCTCCTGCTCGGAGGCCTGCTGGGCGGCCTTGTCACGCGCCTCGTTGACGATGCGATCGGCCTCGCGCTTGGCCTCGGCCAGCATCTCCTGGCGCTCCTTCACGATCCACCGAGCCTGCTTGACCTCCTCCGGGATCGTCGAGCGCATCTGGTCGAGCAGGTCGTAAATCGCGTCGCGGTCGATGCGCACCTGATCGGTGAGCGGCACCGCGCGCGCGTTGTGGATCAGATCGTCCAGCTTGTCGATCAACTCGAGTACGTCCACCACACCCTCCTCAAGGGACCCGGCCAGAATGAAACGTGGTCGCCTGCCGCGGACGCGCCGTGCGCGACAAGCGGGTGGTCGTGGACCTTCATTCTGAGAGAGTCGATCATTGAACCAATTCGGTGCGGCCACCGAAGCGAGCCCGCAATGCCTCCGCCACATGCGCCGGCACCCAGTCGTCCACCGCGCCGCCCCACGCCGCGACCTCGCGGACGCCGCTGGAGCTCACGAAGCTGTAGTGGGTTGAGGCTGGCAGGTACACGGTCTCCACCTCGGCCGCCAGATGACGGTTGAGCTGGGCCATCTGGAACTCGTAGTCGAAATCCGAGATCGCCCGTAGGCCTTTTACAAGCACCGATGCCCCAAGTCCTCTCGCGAACTCGGTGATGAGGCTGTTGAACCCCGTCACGCGAACGTTCGCGATGTCCCTGACGCTCTCCTCCACCATCGCGATGCGTTCCTCCGCGGAGAACAGCGGCGACTTCTTCACCGAGCCCGCGGTGACGCACACCACCACCTGCTCGAACAGGCCGGAGGCGCGCCGGATCACATCGAGGTGGCCGTTGGTGACCGGGTCGTACGTGCCGGGGCACACGGCGGTGTGACGGCTCACGGACGCTCCTCCAGACGCAGCACGCAGACGGCGGTGTCGCCGTACACGCGGTCGGTGCGCGAGGCCACCGCAAGCCCGTCGACGCCTGGCGCCCGCTCCCGGGCCGAGCGTTCGATCACGACAATCCCTCCGGGGGTGACGACGTCCGCCAGCGCCGGGCCGAGCCCGCCGGCCACGCGCGCGACATCTCTGTAGGGCGGATCGACAAGGACACAACCGTACCATCGGCCCGCGGCGCGCTCGGCGGCCAGGGCCGCGCGCCAGTCACGGGTCACCAGCCGCACCCGGTCGGCCACGCCCAGCGATTCGACGTTGGCGCGGATGCACGCCGCCGCCCGCGGTGCGCGCTCCACCAGGGTGGCCGACGCCGCCCCCCGTGAGACGGCCTCCAGCCCCAGCGCCCCCGAGCCGGCGAACAGGTCCAGGACGTCCATCCCGTCCACGGGCCCGATGATCGAGAAGATCGCCTCACGCACGCGATCGGAGGTGGGCCGCGTGTCTCTGCCGGCGGGTGCGGCGATCCGCCGCCCCCGCAGTTCGCCCGCGACGATCCTCATCCGTCGAGCAGGCGCGGCATGGACTCGAAACGCCGGCGCACGGCGGCCCGCAGATCGGCGTGCTCGGGGCGCCGCAGACCGGGATCGTCGCGGAGGATCCAGCGTGCGAGCCGTCGGGCCTGCGCCAGCTCGAGCCGGTGCCCGCGGCGATCGGCGACGCGCAGATCGGTGGGCCCCGCCTGCCGCACGCCGAGGAGGCTGCCGGTGTTGCGGATCTCCAGGTCCAGTTCGGCGAGGTCGAACCCGTCGCGGCTCGCCACGATGGCCTCGAGCCGCCGTTCGCCATCCGGGGTCGCCGGCTCGCCGAAGAGGATGCATGTGCCCGGGTGCCCGCCGCGGCCCACGCGCCCGCGCAACTGGTGCAGCTGCGCCAGCCCGAACCGGTCGGCGTCCTCGATGATCATCACCGTGGCGTTGGGCACGTCGATGCCCACCTCGACCACCGTGGTGGCGACCAGCAGATCGATGTCGCCCGCGGCGAACGCGGCCATGGTGGCGCGCTTCTCCTCGGTGCGCTGGGCGCCGTGCGCCAGCCCCACGCGGAAGCCGGCGAAGGCACCGCCGCGCAACCGCTCGGCCTCCGCGGTGGCCGAGCGCGCCTCGCCCGCAGCCCCCTCCTCCACCAGCGGGCAGATCACGTACGCCTGACGGCCCGCCCGCAGCTCCCCGCGGACCTCCTCGTAGGTGGCCTCGCGATCGCGTTCGTGCACCCACCGCGTCTGCACCGGCATGCGCCCGGGTGGCCGCCGGCGCAGCGTCGAGACCGCCAGGTCGCCGTAGTCGGTGAGCGCGAGCGTGCGCGGGATCGGGGTGGCGGTCATATAGAGGAGGTGGGCGCCCTCCGCACCGTCTCCCCCGGCCGTCGACTCGGCCAAGGCCTGGCGCTGTTCCACCCCGAAGCGGTGCTGCTCGTCCACCACCGCCAACCCGAGGCGCGCGAAGCCGACGCCCTCGGACAGCAGGGCCTGGGTGCCGACGGCGATTCGGGCCGTCCCCGTGGCCAGGGCCATCCGTCGGCGGTCGCGCTCTGCGGTGGAGATCCGACCGGTGAGGAGCACCGGCGTGATGCCCACCGGTGCCAGGACCGTGTCGAGGGTGCGCAGGTGCTGCTCGGCCAGCGTCTCGGTGGGGGCCAGGATCGCGGCCTGCGCCCCGGCTTCGACGGCCTGGCACATCGCGAGGACCGCGACCAGGGTCTTCCCCGATCCCACCTCGCCCTGCAGCAGACGGCGCATCGGGGTGGGCCGCGCCATGTCCCGGCCGATCTCCCCCGCGGCCCGGCGCTGCTCGTCGGTGAGCGTGAAGGGCAGGGCCGCCACGACCGGACCGGTCAGCGC
>JBIQJW010000127.1:0-6770 GCA_044507145.1 Actinomycetota bacterium
GTGAGGATCACCACGCGCTCCCCCGCCTCGGACGCCTGGCGGGCCAGCGTGCCGATGATGTCGTCCGCCTCGTATCCGGGCAGCTCCACGTTCGCGAAGCCGAACGCCGTCATCAGGGGCCGGAAGTACACGGACTGCTCGCGGAACAGGTCCGGGGTGGCCGAGCGGGTGCCCTTGTACTCCGGGTCGATGTCGTGACGGAACGTGGGACCGGGGGCGTCCCATGCCACCACCACGCGCCCGGGCCGTTCCTCGCTCAGCAGCTTCATCATCATCGCCGCGAGGCCGTAGAGGGCGTTCGTGGGGAGCCCGGCGTCGGTGGCGATGGTGTCCGGCAGCGCGAAGAACGCACGGAACGCGAGGCTGTGCCCGTCCACCAGCAGCAGCGGCGCGTCGGTTGAGTCGGTTGCGGTGGTTGCGGTGGCCTGTGCCTCGTTCACGGGGAGGCAGTGTAGTCCGGCGCCCGGCCGGGGACGCGCGCGTCCCCGGCCAGAGGACCGGTCAGCAGAGCACGTGGACCGTGAACGGGTGGTCTTGGAATGCCGCCGGCGGCGCCCCGGTGGCGACGATGATGGTCGCAGTGTCCGCGGGGTCGCCGAACATGAAGATGTCCGCGAAACCCGCGTTGATCGTCCCGGTGAACGAACACTCATTCACCGCGCGCCCGAAGGTCACGCGGTAGCGACCGGTCCCGAAGCGGGTTGCGGCCGTGGCGCCACGCTGGCGCTGGAGCGCACCGGCGCCGTTCACGGTCGCCCACATGGGCATCCTGTTCTGGATGTCCGTGGTCAGGTCCGTCTCGCCGATGCTGCCGTCGGCCACCTTCGGGCCGGTCACCGCATCGTCGGCGATCTTGGGTCCGGTCACCGCCCCGTCGGCGAGGTTCGCGGTCTTCCAGCCCAGGATCTTCGTGGGCTGGTTGGTGAGCGGGCGGATCGGGTCGAGCAGCTCCAGGCTCTCGTTGCTGCGGCGCACGGCCGCCTGCGAGATCCGCTGGTTGATGCGCAGCTGCGCGACCGAAAGCGTCACCGGGTTGCCCCCGGCGGACGGCGGGTCCTGCGCGCCGGCCGGTGAGGTGATCTGGCCCGAGGCCCACAGCGCCCCGAGGGCGAGGGCCGCGCCGGCGGCTCCGGCGGCGACGGCGACCGCAAGAGGTCGGCCCGCGGCGGCGCCGCGATCGGTGGACATGCTCACTCCTCTCAGAGTGCCCGGCCCCTTGGCCGGGCTGGTCCGTCGACGCTATGCCCACCGCCGCAGCACGTGCAACGGACCCCGGTCGTGGCCCGGGTATGATCTGACGGTTCACCCCATCTTGACCTCCCCGCGCAAGGAGCTTCGTTGGCTGTTACGCCGAGCGCCCAGTACAGCGTCACGATCCGTGTCGAGTTCGAGTCCGCCCACACCGACCTGCTGGGGCGGCTCACCACCGCCATCGGCCAGGTGGGCGGGGACATCGGCGCGATCGACCTGGTAGGCGCGGGGTACGGGTCCGCCGTGCGGGAGCTCGTGGTGAACGCCTCCGACCTCGACCACGTCGAGCACATCGTCGCAGCGGCGGCGGCGGTGGAGGGCGTGACGGTGCTGTCGCACTTCGACCGCACCTTCCGCATGCACCAGGGGGGCAAGATCGAGATGGTCACCAAGGTGCCGCTCGAGAACCGCGACGACCTCTCGGTGGCCTACATGCCGGGCGTCGCCCGCGTGGCGAAGGCCATTGCCGAGGACCCCTCAAAGGCGTTCGATCTCACGCTCAAGAGCAACATGGTCGCGGTGATCACCAACGGCACCGCGGTGCTCGGGCTGGGCGACATCGGTGCCGCCGCAGGCATGCCCGTGATGGAGGGCAAGGCGATGCTCTTCAAGGAGTTCGGCGACGTCGACTCCTACCCCATCTGCATCGACTCCAAGGATCCCCAGGTCCTCATCGACACCTGCACGGCCATCGCGCCCGCGTTCGGGGGCATCAATCTGGAGGACATCGCGGCGCCGGTGTGCTTCGAGGTGGAGGACCGCCTCAAGGAGACGCTGGACATCCCCGTCTTCCACGACGACCAGCACGGCACCGCCATCGTGGTGCTGGCCGCCGCGATCAACGCCTGCAAGATCACCGGGCAGAAGCTCAGCGACATGAAGGTCGTGGTGAGCGGCGTGGGTGCGTCCGGCGTGGCCTGCTCGAAGATCCTGATGAACGCCGGCGTCACCAACATCATCGGCTGTGACTCGCGCGGCCCGATCTACCGCGGCCGCACCGAGAACATGAACTCCATGAAGGAGTGGTACGCCGAGCACACCAACCCGGAGGGCATCCGGGGCAGCCTCACCGAGGCCGTGGCCGGCGCCAACCTGTTCCTCGGCCTGTCCGGGCCGGGCACGTTCTCGGTGGAGCAGTTGAAGACGATGGCGCCCGACCCGTTCGTGTTCGCGATGGCGAACCCGACGCCGGAGATCATGCCCGAGGACGCCGCCCCCTACGTGCGCGTGATGGCCACGGGGCGGTCGGACTACCCCAACCAGATCAACAACGTCCTGGCCTTCCCGGGCATCTTCCGCGGCGCGCTCGATTGCCGCGCCCGCCAGATCAGCGAGGGCATGAAGGTCGCGGCCGCCGAGGCCATCGCCGCCTGCGTGCCCGAGGACGAGCTGAACGAGGACTACATCATCCCAAGCGTCTTCAACCGCGCGGTGGCCCCCGCGGTGCGCGACCGCGTCATCGAGGTGGCCCAGCAGGAGGGGCTCGCCCGCAAGGCGGTCTGACCGGGCCCTCCGGGAGCCCACGCCAGGCCGGCCGCCACCGCCGCGCCGGCCTGGCGTACAATCCCGACCCCGCGGGGACGTGGCGGAATGGCAGACGCGGCGGTCTCAAACACCGCTGGGGCAACCCGTGGGGGTTCGACTCCCCCCGTCCCTACTACCTACTACTCGATCCAAACCCTTGGGACCGCGTGCGTCTCGCGGCACCTCACGTGGCCCGATCCGGGCGGCGTGCGCGATGCCCGCGCCAGGGCGGTCCCGAATCGCTCCCACGTCCCGACCCACTCCCATGGCCGTGTCGATCTGGTCGCGTGGATGTCCCCCCCTGGCCATACGGTCCGTGGACCGCGGCCTCGGACGCGTGATGGGGTACCGCCGATCCACAGAGGGACCGGCGGAAAATCGGGAGATCGGGGTGTGATGAGAACGCAACACAAGCGGGCGCGACGGCTTCGGCGCGCGCTCACCTTGGGGGCGCTCGCGCTCACGGGACTGAGCGCGGTGGGCGTGGCCCCCGCGCTGGCCGACGGCGTCGCCGGGACCGAGGCGAACCAGAGCCAGGGCACGCTGATGGCCCAGCTCGCGGGCCCGACCACCCAGGCCAGCGCGGATGCGCTGGCCCAGCGCACCGGCACCACGGTCGCGGCGATCCACCCCGAGATCGGCTGGGTGACGCTGGACTACACCGGCGACCGCACCACGGTCCACCAGGCCGTTCTGCGCGACCAGGACGTGAAGCGCATCGACTTCACGCGCGCCGGTGAACGCTTCGATCTGCACGTTACGCCGAACGATCAGATCTTCACGGTCGGGAACGTCACCATCGAGGGCATCGCGGCGAACGGCGCCTGGCACCTGCTCAAGCCGAACTTCCCGGCCGCATGGGACATCACGCGCGGCAGCAGCGGGGTGCGCGTCGCGGTGATCGACTCCGAGTTCGACACCGAGCACCCGGATCTGAAGGCCAAGTTCGCCAGCGGCCTCAACCTGGACTCGGAATCGGCCGGGTACCGCACCGGCAACGTCCGTGCAACCGATGCGAACTCGCTCCACGGTAGCCATGTCGCGGGCATCATCGGTGCGCAGACCCACAACGGCATCGGGACCGCCGGCGGGTGCTGGGACTGCGTGGTGATCCCGTACAAGATCAACACCAGCGGCATCATCGGCGGCGGCACGTCCACCGACCAGAAGTTCATCTCGGACTTCGTGGAGGCTCTGGACGCCGCCTCGCGCTCGGACGCCGTGGTGATCAACATGTCGCTGGGTACACGCGTGCCGCACGAGCCGCTGCGCCAGGCGATCGCGAACGCCCGGGCCGCCGGCAAGATCCTCGTCGCCAGCGCCGGGAACTCGCAGCTCAACTTCCCCGGCGTGGCGAACTACCCGGCCGCGTACCCGAATGTGATCGCGGTCGCGGCCACCCGGCCGGACGACACCATCGCCCCCTTCTCCACCAACGGCGACTTCGTCGATATCTCGGCGCCGGGGGACTGGGTGGTCTCCACTTGGGACACCCGCGCGACCGCGAACTTCGGCACCGGCTACCACGCGATCTCGGGGACGTCGATGTCGTCTCCGCTCGTCGCGTCCCTTGTGGCCCTGATGAAGACCGTGCGCCCGGATCTGAACCCGGACGAGGTCGAAGCGCTGCTGAAGCAGTCCGCCGTGGATCTGGGTGCCGGTGGGAACGACCCGGTCTACGGGGCGGGCCGGATCAATGCCCTCGCCGCCGTCCAGGCCGCGCAGGGGTACCAGCGGCCCGCGCCGCCGCCGCCCCCACCGGCCCCGCCGGCACCGCCGCCCGCGCCGCCCGCCGCCACGGTGAAGGTGCTGTACTCGTGCAAGGCCGGCCCCACCAAGGTTCCGGTGGCCCGGGCCGCCTTCAAGAAGATGAAGCGCAACGCGCGCCTCATCTGCACCGGCCGCACCCGGCCGGCCGTCGCGGGCCTGCGACTCACGGTCCAGCGCGGGAAGGCGAAGTGGGCGCGTGTGGCGACGGTGAAGACCAACGCCAAGGGCCGCTTCGTGTTCCGCACCACGCTGAAGGCGACCGGCAAGCTCAGCTACCGCTTCCGCTTCGCGGGGAGCGCGACGGTGCGCCCGATCACCTCGCCGGTGGTCCGGGTGAACGTCACCCGCCGGTAGGCGAACACCGCCGGGTGGCCGCTCGGCCACCCGGCGCCCCGCTCACGCGCCGGGCAACCCCCGGCGCAGGGCGTGCGCCACGACGCGGGCATTGTTGTGACGCCGGTCACGCGCCGCATAGAGCAGCGTGAGGCGCCCGGCGCGGGCGATGCGGCGCAGCTGCGTCAGGTCCTCCCGGTGGGCTTCGAGCTCGCCGAGGTAGCGCCGGCGGAACCCCTCCCAGCGCTGCGGATCGTGGTCGAACCACCGGCGCAACTCGTCGCTGGGCGCCATCTCGCGGCGCCAGTCGTCCAGGGCCGCCCGCTCCTTCGCCACCCCGCGCGGCCAGTAGCGGTCCACCAGCACGCGCGTCCCGTCGTCGGGCGCCGGGGAGTCGTGGATGCGTTTCACGCGGATGCGCATCCACGCGCCCCCGGCGCCCGGCGTGTCACGCCTTGCCCTCGGCCTCGAACTCGCGCAGGAAGCCTTCGAAGAGCCGGCGGTGGCCCTGCTCGTCGCGGAGGATCGCGATGACCATGTCCTGCGTCACGGGGTCGATCTCCTCGGAGAAGGCGATGATGCGCTCATAGTGTGCGATCGCCGTGGTCTCCGCGTCAATCACGCCCCGGATGATGTGGACGATGTCGGTCTGGTGTTCGGGCGGCTGCAGCAGGTGCTGACCGGCCGTGAACCCCTCCGAGCCGGGCACCACGCCGTAGAGCTCCTTGATGCGCGTGGCGAACTGACGGGCGTGGCCCAGCTCCTCCTGCACGTCCTTCTCGAGCGACTCGATGATCTCCTGCGCACGCACGCCGTCGGGGTTGACCGAGGCGGCGGTGTAGTTCATCACGGTCTCCATCTCCATCCAGTAGGCGGTGGTGAGCAGACTCACCAACTCCTCCCGGTCGGCCGCATGGGCGGGGTCGAAGATTCCGGTGCTCGCGGTCGTCGTCGCCATGGCTCGTCCTTTCCACGGAAGGCGTGCCCCGGAAATGCCCCGCCCGCCATCGGGCCAAACGCGGCCGGCGCGTCGATCCGTGTCCACTAGGCTCCCGCCATGCCCGGCCCCGCCACCCCGATGCGCCGCCTCGCGCGGGTCGCCTACGGCGCCACCGGCGGCCTCATCGTGGGCACCATCGTCGGCTTCGCCGTCGACTCCTCCGTGGCCCCCGCGGCCGGCGCCGCCGTCGGTGCCGTGGCCGCCGTGATCGGCGGGCGCATCATGGAGCGACGCGGATGAAGGCCGTACTGGTCGGCACGGCGGCCGATCCGCACGCCCTGCGCATCGCCGAGGTACCGGACCCGGTGCCCGCCGCCGGCGAGGTGGTGCTGGCGGTCGAGGCCACCGCCGTGAACCGGGCCGACCTGCTGCAGCGACGCGGGCGCTACACCCCACCCCCGGGGGCCCCTGACATCCTCGGCCTCGAGGCCGCGGGCACGGTGGCGCACGTCGGCGCCGGCGTGAGCGGGTGGCGCGTGGGCGACCGGGCCATGGCGCTGCTGGCCGGGGGCGGGTACGCCGAGCAGGTCACGGTTCCCGCCGGACAACTCATGCCGGTGCCGCCCGGCCTGAGCCTCACCGAGGCCGCCGCCGTCCCCGAGGCGTTCCTCACAGCGTGGCTGTCGCTCGCCGACCTCACCGGCCTGCGCCGTGGCGAACACCTCCTCGTGCACGCGGCGGCGAGCGGCGTGGGCACCGCCGCCATCCAGATCGCGCGCGAGCTGGGCGCCCGGCCCATCGGGACGATCCGCACCGCCTCCAAGGCGGCCACCGTGCGCGACCTTGGCGCCGTCGCGGTGGTCGCAGCCGAGGGGCGCTTCGCCGAGGCGGTGCGCGGACACACCGGCGGTCACGGTGCCGACGTGGTGCTGGACCTCGTGGGCGCCTCGTA
>JBIQJW010000128.1:0-4443 GCA_044507145.1 Actinomycetota bacterium
CGGCGCCTCGTAGCGGAACATCGGCGCCATGTACCAGAGCTTCACCGGCGCCGGCTGCTTGTGCATGCCGTGCTCCACGAACGCGCGCATCACGGGCGCGGTCCCCTCGGGGCGCAGCGTGAGGCTGCGCCCGGACCGGTCCTCGAAGGTGTACATCTCCTTGCGCACCACGTCCGTGCTGGTGCCCACCCCGCGCACGAAGACCTCGGTCTCCTCGAATGTCGGGGTGATCACCTGCCCGTAGCCGTACCGCGCGAACGCGTCGGTGGCCACATCGACGATGCGCCGGCGCAGCCGTCCCTCATCCGGGAGCACGTCGCGCGTGCCCCGGGGCGCCTTCGCCCTCTGCGCGCTCACGACTTGGCCGCCGCCCCGCCGCGCTTCTCCTGCCAGCGGGCCATCTGGCGCTTGTAGCGGAAGCGGTCCATCACGACGCCGAGGGGCAGCATCATCACGAAGGCGATCGCGCTGACGATCAGCGCCGGCGCGGTGTCTTCCTTGGCGATGTAGATCAGGTATGGGTAGAAGAGCGCCGCCACGATCGCCGCGCGGATCGCGACGCCCTTGAACGACGGCGGATGCGGCTCGCCGGGACGACGCTTGGGCGCACGCTGCGCGCCGGATCCGGATGCCGCCTCCTTCGCCCGCTTGGGGTTGTGGTGTGGTTGCGGCCCCACGTTCTTGCGCGGCTTGCGACGTGCCATCTAGCGAGTACCCCCGGTCCCTGCGATGTGTGATTCCACCACCATGCCGGGCCGGAACCCGGCGATGCCCAGCGCCGCCGGGCTCATCCCCCCGAGGGCCGCGCGCGGGATCAGGCCCACGAGCTCGGCGTCCCCGGTGACGACGCCCAGGCGCTCGGCCTCACGACGCACCGCCGCGATCACCGACGGCACCGGCGAGCGCACATAATCATCGATGTTCATCGACACCTGGACCATCCCGGCGTCGGCCAGATACAGCCCCAGGGCACGGACCCCCGGAAGCCCCCCGCCGGACTCGCGCACGCGGTCGGCGATGGCGCGCGCCTCGGCGATGTCGGCATCGGGCAGCCAGATGTTCAGCGCGATCAGCGGCCGCCGCACGCCCAGCAGCACGATGCCGGCGGTGGGGTGCAGCCTCGGCGGGCCGGCATCGGGCGCCAGTTTACCGGCGTCGAGCGCCTCGCCGATCGCATCCAGGCCCATGCGGCGGAAGTCGCGCGGCGCGGTGCGGTCCGGGTCGGTGGCGATGTCGCCGTAGCGGAACACCGGCAGGTTCAGGTCGTCGCCCAGGCGATCGCCCAGGCCGGCGGCGGTGTCGACGGCCAGCGCGAGGTCGTCGGGGCCGTGGGCCACCAGCGGCACCACGTCGAGGGCGCCGGTGCGCGGGTGCGCGCCACGCTGGCGCCGGATGTCGATGCGGTCGATGCACTCGGCGGCCAGCGACACCATGGCCTCCTGCAGCGCCAGGGGCTCCCCGGCCACGGTGAGCACGCTGCGGTTGTGATCCGGATCCGAGTGCACGTCCAGCACGCGGACGCGTGGAACACGGCATGCGTCGGCCAGGGCCCGTATCGTCAGTTCATCCCGCCCCTCGCTGACGTTCGGCACGGCGTAGGCGAACGCGGCGGGCAGGGTGGGCGACGGGTGCGCATCGGCAATCGCGGATGCACCACGCCCCGCCCGTCCGAAGGCCTCCACCTCATCCACCGGTACACATCCTTGGCCGTCCTCTTCCGACTGCTCCGCCTCCTGCGCCCGCATCTGGGCAAGGTGGCCATCACGGCGCTCGCCGCGGCCGGCCTGATGGCGTGCTCCGTCACCTTGCCATACCTGACCGGCCGGGTGATCGACGATGTGCTCACCGCCGGCGACCGCGACATGCTGGCGCCGCTGATCGGGCTGATCGTGGCGATCGCGGTGCTGCGGATGATCCTGGGCGTGGTGCGCCGGTGGGTGTCGGGGCAGGTGAGCCTTGCGGTGGAATTCGACCTGCGTGCGCGCATGTTCGACCACCTGCAGCGCATGTCGGTGGGCTACTTCGACCGGATGCCGGTGGGCCAGCTGATGTCGCGCGCCTCCAGCGACCTGCAGACCGTGCGGTTCTTTCTGGGCTACGGGCTCATCTTCGTGTTCATGCACGCCTTCACGCTGGCCGTTCTGACGGTGCTGCTGCTGTGGACCAACCTCCAGCTCGGCCTGCTGGCGCTCCTCACCGGCCCGGCGCTGGGCGTGGTGGCCTGGCGCTACAGCCGCCGTTCGCATCCGGTGCTGTTGGACGTGCAGCAGCGGGTGGGTGAGGTCACCGAGATGGCCGAGGAGAGCGTGGCCGGCGTGCGGGTGATCAAGGCGTTCGGCCGCGAGGACGAGAGCGCCGACCTGTTCGGCGACCGGTCACGCCGCGCGTTCGACCGCAGCATGGACGCCGCCCGCCTGCGGGCCGTGTATCAGCCGCTGATGGGCTTCCTGCCGACGGTGGGATTGGCCATCGTCCTGCTCTACGGCGGGTTGCTCACCATCGACGGAGAAATGGAGCTGGGCCAGTTCGTCGCCTTCTACCTGTGGCTGATCATGCTGATGGCGCCGTTCCGCTCCATGGGGATGCTGCTGGGCAACGCGCAGCGGGCGGTCGCCGGCGGCCAGCGGATCTACGAGGTCCTGGACGCCGAGCCCGACGTCACCGAGCCGGAACGGCCGGTGGCCCTCCCCGCCGGACGCGGGACCGTCCGCCTGGAGGGCGTCACGTTCCGCTACTCGCCCGACGCGCCCGATGTGCTGCACGACGTGACGCTGGAGATCCCGGCCGGGCGCACCATCGCCCTGATCGGCCCCACCGGGTCGGGCAAGACCACCGTGGGCCAGTTGCTGCCGCGCTTCTACGACCCCACCGCCGGACGCGTCCTCCTGGACGGGGTGGATGTCCGCGACCTGCGCCTCGCCGAACTGCGTCGCGCCGTGGGCGTGATCCCGCAGGACCCCTTCCTCTTCTCGATGAGCCTGCGCGAGAACATCGCCTTCGCGCGGCCTGACGCCACCGACGACGAGGTGCACGCGGCGGCCCGCGCCGCCCAGGCGGCCGAGTTCATCGAACGCCTGCCGGCCGGCTACGACACCGTGGTGGGCGAGCGCGGCTACACGCTCTCTGGCGGTCAGCGCCAACGCGTCGCCATCGCGCGGGCCCTGCTGGCCGATCCGCGTGTGCTCATCCTCGATGAGGCCACGGCGTCGGTGGACGCCTCCACCGAGGCGGCGATCCAGGCCGCCCTGGGCGCCGCCACACGCGACCGCACCACGATCATCATCGCCCACCGCCTCTCCACCATCGCCCTGGCGGACGAGCTGGTGGTGCTCGACCGCGGCCGGGTGGTGGCGCGCGGCACCCACGACCAGCTCTACCCGGACAACCCGGTGTACCGCGAGATCCACGACGGCGGCCTGCTGGCCGCGGGGCGCACGTGAGCACCACCACCGCACCCGCCCCCGAGGCGCGGACGGGCACCCGCGCCGACGACGCCCGTCCCCCCCGCCCGCTTCGCCGCCTGCTGCCGTACCTGCGCCCCTATCGCGGCCGCGCGGTGCTCACCGCGCTGCTGATGCTGCTGGTGACCGCCAGCACGCTCGCCGCACCCGCGCTGGCCCAGTTCGGGATCGACCACGGGATCACCGCCGGGGACCGCGGCATGCTCACGCTCGCGGTGGCGCTGTTCGTCCTCGCCGGCGGCGTGGGCTGGTGGGCCGGCTACCACCAGACCTACCTGTCCAGTTGGGTTGGTGAGCGGATGCTGCTGGATCTGCGCACCGACACGTTCCGGCACCTCATGCGCCTGGAGCTGGGCTACCACGAGCGCACGCCCACCGGCCGGTCGGTCAGCCGCCTCACCAGCGACATCGAGGCCCTCACCCAGCTCGTCACCGAGGGGATCACCAACCTGGTGGTCAACGGCCTCACCTTCCTCGGGGTGGTGGTGATCCTGATCGCCTACGACTGGAAGCTGGCGCTGGCCGCCTTCGCGATCTTCCCCGCGCTCATCGCCGGCACGCTGGCGTTCCGCATCTACTCGGCGCGCGCCTACCGGCGAACCCGCGAGCGCATCGCCGAGGTGCTCACCCGCCTGCAGGAGACCCTGGCGGGCATCAAGGTGGTGCAGGGCTTCGGGCACCAGCGCCACAGCGCCGCGGCGTTCCGGCGGGTGAACGAGGAGTACCGCGAGGCGAACATGGACACCATCCGCCTCTCGGGGGCCTACTTCCCCGGGGTGGAGCTGCTGGCGGGCATCGGCACCGCCCTCATCCTCTACTACGGGTCGAGCCGTGTCCTCGACGACGACCTCACCGTCGGGGTGATGGTTGCCTTCCTCGCCTACCTGTCCAGCTTCTTCGACCCGATCCAGCAGCTCTCGCAGCTCTTCAACACGGTGCAGTCGGCGATCGCGGCGCTGGAGAAGATCTTCGGCGTGCTCGA
>JBIQJW010000128.1:4543-6756 GCA_044507145.1 Actinomycetota bacterium
ATCGAGGCGCTGCCGGACGGGTTCGAGACGCGCATCACCGAGCGCGGCGCGGCCCTCTCGGCCGGGCAGCGCCAGCTCATCTCGCTGGCGCGCATGCTGGTGACCGACGCACGCCTCGTGATCCTGGACGAGGCGACGTCATCCTTGGACCTGCGCTCGGAGGCGATGGTGGAGCAGGCAATGCGCACCCTGATGCGCGGCCGCACGTCGATCGTGATCGCCCACCGGCTGTCGACCATCCGCGGTGCCGACCGCATCGTGGTGCTCGACGACGGCCGCATCGTGGAGCAGGGCCCACATGCCGAACTGGTGGCCGCCGGCGGGCGGTACGCAACCCTCTACGAGGACTGGAGCCGTGTGGGCATCGCCGCCCCTTGAGGACCGCGGCCGGTTTGGTACCATCCGTCGCGCCCGAACGGCAGTGGGGGATCGTCTAGCGGTAGGACGCTGGGTTCTGGCCCCAGTAGCGGGGGTTCGAATCCTCCTCCCCCAATGTTGACCGGGTTTTTGTAGGTCCAAGCAGGTCACGTGGCGCATTCGTCTAGGGGCCTAGGACGCCGCCCTCTCACGGCGGTAACACGGGTTCAAATCCCGTATGCGCTACCTACAGGAACGCCCCGCCTCGGCGGGGCGTTCCGCGTTTCCCAGCCGACTGTTCCGGGGCCCGTGGGACAATGTGGCTCCGATCGCGACCCGCGACGGCTCGTCGTCCCCGCCGTCTCATCCGGCGCCGAGCCCTGCATCCGCCCCGCGACCGGTCGCCGTCGCACACGCCGCGCCGCCCGCCCCGCCCCGATCCCACGTCCGCGCACCGCGGTCGCGAGCCGCCCACCCCGATCCGGAGGTCCGCCCGTGCCCCCTCGTTCTCGCAGGCCGTCGCGCCCTTCACGACCTCGATTCCAGCGCACCGCCGAGATCGCCGAGACGGCGACCGGTGGAGTCGCCGCGCACATGCGCAACGGCGACACCCTCATCGCCCTGCCGCTGCAGAGCGTCGCGTCTGCGGCATGGTGCGCGGCCTCCGACCCCTCCGCCCTGGCGGAGTTGCATCAGACGGTCCACGACGCCCTGGACGATCTGGACCAGGTCACGGGCGCCGCCGGGGCGCGCCGTTTCCTGCTGCACGTCGACGAACATCTGGAGATCGAGCTCGCCGCCTCCGAGCGCGCCGGAGATCCCCCGCCGAGCCTCTTCTGAGCAGCCCCGAGCACCACACGCGTCCGAAGGAGGCTCGCCCATGTCCGACACTTCCCCGCCCGACACGATCACCATCACCGGCGGGTTGATCCCGGTCGACGGCCGGCTCGACCTCAGCCTCACGGCCATCCTCACCGCCGCCGAACGTCTTGAGGCGGCGGGGGTCCCCGCCACCGACCGAGACTTCCACGCGCGGGTATTGGACGTGCTGGGCGTGCCGCCGGCCACAGATGACACGCCCCTGCGTCGCATCGGGACCCTGGGCAACCGTCACGTCGCCGAGGTGCTGCGGGCCTACCGCGCCGGGGCCCGGGCATCCGGGGTCGTCGACGACGGTGGACGGTCCGGTGACGCCGGCGCCGCCTGACCGGACGGGTTACCCAAGCGCCACCCCCTCGGCCGCAGTGGACGGTTTCGGATCCGGCAGGCGTCTCATCCGGATGGCGTTGAGCACGCCCAGCAGGCCAGCCAGGATCGGGATCAGCAGGGCGATCTGAAGCGACCGGTCCCGCGCCTCGCGGTTGATGCTCAAGATCTCGGCCTGCACATCCGGCGGCTCATCTGCCAGCAGCGGGGCGAGCTGGGCGTTGCTCATGACCTGGGCGTCGTCCTCGAGGGTCTCGGCGATGCGCTGTTCCTGCGCCGGCGGGATCACCGGGTTGTCGCGGGTCATGTTCGTGAACGACAGCGAGAGGACCGCGAGCATGATGCCGCCGGCCATCGCGAGCCCGAACGACAGGCCGAACGAGCCCGCGGCGGAGTTCACCCCGGCCGCCTCGCTCACGCGCTCCTCTGCGATCGGGGACAGCGTGTAGTTGTTGAGCTGGGACACCAGCAGCCCCAGGCCACATCCCGCGACCAGGAGCGGGACCGCCAGCGCCCAGCCCGACTCCGCCCGCGGGACGATCGGGACGATGGCCGCCATCGCGGTGGTGGTGAGTGCGAACCCGACCAGGACGACGTCGGCGGGCCGCCGGGTGGTCGCCTTCTTCCCGGCCAGCATCGCGACGGCGAAC
>JBIQJW010000129.1:0-6704 GCA_044507145.1 Actinomycetota bacterium
GGTGAGGGCCCACCAGATCTCGTGCCCCCACGGCTTGTCCACCCGATGGGGCAGGGTGAGCGGAGTGCGCGCGGGAGGGAATGCGGAAGTGGTCATCGCCCGACCCTACCCCACCCCCGCGGCGCCACCGCGCCGCACGGTCAAACCGGGTACCGGAACGGCAGCGAGTCGGCGATCTCGGCAAGTGCGGGCGCCGTGGCGTCGCGCTCGGAGTGGATCCGCTCGCCCTCTGGCCACTCGATCCCCACCGCCGGATCGTCGAAGCGGATGCCGCGTTCCTTGGCCGGGTCGTAGTAGGCCGAGCACTTGTAGACCACGTCGGCGACCTCGCTGAGCACGAAGTAGCCGTGGGCGAAGCCCAGCGGCACATACGCCTGGCGCCCGGATTCGTCGTCCAGCTCGATGGCGTCCCACCGGCCGAAGGTGGGCGACCCGCGCCGGATGTCCACCGCGACGTCCAGCACCCGCCCGCGGGCGCAGCGCACCAGCTTGATCTGCCCCGGATCCACCGAGAAATGCATGCCGCGCAGCACCCCGCGGCTGGAGCGGGCGTGGTTGTCCTGCACCCACGCGGTGTTGAGGCCGGCGTCGGCCAGCGCCTGCTCGCGGTAGGTCTCCGCGAAGAAGCCGCGGTCGTCGCGATGCACCGTCGGCTCGATCGCGACGAACCCCGCAAGAGTGGTGGGCACGATGCGCACGGACGGCACCCTACCGGTCGCCTGCGTCAGCGCGCCGCGGCCCGCAGGAGCGCCGCGGCGATCAGCTCTGCGGCCGCTGCCGCATCCGGAAGCTGCGCCACGAGGTCACGCCCTCGCGTGGCCAGCGCCTGCGCCAGCCGGGGCGTTCGCTCCAGGAGAAGAAGCGCTTCGGCGGCTTCCACGGCACTGCCGGCCACCAGCGCCGCGCGGGTCCGACGCAGATCCGCAGCTCCCGGGCCCGGGAGCGCGACCACCGCAGCACCCGCCGCCCACGCCTCCCGCGCCTGCAACATCCCGACCGCGCCTCCGGACACCAACCGCACAGGGATCGGCGAGGGCGTCCGTTGCGGGTCGATGCCGGACAGCAGCGCCAGCACCTCGGCCGCGCGAGGGTCCGTCGGGTCGGCCGCCTCCAGCCCGTCCGCCGCGGCGCCGGCCGTCGGAGCCGGCTCCAGATCCAGCACCTCCGACGCACGTCCACGGACCACCCGGAAGTACGGGTCGTCCGCCGCAGCATTCGCGGGGATCACCACGAGGATGCGAACGGCCAGCGCACGCGGCAGGTCTGCAGCCGACGGTGCGCCCACAAGCACCATCGCGTCGTCGGGCAGATCGTCCCGCCCGGAGAGCAGGGCGAGTGTCGGAGCGAAGGAGCGCGCGAGGGCCGGGTCGACCGAGGGGCCGACGGCGATCGGGATGCTCAGGGCCATCTCCAGTCCCCCATACGGCTCGCGTGGGCGCTGATGGGAACCGCGGCGAAGGTCACGGCAGCGCCTCGACAGCCACCCTCATGCGCCTGGAGACCGCCTGGGGCGAAAGTTCCGCCAGGCGCGCGGGCCGCGCCGCCGCCATCGCGTCGCGCAGGCGCGCGTCGTCCAACACCATCATGATCGCCTCGGCCACCAGCGACGGAGGCTTCTGCGGCAGAAGGAGAGCCGCCGCGCCGACGGTCTCGGGCACCGCTCCGGCGGCGAACGCGACGATCGGGATGTCGGCCGACATCGCCTCCAGCAGCGGCACGCAGAAACCCTCGTGATCGGAGAGGCACACGAATACGTCGGCCTGGCGGTAGGCGTCGGCCAGCACGTCGTCGTCCACCGAACCGAGGATCTTCAAGGAATCGGTGACACCGAGCCGGGCCGCGAGCGCCGAGCACTCATCCAGATAGCCCGGTGCGGCATCCCACCCGCCGATGAGCGTGAGCTCCGCCGTCCGGCCGGCCTCGTGGAGCGCGCCCAATGCGAGAACAAGGTCGTGCTGAGCCTTGTTCGGGATCCCACGGCCCACGAACAGCAGCCGCGGAGGTCCCGGTCGCCTCGGCGCTTTGGCCGCCAGTTCCAGGGGCGGGCGCAAGATCCCGAGCGCCTGCGGGTCGCGATAACCGGCGGCGGCCAGCTCGTCGGCGTTGAACTGGGAGTCGGCCCACGACACCTCCACCAACCCGGCCAGGTCGCCCAGCCGAGCCCGACCTCGGGCGCATTCGCGCGCGACCGCCGGCGCGTGGCGCCAGAGCATCCGCGCCGGCGTGATGTTGTGGTAGTGCATCGCCAACCGTCCGCCGGCCGCGACGGCGCGCTCGAAGGCCGGGCTGTCGATGGAGTAGTGGACGATCATCAGCTCGTCCGACGCCTGGATGGCCGGTATCTGCTCTGCCGGGAGCACACGATCCGCCAGCGCCGGATGGAAGTTCTGGGCGTAGAGCTCCGAGCGCAACCCCCACGAGCGATACAGGTCGCGCGCCGCAAGGACGTGCTGGGAGATCGCGTCGCGGGGGGCACAGCCCGCGACCACCTGGTGCACAGCGCTCACACCCATGCGTCGATCGCCTCCGTCCATCGTCCACGCACACGCTCCCACGAGTGCTCACGCACCACGTAGTCGCGGCCGGCCTCGCCCATCCGCCGACGCAGCGTGCCGTCACCCAGCAGCATGTCCAGGCCCTCCACGAATTCGGCCGGCGACTCGTACCACAGGCCGCCCCCCGACTCGCGACAGTGCGCCGCCAGCACGGGAGACCCGCCGTTGACAAGCGCGGGGATGCCCTCGAGCCACGCCTCCAAGAGCACCATGCCGAAGCTCTCGAGGCGAGAGGGATGCAGCAGCACCGACGCCGCCGCAAATGCATCACGCATCCGTGGGCCCGGCACGAACCCCAGATCGATCACGCGGCCGGCGATCTCTGTCGGAGGGTCGAGACGACCGGCTCCCATCAGCGCCAGCGGCGGCGCATCGGGATGCTGCCGCACGAACCGAGCGTAGTCGCGGTACAGGTTGAGGACGCCTTTGGCCTCCTCGCGCCGCCCGGCATAGAGCACGTAGCCCGGGGCGATGCCGCGGGAGGTGCAGAAGCCGGCGGGATCGGCGGGGCCGTCACCGGGCGTGAAACCCACCCCGCCGAGCGCAACGCGCGCATCCGGCGCGAGCCGGCCGATCAGATCCGCCTCGCCGCGGGCGTTCGCGAGGCAGCCCACAGCGGATGTGAGCATGTCGCGCACCACCTGCAGATGCGCATAGGGCTCGTCGTGCAGACACGGCACCAAGATCGTGCGATCGGGGTCGTCCACCACCGACCAGAATGTGGTGCCGAACAGGTAGGGCAGTGCGATGCGACAGCGCAGATCCCTCCGGGCCGCGAGCGCCCGGTCGAGTTCTGCAGACCAGACGCTGTGCGCCATCCATTCCACCTGGGCAACCGGGCCGGGGTCGCCGGCGCCCACGATGCCGTGGTGCAACTCCTCAAAGCGCCGGCGATCTCGGGCCGCGGCCACAGGGAAGCGATGCACCGGCACGCCATGTTCGACCGTCACCCCGGGCGGGAGGTGGTTCTCCCACGTGAAGTGATCGACGGCACAGGTGGTGTACACCTCGACCGGAAGGCCCGCCGCGGCCAGCTGCTCAGCGACATTCCGGCACAACGTTTCGGCACCGCCGGTGATGTCGCGCCCGTAGCGCGGCACCACAAAGGCGATGGCGCGCCGATCACCGCCGGGCAACGACGATGACGACCCGCTCGCCGGAAGGATCCTGCGCGCTCTCGGGCCAGGCCTCGGCGAAACCGACCGCGGTAAGGAGGGCGGCCAGCGTCACCGGATCGGATTCACCCGGAGCCACCAACGCCGTGCCGCCCTCCGACAGCACCCGCGCCAGGTCACGCACGATCCTCACGAGCTCGCCGGCATCGCCGGCGCTCAGCACCGCCGTGGGCACGGTGATGGCCGGGTGCGCACCCGCAGCCATCTCGGCCAGCGCCTCACGAGAGGGGACGCGTTCTGCTTCGACGTTGCCGTCGAGCGCCCGGGCCCTGCGCTCCACGAGCGCATCCTGCTGAGCAGACGTTCCACCGCCGAGCGCGGCCCGTTCGCCTCGCAACCCATCGACATCGTCGGCCAATCGCCTGACCTCGGCGATGAGATCACCGTTCACACGCGTCTGTTGCTCGAGAATTCCCTGGATGTTGAGGAACGAGGCACGCACGACGAACGCCTTGATCCGCTCGATGACCGTACCGATGCCCGGTCGGGTGGACGGCGGCACCGCGAGCGACTGGTGCAGAACGGCGTTGGTCCGCAGGCGCTCGAACGCCTCATCGTCACCGCGCCCGTCGAGCGTCTCGCGCACCAAGGCATCGGCCTGGTAGAGGCCGCGGGCCTTCTTCTCGGCCACCCGGGCGCGCAGTTCGTCCATGAGCGCGTCGGTATCGATGGGATCCACGCGCGAGGTCGGTTCAACGGACACCACCACACCCTAACCCGTCTTCTCGCCCACGCGACCAAAGCCCGGAGTGGGAACCACGATCGTTGTCCTGGCGGTCTCACTGAGAGAGGGTGCGCACCCAGGAGGGGCCGGCGACGGGCCGGGCACACACATGAACGGCTTGGACTGGACACCGTTGACCCGCCAGAGCTGGCGCCTGGCGCTGCGGTGGGCACGCCGACTCCCAAGGCACCGGGGAAGCGCCGCCCGCCTGGCGGTGAACCGCGCGCTCGTCCCATTGGACCCGTGGCGCTTCTACGAACTGGGACATCTGGTGGCCGTGCCCGTGGATGGACGATGGCTGGACATCTCGAGCCCCAAACTGCTTCCCAGTCTCTACCGGCAGCAGGGTCGCGGCGACTGGGTGTGTACCGACCTGTTCTCCGCCGAGATCGAGGCGTGGAGGGTGCTGGACCCCCAACTCGACCTGCGCATCGAGGATGCCCGTTCGCTGACGTTCCCCGACGCGTCGTTCGACGGGTGCCTGAGCATCTCCGTGATCGAGCACGTCCCGGACGACGGCGATGCGCAGGTGATGGCCGAAATGTGGCGCGTGCTCAAGCCGGGTGGCGTGGTGCGTCTCACCACCAACATCGCCCGGCGACCGCGGATCGTCACGATCAACCGCGCGATCTATGGCGAGGCCAGCGAGCGCACCGACGACGGTTCCGTGTTCTTCGAACGCCACTACGACGACGACGACCTCGACCGACGGTTGCTGGGGCTTCCGTGGGAGGTGGTGCGCCGCGACCGTGTGCGCCAGGTCAACCCCCGGATCGAGGCGACCTATCACCGGCTTGCGCCGGCCAGCTACCTGCTTGGGAACGCGCTGCCGGTGGCGTGCGCGCGCAACTTCGCGCCGGTGGCATCCACCTCGGAGCTGGCCGACGGCGAGATGGGCGTCGTGTCGCTGGAACTCAGGAAGCCGGAGCGCCTCGCGCACGCATGAGCCGCCACAGGCCGGCGATCATCCCGTCCGGCCCCCGTCCCATCACCACCTCGTGGATGAGGAGTCCGGTGGCGCATGCGACCAGGTCGACGATCACGATCTGTTCCGGCGTTGAATGGAAGAAGACCAGCAACACGGCCTCCAGCGCCGCGACGCCCGCGAGCCCCCACACGAAGCCGTCCGCGCGCCGGCCGATGTGGTGGTTGAGCAGGACGATGAGGCCGCCGAGGAGGGTGGAGGCGGCGACCAGCGGCGCGAGCAGGTGCGCGCCGTCCACATACTCCGCGCCGTATGTGAGTCGGATGATCGGCTCTTCAAGCCCCCACACCACAAGGGTCGCGACCGCACCGAGCCCGAACGTCACCCCGATCGCGGCGGCCAGCAGCGGGCCGGTGTCGCGCCCCTCGGCCCGGCGTGCCGCGACGCGCGGGAGCATCACGATCGACACCGCCTGAGGCACGACCACCGCGGCCTTCCCCAGGGCGGCGATGGCGCCGAACTCTCCAGCCTGCTGTGCGGACAGGGCGATCTTCGCCACCATCACGTCGAGATTGGTGAGGAGCGCCAGACCGCCGAGCCCGACCAGCAACGGCGGTAGCGCCCGGCGAAAGGCACCCCACGCCTCGGTGCTGGGCTCCGCGTGCGAGGCACGGGTTCCCGCGAACCAGACGGCGATGACGGCGGCCAGCGCAACCGCCGCCGCGCTGGCCCCGAGCGCCGCGTAGACGCCCATTCCCACGAGGCTGAAACCGACCAGCAGGATGGGCCTGGGAAGGCCGATGGTCGCCGTGGCGGCGGCGAACGGCCCGAAGCGCTGCTCGGCCTGGAGCTGCCCCAAGCCGAGGTAGAGCGGGACCATCGGCAGGACCACGAGGATGGTCACCACCATCTCCCACCGCGGCAGGCCGTCGATCGGCAGCACCAGGATTCCCGCCGCCACCGCAGCCCCCACCGCGGGCGCCAACCAGAGCGAGCGCCCAAGGGCCTTCCGATACACCGCGCCCACCTGGGTATCGCCGAGCGCAACGAGGCCGCCATCGCCTCGGGCGATCGCGTACTGGAATGCGCTTGCGGGGACCATCACCACCATCGTGGCGGCGAGAAGCGCCGCCACCAGCCCGTAGTCCTCAGGACCCAGCAGACGGCCCGCGATGACGAAGAAGAGGAAGTTGCCCAGGTTCCAGGCGACGAGCGCCGCCAGGACGCCCGCCCCGGAGGTGACGACGCGGTGGCGGAGCAGGCCGGGCAGGGGGAGGCGCACGGCGGGCATCGTAGACCCACGGCCCGCCGGTAGTCTGGCGCGA
>JBIQJW010000130.1:0-6698 GCA_044507145.1 Actinomycetota bacterium
CGTCGGCGGGACCGGCCAGGATGACGTGGCGCGCGGGCTCGCCGTCGCGGCCGGCGCGGCCCGCCTCCTGGTACAGCTGCTCCAGCGAGTCGGGCAGCGTGGTGTGCACCACCAGGCGCACGTCCGGCACGTTCACCCCCATCCCGAACGCATTGGTGGCCGCCACGACCCGGGCCCGCCCGGACGTGAACGCCTCCTGTGCCTCGGTTCGGTCCGAGCGTCCGGCGTGGTAGGCCACGGCCGCGTGCCCGGCGGCCGCGAGATCCGCCGCCGTCTCGTCGGCCGCACGGCGGGTGCCGCAGTACACGATGGCCTTCCCGCCGCCCGGCGCACCGAGCGCCGCGAGCAACAGCGCACGCCGGCGGGCGACGGAGCCCTTCCCCTCCACCCACCGGGCGTCGAACACGATGTTGGGGCGGTCGAAGCCGCCCACCACCTCGACCGGATCCCGCATGCCCACCCGGGCGACGATGTCGCGACGCACGCGGTCGGCCGCCGTGGCGGTGAGCGCCATCGTGGCGCGCGGGCGCAGCTCCTCGCGGAACGCCCCCACCCGCCGGTAGTCCGGCCGGAATTCGTGCCCCCACTCGGACACGCAGTGCGCCTCGTCGATCACCAGGAGGTCGACCCCCACGCGGGCGACCGCGCGGCGGAACGCGGTGGAGTTGAAGCGCTCGGGGGCGACGTACAGCAGCGCCAGCCGTCCGGCGGCGACCCTATCGAGGACGGCGCGCTGATCCTCCTCGGGCATGGATGAGTTGAGCGCCGCCGCCGGGATGCCCGCCCGGTCCAACCCGGCCAACTGGTCGGTCATCAGGGCGATGAGCGGGGAGATGACGACCGTAAGCCCCTCCAGCACGGCGGCGGGCGCCTGGTAGCAGAGCGACTTGCCCGAGCCGGTCGCCATGATCACCAGCGCATCCTGTCCGGCGAGGGCGGCGGCGATGGCGCGGTCCTGGCCGGGACGCAGGCGCCTGACGCCCAGTCGATCGAGCGCATCCGACAGGTCCATCCCGCGCGGCGTCACGGCCGACGCGTCGCCGTCGGGCCGGCGCCCCGTCAGCCCCCGGACCGCGCGGGTGAGTTCCGGGCGATCGGCCGGCGGCCGGGCACTCCATGCCGCCCTCAGCTCGGCGAGCGCCTCCTCGGTGCGTGCGCGCGACTCGGCGGACTCACCGCCGGCGGCCTCGGACGCGCCCACCCAGCGGGCCAGGCGCGCCAGCGGTGCGAGTGCCGGATCGATACCGGCGAGATCGGTGGCGTGTTCGGTCGTGCTCACGCGCCACACGTTGCCAGACCGGTCGGACGATCCGCCGGGAAACGGCGAGGAGTGGACGGCGCGGCGGCGAACCCCACCATGTGACCGTGAACGACCACAGAACCACCACGCGCGGGAGAGGGCGATGAGGCTCGTCCCCGGCGAGGCGTTCGGCCGCTACCGGATCGAGGCCGAACTCGGCCGCGGCGGGCAGGCCGTCGTCTACCGCGCCACGCAGATCGACCTCGAGCGCCAGGTCGCGCTGAAGGTCTTCGACGAGGGATACCTCTCGCGCCCCGGAGCGCTCGAGCGTTTCCGGCGCGAGGCGATCGCCGCAGGACGGCTCACCCACCCGCACATCGTCACGGTCTACGACGCCGGCGAGGTCGAGGGCGTCGCGTACATCAGCATGCGGCTCATCGGGGGCGACACGCTCGCCGCGCGCATCAGGCGCAACGGGCCCCTGGCGCCGGCCGATGCGCTCTCGGTGCTCTCGGACATCGCCGGGGCGCTGGACTCGGCCCACGCGGCGGGCACGGTGCACCGCGACGTCACGCCGGGCAACATCCTCCTCGACCCCGACGACGGCGCGTACCTGAGCGACTTCGGGCTCGTCCGGATGGACGACATGCCGGGCCTCACCCGTCGCGGCGACTGGCTCGGGACGGCGGAGTACGTCTCACCGGAGCAGGTGGAGGGCGACCCGGCACAGGCCGCCTCGGACCGCTACGCCCTCGGCGCGGTCGCGTTCGAGGCCCTCACCGGTCGCCCGCCGCACGTGCACCGGGAGCCGAGCGCCGTGCTGCTGGCCCACGTGCGCGATGACGTCCCGTCGGCGTCCGCCACGAACCCCGCGCTGCCCGCGGCGGTGGACGAGGTGCTCTCCCGCGCCCTCGCCAAAGCGCCCGGGGATCGCCCCGGATCGGCCACCGCGCTCGTCGCCGAGCTGCGCGCCGCACTCGCCCCGGCGGACGCACCGTCCGAGGGACCGGCCGCCGCCGGCGCCTCGGCGCGTGTGAACCCCTGGGATGCGGCCCTCGCACGGTTCGCGGGCACACGGACCACCGCGACACCGGCCGCCGGACCGCTCGGAGACGACCGAGAGGAGCGCCCCACCGAGGCCTTCGGCGGCCGACCGCCCGGGCGCTCGTTCCACATCGCCCGCGAGGTCGTGGTGGCCGGGGCCATCGCCGGCGTCCTGCTGCTGGGCGCGGCGCTCGCGGGCGGGTGGCTGATCGGCAGTTCGTCGGCCGACACCAGCGGCGCCCAGGAGCGCGGCTACTCCGAAGGGCAGGCGGCCGGACGCGATGCCGGCTTCGCCGCGGGGCGCGCCCAGGGCGTGAAGGAGGGGCGTACCGCGGGTCGCAAGAGCGGCCTGGCGGACGGTCGCAAGCAGGGCCGTGAGGCCGGTCTGGAGGCGGGCCGCGAGGAGGGCCGCGACGCGGGCTACGCCGAGGGGCGCGACGCCGGCTACGCCAGCGGCCTGGCCGAAGGGCGGTCCGGGGCGCTCGGCGGCCTGTCGCCCGGCGGGTGGTACGTGGTCTGGGTCGGTTCCGATGAGAACGGGCCCCAGATCGGGAACTCCACCGCGATGTCGCCCGACTCGGGCATCTGCTACACGGTGAGCGGCGGAACCGTCTTCTCCGGTTCCTGCGACGGCGACGGCGACTGAACCGGCCGGCCGGGGACCAACGCCCTACGCGGCGTCCGGAGACGCCGCGCCGGGGTGGTCGAGAGGAGACCTACAGAGGGGTGACGTTCGACGCCTGGGGACCCTTGGGGCCCTCCTGGCTCTCGAAGTTCACCCGCTGCCCCTCGTCAAGGCTCCGGTAGCCGGAACCCTGAATCTCAGAGAAGTGGACGAACAGATCCTTCCCACCGTCGTCCGGGGTGATGAATCCGTACCCCTTCTCCGCGGAGAACCACTTCACGACGCCTTCGGCCATGCAAACGTTCCTTTATCCGGCGAGACCTGATCGAGATCGCCGAGCCTAAGCCGACCGACGTCGTTCTCATCCCGCGGTGTACAGCCCCCTGCACGCTGTTCGTGCAAGGTGCGGCGCGATGGTAGCGCACGCCGCGGACGGCCGGACGGTCGCGGCGCGTCACACCGCCGCCGGCGCACCGCCCAGGGCCGCGCGCGCATCGGCGCAGAATCCGGCCGCCGCCGCGATGGCGCCGGCTCGGTCGGGCGCCGCCTCCATCAACCGGATGAGGGCGCTCGCCACGATGACGCCGTCCGAGATCGCCCCCACCGCGGCGACCTGCTCGGCGGTGCGGATGCCGAAGCCCACGGCGAGCGGCGCGTCGGTGACCGAGCGACCGCGGGCGAGGAAGTCGCGCAGCGTATCCCCCACCGCCACGTCACCGCCGGTCACACCGGCCACCGAGACGCAATACACGAACCCCTCGGCCTCGCGGCCGATCGCCTCCAGCCGCTCCGACGACGTGGTGGGCGCCGCCAGCGGCACGATCGCCAGCCCGGCCTCCCGGGCCTGCGCGCGCACGTCGGCCCCCTCGTCGATGGGGACGTCCGGGATGATCACTCCCGCGACGCCGGCGCGGGCGGCACGCTCCATGAACGCACGCGCGCCCATCGCGAGGATGATGTTGGCGTAGGTCATCAGCACGATCGGGGGACCGCCGCGCAGCGTCGCGGCCAGGTCGATGACGTCCTCCGGCCGCGCGCCGGCGTCGAGCGCCCGCTGTCCGGCGGCCTGGATGGTGGGTCCGTCCGCGAGCGGATCGGAGAACGGGATGCCCAGCTCGATCAGGTCGGCATGGGGGGCCACCCCGGCCAGGATCGCCGCGCTGGTCTCCATGTCGGGGTACCCGCCCATGACGTAGGGCATGAACAGGGGCCGCCCGGCGTCCCGGAACACCCGTCGGATCCTGCTGCCGCCCTCGGTCATCGCGCCCTCCGCCACCCGCATCCCGGCCGGCCCGCTCATGCGTCCAGCCCCAACGCCTCGCCGGCCTGGTCCACGTCCTTGTCCCCGCGCCCGGACAGGCACACCAGCACCGGGCCGCCGGCCGAGGCGTCCGATGCCGTCCGCGCGACCGCGGCCAGCGCGTGTGCGCTCTCGAGCGCCGGGATGATGCCCTCCGCCCGGCTGCACGCGAGGAACGCGTCCAGCGCCTCCTGGTCGGTGGCGTCCACGTAGTCCACCCGACCCTCATCGCGCAGGTGGCTGTGCTCGGGGCCCACGCCGGGGTAGTCCAGGCCGGCGGAGATCGAGTGCGGCTCGGTCACCTGACCGGCCGCGTCCTGGAGCAGGTACGAGAACATCCCGTGCAGCACGCCCGGCTGCCCGTGTCCCAGGGACGCGCCGTGCAGCCCGCTGGCGATCCCCTTGCCCCCCGCCTCCACGCCCACCAATGCCACGTCGGCATCGGGGACGAAGGCCCGGAACATCCCGATGGCGTTCGAGCCGCCGCCGATACACGCCACCACCCGCTCGGGCAGGCGCCCGGTCTCGTCCAGCATCTGGGCGCGCGCCTCGCGCCCGATCACCGACTGCAACTCGGCCACGATCTCCGGATACGGGGCGGGACCGGCCGCGGTGCCGATGACGTAGTGCGTGGAGGTCACGTTCGTGACCCAGTCGCGGATCGCCTCGTTCAGCGCGTCCTTGAGCGTGCCGATCCCGGAGTCCACCGGCCGCACCTCGGCGCCGAGCATCCGCATGCGCACCACGTTCAGGCGCTGACGGGCCATGTCCACGCGGCCCATGTAGACGCAGCAGTCGAGGCCCAGCAGCGCCGCCGCGGTGGCCGTGGCCACACCGTGCTGGCCCGCACCGGTCTCGGCGATGATGCGCCGCTTGCCCATCCGCGCCGCCAGCAGGACCTGCCCCAGGGCATTGTTGATCTTGTGGGCACCCGTGTGACAGAGGTCCTCTCGCTTGAGGTACAGCCCCGCGGAGACGCCCCACGCCTCCTCCAGCCGGTGCGCGCGGTACAACGGCGTCGGTCGCCCGACGTACGTCGCAAGCAGGCCGTCCAGTTCGGCGCCGAAGCCGGGGTCGGCGCGGTGCCGGCGGTACGCGGCCTCGAGCTCGTCGAGGGCGCCGATGACCGTCTCGGGCACGTAACGCCCGCCGTACGGGCCATAGCGAGCGGTGAGTGGGCGTTCGGCGGTGCTCATGCGACGGTCTCCCGTGGTTGGTCCGGCAGGACGGTGTCGCCCGCGGCGGCGACGGCGGCGAGGAATCGCGCGACGCGGTCCGGGTCCTTGCGCCCCGGGGCACGCTCGACCCCGCTCGACACGTCGACCACCCATGGCCGCAGGCGCCTCACCGCGTCACCGACGTTGGCGGCCGAGAGGCCTCCCGCCACGCCGAACGGCCGGCCCAGGGGCCCCGCGGCCTCCAGCAGCTCCCAGTCGAAGCGCGTGCCCGTGCCCCCGTGGACGCCCGGGACGGCCGCGTCCAGCAGCACCAGGTCGGCCTCGCTGTCGCGTGCCCGCGCGAGGGCGCCGGGCCCGTCGACGCGGACGCCCTCGATGAGGGGCAGGTCGCCGGCCGCGGCGCGCAGGCGCTCGACCGCCCCGACGCCGTGCAGTTGGACATGCGTGAGCCCCACCTGTGCCACGGCCGACGCCACCAGCTCGGGAGCCGGGTCGACGAACACGCCCACCCGTGCCACGCCGGCCGGGAGCGCGGCCACCACCCTTACGGCCTGTTCCACGGTGACCTGGCGCGGGCTCCCCTGCGCGAAGACCACGCCGATCGCCAGGGCGCCGAGCGCCGCGCAGGCGGCGGCCTCGTCGGGATCGGTGAGGCCGCACACCTTCACCGCGGGCGCACCGTCCGCGGACGGGAAGGGGCGTTCATCAGAGAGGGACATCCTCCGGATGCTACCCACCCCGGCGAGGAGGTCGGCCCCGGCCGGCGGATCAGGCGGGCACGTCGCTCTCGTCGCCGCGCCACCGGGGCAGGAACACGCGGACGGTGGTGCCGTCGCCCGGCGCGCTCTCGAGGTCGAACGTCCCGCCCAGAAGCTGCGCGCGGTCGCCCATGCCGTGCACGCCGAAGCGGGCGAGCGGCTGCCCGGGGCGCCGGCGCTGCAGGACGGACGTATCGAATCCGCAGCCGTCGTCGCTCACCTCCATGCGCACTCCCGCGGCGTCCTCCCCCACGCGCACGCGCACGCGTCGCGCCCGACCATGGCGGTGGGCGTTGGTGAGCGTCTCCTGCAGGATCCGGTACAGCGTGATGCGCTGGGTGATCGAGACGCCGTTGACCGGGAAGTCGCCCTCCCACTCCGCCGCCACCTCGCAGTCGGTCCGCGACTCGAAGCCGGTGATCGCGTCCTGCAGGATGTCGCTGAGGCGGCGGTCCTCGAACTGGGCCGGGCGCAGGTGGCCGATGAGCTCGCGCATCTCGTGCAGCGCGCCGCCCACGGTCTCGTAGATGCGCCCCACCGCGGGCATGATCGA
>JBIQJW010000131.1:0-4737 GCA_044507145.1 Actinomycetota bacterium
AGCTCGCCGGCCCGGCCGTCCACCACGGCCCGCGCCAGGGCGTCGGTGAGGTCGCCGAGCGCCGTCCCCAGAGCGGAGACGGTGGCCGGGGACGCCGGGGCGCCGCCCGGCGGCGGCGCGGGCGCCGCGAGCGCGCCGGATGCGGTGGTGGGTGCCGCCGCCACCGGTCCCGTGGGCGGCGCCGCGCCTGTAACCGGCCCCGCGGATGTCGGGCCGGCCGTGGCCGGCCGGGCCGGGATGGAAGCGGCGGGGGCCTGCCCGGTGAGCGCGCCCCGGCCGCCGCTGTCGGTGCCGGGCATCCCTGCGGCGGCCGTCGCGTCCGCACGCGTCATGGCCACCAGCATCGCCAGGGCGCGTCCCAGAGGTGGGCCCTCCGACAGGGCCGCCAGCCCGCCCACGGCTCCGGCGTGCACCGGCACACCCGCGGCCTCCATCCGCACAAAGGCCGCCGCCTGCGCGGGGGTGCTCACCCCAGCGGATGCGGCCCTCGCGGCCAAGGCGGCCGCCGCGGTGGGGCCGGGCGCCGGCTCTCCGGCCTGTGCGCGCGCGGCGAGGAGCGCCGCGGCGGCCGGCGCCGGGATTCCCGCCGCGCGCAATGCGTCCGCCGGTGTCGCGGGCGCGGCTCCCCGTGCCGCGAGCACGCCCGTGCCGCCGGCAGCGGCCTCACCCGGCACCACGCGCAGGGCGACGCCGTCGGGTCCGGCCCGGTCCACCACCAGGCGCAGCGTCTCGCCCGGGCGCAGCGCCACGTCGGTGCGGGCGGTGAGCCGTCCCCCGGCCAACGCCAGGTCCACCAGCCCGTCCGAGATCGCCAGAACGCGCGCGCCCAGCACCTGCCCCACGGCCACCGGGAGCGTGAACGCGGCGGCGCCGGCGGTGAGGACGCCGCCGGCCACGGCGGGCCGGGGTGTTCCGGCACCGGGGCCGGTGAGGGGCGCGCTGGTCACATCTGCACTGTCGTCGCCCGCGGCCGCGACCTTGATGCGCCGATCGTCAAGTGGCCGGCCACCCCTGCCGATAGGGGCCGCGTAGGGAATCCACGGAGGGACTCCAGCGTGATCCGAGGTGTGTACATCGGCGCCAGCGGGATGCTCGCCGAGAGCCGGCGACAGGATGTGATCGCCGCGAACCTGGCGAACGCCACCACCACCGGCTTCCGGCGCAGCGTGAGCACCAGCGCGCCGTTCGCCGAGACCCTCATCCGCAACATGGACGCCGGTGCGGCGCCCGTCGGTGTGCTCACGCGCGGTGCGCAGACCGAGGGCGTGAGGATGCTCGACACCCAGGGTGCCGTGCGCGCCACCGGGAACACCCTCGACGTCGCGCTGGTGGGCGACGGGTACCTCACCGTCGATTCGGCGGCGGGCCGCCGCTACACGCGCGACGGCGCGCTCTCGATCGCCGCCGACGGACGCCTGGTGAACTCGCAGGGCGATCCGGTCGCCGGCGTGGACGGGCCCATCCGCCTCACCCGGGGCACGCCGGTGAAGATCGCCGCCGACGGCACCGTCACCCAGGACGGCGCCGCGCGCGGCCGGCTGCTCATCACGGCCCTCACCCCCGGCTCGGAGACCTCCGAGGGCGGGAACCTGGTGAACGGGACGGCCGCCGGTGCGGGGACGGCCCGGGTGCGTCAGGGCCACCTCGAGGCCAGCGGCGTGAACGTGGTCACCGAGATGGTGGAACTCATCCGCACCATGCGTGCGTTCGAGGCCAACCAGAAGGTCGTGCAGTCGCACGACGAGGCACTGCAGGCGAGTGTGAACAGGGTGGGCCGGGTGGGTTAGCCGGAGGTCGCAGCGCGAGCACCCGAGCCGGACCGCCCCACACGGCGGAGCTCCGGGCCCGGTCCGACAGGCCGGCCCACACCACGCTCGCACCGCCCCTCCAGCCCGGCTCCGCACCACGACGCGGGGGTGTTGGACAGATGATGGATGCGCTCTATTCGGCGGCCACCGGCATGCGGGCTCAGCAGAGCAGCATGGACGTGGTGGCCAACAACCTGGCGAACGCCACCACCGTGGGCTTCAAGCGGGATCGCCTGGACCTGGTGGACCTCGACTACCGCCCCTTCCTGCTCGCGGGCGGCGAGGAGGCCCAGATCGGCCTGGGGTCCGCCCCCGGGCGCATCCAGAAGGAGCACGCCCAGGGCAACCTCCAGGACACCGGGCGTGGCCTGGACGTGGCGATCCAGGGCGAGGGTTTCTTCCAGGTGGTGCGTCCCGACGGCTCCCTGGCCTACACGCGCGCCGGCAACCTCCAGGTCGACGCCCGCGGACGCCTGGGGCTGCCCGGAGGCGAGCTGCTGCAGCCGCGCATCACCGTGCCGCCGAACGCGTCCGACCTCACCATCGCCGGCGACGGGAGCGTGTCGGCGAACGTCAACGGTGCCACCCGGACACTCGGCCGGATCCAGACCGCCACCTTCGCGAACCCCGCGGGCCTGTCGGCGGTGGGCGGCAACCTCTTCGTCGCCACCGCGAACTCCGGCGCCGCCGGCCTGGGCGCCCCGGGCGCCGGCGGGCGGGGACCGCTCACCCAGGGCGTTCTTGAGGGCTCGAACGTGGACGTGGGCACCGAAATGATCTCGCTCATCACCACCCAGCGGGCCTTCGAGGCGGCCAGCAAGGTTGTGACCGCCAGCGACGAGATGATGGGCATGGCGAACGGGCTGCGCCGATGACCCAGCCCGTCGACAGCACCGGCGTGGTCACGGCGCCCGTCACACCGGCCGCCGGAGCACGCGCGGACGCACCGGTGGATCCGGCCATCGCCGAGGCGGCGCGGGGGTTCGAGGGCATCTTCATGTCCTTCCTGGTGGAGGAGATGATGAAGGGCACCTCCCTCGCGTCCGCCAACCCGCTCTACGCGGGGCTGATGACCGAGAAGCTGGGCGATTCACTGGCCGACGCCGGCGGCATCGGCCTCGCCGCCATGCTGGAGCAGCGACTGAGCGCGGGTGCGGCATGAGCCCGGTGGAACGCTGCGAGGAGTGCGGGCGCCTGTTCGGCAACCTGCCGCGCGGGGTCTGCGCCACGTGCCTGGATCGCCGCGAGGCCGACTTCCGACTGGTGCGCGACTGGCTGCGCGACAACTCCGGCGCGCCGATCGCGGTGGTGAGCCAGGCCACCGGCGTGGACGAGAGCTTGATCGTCCGGTTCATCCGCGAGGGGCGCGTCGAGGTGCTCGCACCGGGTTCCGACCCCACGTTGGCGCGTGACCGCGAGGAGGAGGAACGCCGGGCGGACCTGGTGCGAAAGCTGGCCGACACACCGCGGCTGGGGACGTCCGTGAACGCGACGGCGGCCGACGAGGCGCCGCCGGTCTCGCGCTCGCAGGCCAAGGGTATGAGAGCGAGGAGGAGCTGATGCGCGAGAGCGTGTCCCACCTGGCGGGTTGCCTGGACGATGTCATCGACATCCAGGAGCGCCTGCTCGACGTGCTCGAGCAGCAGCGGCCCGCGATCGTCGAGGGGCGCCATCGGGATGTCGAGGCGCTGGCCCAGCGCACCGAGATCGAGATCCGCCGCCTCGCGGTGGCCGAGCGCATCCGCGGCGCCGCGGCACAGGTGGTCGCCGACGAGCTGGACCTCGCCGGGCCGCGCTGGTCGGTGCTGCGCGCCGCCCTGAACGCCGACGAGGTCACCCACGTGGAGGAACGGGTTGGCCTGATCGAGGAACTGGTGCGTGACCTCGAGATGGCGAACACCATCAACGGGCAGCTCGTGCGGCAGGAGCTCGAGGTGATGGACGCCTCGGTACGGAGCTTGGTGGCGCGTCCCGCGGCGGGCTACACGGCGGCCGGCGCATCGCCGGCGGCGCCGGCGACCGGTCCGCTCATGCTCAACATGTCGGCCTGACCGATGGGCTCGACCTTCTTCGGCCTCAATGTCGCGCTGTCGGGGATCATGGCCCAGCAGCGCGCGCTCAACACGGTGTCGCACAACATCACCAACGCGACGACCCAGGGCTTCACGCGCCAGCGGGTGGACCTGGCGGCGGCGGTGGCGTACCCCATGCCCGGTCTGAACACGGCGGTCGCCCCCGGGCAGATCGGGACCGGGGTGGTGGCGACCCAGCACACGCGCATCCGCGACACGTTCGTGGACGTCACCATCCGTAACCAGGCCGCGTCGGTGGGCCAGTGGGACGCCCGGGCCACCGGTCTCAAGGCGCTGGATACGATCATCGACGAGCCCGGCGAGACCGGTCTCACCTCACTGCTCTCGGCGTTCTGGGGCAGCTTCCAGGCCCTGTCGGTGCAGCCGGACAGCGCCGCCGCCCGCGAGGCCGTGCGCGCCGCGGGCGAGAACCTGGCCCAAGGCTTCCGCGACCTGGACCAGCGGCTTGCCGAGGCACAGGATGAGGCCACCGGACGCATCGCGCTGGAGGTCGGGCGGGTCAACGAACTGGCCGCCCAGATCAACGAGCTCAACCAGCAGATCTCGACCGTGGTGGCCACCGGTCAGCAGCCGAACGATCTGCGCGACATGCGCGACCTGCTGGTCGATGAGCTCGCCGGGTTCGCCGGCATCGCCGTGAGCGTCGGCGGCAATGACCGGTACTCGATCTCCGTCGGCACCCAGCTCTTGGTGGACGGTGGCAGCGACACCGTCAACGCGCTGGCGATCGACGCGGCGGGGAACGCGACCGTGGGCGGTGCCGCGATCACGCTGGCCAACGGCAGCCTGCGGGGCCTCGTGGACCTGCGCGATTCGGTCATCGGCGGGCCCGGGGG
>JBIQJW010000131.1:4837-6647 GCA_044507145.1 Actinomycetota bacterium
GCAGCCTGCGGGGCCTCGTGGACCTGCGCGATTCGGTCATCGGCGGGCCCGGGGGATACATCTCCCAGCTCGACGCCCTGGCCGCGTCGATCACCGGATCGGTGAACACGGTGCACGCCGGCGGTTACGGTCTGGACGGATCGACGGGCAACGACTTCTTCGCCGGCACCACCGCCGCGACCATCGGTATCTCCGCCGCCGTGGCCGGCTCGGTCGACGCGATCGCCGCCAGCTCCACCGCCGGCGGCATCCCGGGGGACGGCGCGAACGTGGTCGCGCTGGCTCAACTGCAGTTCGTCGTCCAGACGATCGGCACGTCCACCACCACCCTCGACGGCTTCTACCAGCAGTTCGTGGCGAAGCTGGGCGTCGACGCCGACCAGGCGTACCGGATGTCCGAGGTGCAGCACGGTGTATTCGACGCGGCCCTCGCTCGGCGCGATTCGGTGAGCGGCGTGAACATCGATGAGGAGGCCTCGGACATGATCCGGTTCACCAAGTCGTACAACGCGGCGGCCCGCATGGTCACCGCCGTCGACGAGATGCTCGAGACCATCATCAGTCGCATGGGCATCGTGGGGAGGTAGGCGATGATCGGACGCATGAGTTCCGGCCAGATCGCCGGGCAGTACCTGCGCGATCTGCGCGGCGTGTACGCGTCGCTGGCCGAGTCGCAACAGGCGGTGTCGACGGGCAAGAGCATGCTGCGTCCGTCCGACGACCCGGTGGGGATCGCGATCTCCCTGGGGCTGAGGCGCGATGTGGCGGCCACCGCCGCGTGGCAGCGCAACATCGACGACTCGCTCACGTGGATGGGCACCACCGACAACGCGCTGGCGCAGGCGCTCGAGGTGGTGCAGAAGTCCGCGGAGCTGGCCGTGCAGGGCGGCAACGGCACGCTCTCGCAGGAGGCGCGGAACCTCATCGCCGATGCCGTCAAGGGCCTGAAGAGCCAGTTCGTGGAGGTCGGCAACAGCAGCCTCGGCGGGCGCCACATCTTCGCCGGGACGGCGACCGGCACGCAGCCGTTCGACCCCGTGACCGAGGCGGCGACGTTGCCCGTGAACACGAGCCTGATCACACGCGAGGTGTCCCGCGGTGCGGTGATCGGCGTGAACGTCACCGCGGACCGTCTCCAGGGGCCCGGCGGGGCCGTGCCGGACATCTTCACCGCGCTGGACGATCTGGCCACGGCGCTGCGCACCAACGACGCCACCGCGATCAGCGGGGCGCTCGACGTGTTCGACGCGCACATGGACAACATCGGTGCGTTGCGGGGAGAGATCGCGGCCAAGATCAACCGCCTGGAGCTCACCTCCAGCCGCTTCGACGCCCAGCGGATCGCCACCAACGAGCAGCTCGGGGAGCTGGAGGGGGTGGACATCGCCGAGGCGATCATCACGTTCGGTGAACGGGAGACGATCTACAACGCGGCGCTCGCCGCCGGCGCGCGCATCTCGCAGCCGTCGTTGATCGACTTCCTCCGGTAGGCGCTCAAGTCGTCGTGCGCGCACTCCGATCACCGGGGTGATGCGCGCGGCGCAGCGGACCCGTCGCCGACCGCGACGGCAGCAGGACGCAGGGGTGACGCGGGACACGGATGTCCGGTCGCATGTCGGCGGGGGGCGACCCCCGGCCTTCCCCTTCGGGGGCACGCGAGGAAGGACTGCCGGTATGGGGTTTCGGATCTACAACAACGTCGAGGCGGCCAACGCCCACCGGGTGCTGTCGCAGACGAACGACAAGCTGTCGCGCTCGATGGAGCGTCTGTCGAGTGGGCTTCGGATCAATCGGGCTGCCGACGATGCGG
>JBIQJW010000132.1:0-6633 GCA_044507145.1 Actinomycetota bacterium
ACGAAGGGCTCATCCTCCAGGTCCACCAGCGACAGCGCCGGGGCGCCGGCCAGGGGGTGCGAGGCGGGCATGATGTACGCCCGTGGTTCGGTGGCGACCGGGTGGGCCACCAGCCGCTCGTCGTCCAACGGCGTGCGCACCAGCGCGACATCCAGACCTATGTCCACGAAGCCGTGGGCGCAGCTGAACTCCTTGAACACCAGGGGCAGCTCCGGGTAGAGCGAACGGAACCGGTCGATCACCGGCCCGGTGAGGTCCAGCAGCCCCGGCACCTCGATGCCGATGCGAAAGGCGCTGTTCGGCGCCCCCGGCCGGGGAGAGCTCTCGCGGATGGCCGCCAGCGCGCGCACGATGTCCCGGGCCACAGGCACCACCTGACGGCCTGCCTCGGTGAGGGCCACCTTGCGCGATGTGCGCTCCAGCAGGATCGTGTCCAAGCGGGCCTCCAGCCGGCGGATCGTCTCCGAGAGCGACGACTGCGCCAGCCCGAGCTGCTGCGCCGTCCGGCCGAAGTGCAGCGTCTCAGCTACCGCGAGGAAGGCTCGCAGCTCATTCGGAGTCGGGCTGCCGCGCAGCTCCGAGCCCCCCTTCACGTGACGCGCCCAGTCGTGATCACCTGCGGCCCTCCCCACACGTGCGACCGACGGGCGCGAGCCAGCGCGCCCCTTCTGGGTAGGTTGCAACATTCGCTACGAAGATGTCCAGCGCGACGGGCACTCACGGGATCGATCGGCGTTAACGATCCGTTACACCGATGAATCGGGGACGGACCGGCGGTCTGACCCACGACACCGGCTCCGCCGCGCGGAGCCCGCCCGGACAAGGAAGGCGCCATGCCCAGCAAGATCTTCGTGAACCTCCCCGTGAAGGACCTGGCGCGATCGCGAGCGTTCTTCGCGGCGCTCGGGTACGGCTTCAACGAGCAGTTCACCGACGAGAACGCGGCCTGCCTGGTGATCGGCGACGACATCTACGCGATGCTTCTGACCGAACCGTTCTTCGCCGGGTTCACCACGCGGGAGATCTGCGACACCACGCGCGCCACCGAGGCGATTTTGGCGCTATCGATGGACGACCGCGCGGCCGTGGACACCATGGCCGCCGCCGCTCTGGCCGCGGGCGGCACCGCCGCCGGCGAGCCGATGGACCACGGCTTCATGTACCAGCGCAGCTTCTACGACCCGGACGGGCACCACTGGGAGGTGTTCCACATGGACCCCGCGCACGTGCAGGGCTGACGGCGCATCGCGGCCTGGGCGGCAGATAGCTTTCCCCTGCAAGCGAGCCGGGGGTGCGCGATGGGCGAGGGCAGATCGGGGCGGGGCCGTGCGGGCAAACGCCGGCGGCCGGTGGGCGATCTGCTGCGCGTCGACGGTGCGCGGGTGGACCTGCGCGCCGCGGATCCCGCCGCCACACCGGGGTTCGACGGCGATCGCGACGATGCGCGCCGCGATGCGCCGGCGGTGGCCGATGAACTGGCCACGCTGCAGGAGATGCTCTTCGCCGAGGGTCGCACCGGCGGCACCCGCAGCATCCTGCTGGTGCTGCAGGGGATGGACGGCGCCGGCAAGGGCGGCACGGTGCGTCATGTGGTGGGTGCCGTCGACCCCCACGGGGTGCAGATCACCGGGTTCGCGGCGCCCACACCCGAGGAGCTCGCGCACGATTTCCTCTGGCGCATCCGCAAGCGCCTTCCCGCCGCCGGGATCATCGGCGTGTTCGACCGATCGCACTATGAGGACGTCCTGGTGGCGCGCGTGCACGACCTGGTCCCGCCGGAGGTCTGGGGTGAGCGCTACGACCTGATCAACGACTTCGAGGCCGAGCTGGTCGCCGCGGGCACGCGCGTGGTGAAGTGCCTGCTGCACATCTCCAGCGAGGAGTCGCGCGACCGCCAGCTCGCGCGCCTCGACGACCCCACCAAGCACTGGAAGTTCGATCCGGGCGACATCGACGAGCGCGAGCACTGGGACGCGTACATGGACGCCTACGCGGACGTGCTGGAGCGCTGCTCCACAGCGCACGCGCCGTGGCACGTGATCCCCGCCGACCGCAAGTGGTACCGCAACTGGGCCGTCGCACAACTGCTCATCGAGGAGCTGCGCGATATGGAGGTCGGATGGCCCGCCGCGACCTTCGATGTCGCATACGAGCGCGCGCGGTTGCTCGCCCAGTAACCGGGCTGTTTCAGCCCAACTGGTCGTAGCCGGCGCGCCAATCCTCCAGGCGGCCCGGTGGCCGGTAGCTGGCGGACACCACGTTCGCGAGCTCCAGAGCGGCGTGGGCCTCCTTGGCGGTGAGCAGCGCGCTGGTACGCAGCCGACTGAGGCGCCCGGTGGCCGAGATGGCGGCCGAGACCGCCGCGGCGGCGCTGGCGCTGGGCGCCTCGTAGATGGCCACACCGTCGTCCTCGCCCAACATCCAATAGAACGCGTGCAGTTCGCCGCCCACCGCCGTCATCACCGACCGCGCCACCTCCTCGCGGTCCTCGGGGCGCTGGACCATCGCCTCCCACGACTCGCTCGCATAGGTGAAGAGCGTGATGTACATGGGCATGGGGTATCCCCCTCTCGGGCCGACCCGCCGCATCGTGGCGGGGATGTTGCGGGCATACACCCGCCGGCCTCGTCGTGCCTAGGGGAATTCGGCACCGATGCGTCGCGGGGGTGATGCCCGCCGGCCGGCCCCGCCGCTTCTGGCGGGTGGACGCGGTGCTTAGTCCACCACGCGCCAGAAACGGGGCTGGAACGGCGGGGTTTCGCGCCCGCGCGGCTCGTGCTCCACCGCGACCCGCAGATGCCCGAGGGTGGCCAGGCGCTCGAGCGTCGCCAGGAAGCGGTCGGGGGACAGCGTGTCATCGCCTCGGGCGACGCGCTCGTACAACACCCCCTCGCGAAGCGGCGCGTGAGAGGCCCGAAGGGCCGTGAGGATCCGGGCCTCGAGGGCCGACTGCTGGTCGCTCACCGAGCGCTCCTCTCATGGTGCCGGCGCTGCGGGGTCAGGTTCTCACGTCGCGGTGCCCGCGCGCGACCCGGTGGGCGTACCGAGCACGCGGGCCAGCAGCATCACGGCCTCCTCGAAGCGGGCCGGATCCGGGCCGGCGTAGTGCAGGCGCAGGTGCGGCCCGGTGGGCTCGCCGGGGAACCACTCGTCACCGGGCGACACCAAGAGACCTGCCAGCGCGCAGCGCTCGGCCACCTCGCCGACGTCGCTGTGAGGTGCGAGCGTGATCCACAGGGTGAGGCCCCCCGCGGGCACCTGGGGGAGCGTGCCCGGCGGCAGGTGCCTGCCGATCAGCGAGACCAGGGCGTCGCGGCGGGCGCGCAGCCGCACGCGCATGTCGCGCAGGTGCGCCGCGTGCCCCGGGGCCGTCACCACGTCCAGCGCGACGCGCTGCAGCACGCCGCTCACATAGAGGCCGTCGACGATCCGGTCGGCCAGCAGCCGTTCGCGTGCCGGGCCGCGGGCCACCACTCCCGCGATCCGCAGTGCCGGCGAGATGCTCTTGGTGAGCGACCTGATGTGCACCACATGGCCATCGGGGTCGCCGGCGGCCACCGGCGCCGGCGCCGGCCCATCCAGGGCGAAGTCGCGCCCCCAGTCGTCCTCGATCAGGTAGGCGCCGTGTGCGCGCAACACGTCGAGTGTGGCCGCCGCGTCCTGCGGGCTCCACGCGGTCCCCGCCGGGTTCGCGAACGTGGGTTGGGCGTAGAACAACCGCGCGCGGTTGGTGCCCAGGGCGACATCGAGGACCTCGGGTGCCACGGCCGCGCCGGCGCGGGCGGCCGGGACGATGCGCAGCCCGGCCTGGCGCGCCGCGGCGATGGCACCCCAGTAGGTGGGCGCCTCCATCACCACGGTGTCGCCGGGCGAGGCCAAAGCGCGGAAGCACGAGGCCAAGGCGCTCTGGCCGCCGGGCACCACCAGCGCATCGGACGCGGTGGGTGCGGCGCCGCCCGGCGGGGTCGCGGCGGCCACCTGCCCGGCGAACCACCCGCGCAACTCGGTCAGGCCGGCGGCCGGCGGCCGCTCCCAAGCTTCCGGCCCGCGGGCGGCCCGCGCCAGCGCGGTGCGCACCGCGCGCACCGGCAGGAGGTCCTCGCTGGGATAGCTGCCGTTCAGCGCGATGGCGCCGTCGGGCGCGTGCAGCAGGGTCGAACCCGGTTCCCGCAACCCGTCGCGGATCGGGCCCAGAGCGGTGGCCTGCCAGCCGTAGTCCACCCGAGCGGCGGGGGAGGCGGGGCGCACGAAGTTCCCGGCGCCGGGCCGGGTCTCCACCAGGCCGTCGGCCACAAGCATGCGTACCGCGCGCTGAACGGTCACCGGGCCCGCCCCCTCGCGTGCGGCGATCTCGCGGGTGGGCGGCAGGCGCGCGCCGGCGGGAAGGGTGGCGACAAGGGCGCGCAGCGAGGCGGCGATACGTGCGGCGCTGTTATCGTTCGGCATGACTTCTGACGATAGCGCTATCCGGAGGGCGAGTCCGGCGCTACCGGTTCCGCTGTACGCGCTGCTTCTGGCCGGCGCCTTCGTGGTGTACGCCTCGGCCAACGCCGTGGTCCCGATCGCCGCCGAGCTGCGCGCCGCGCTGGACATGGACGACGGCGGTGCCGGGATTTTCCTGGGGCCGTTCGCGGTCGGCTTCGGCGTGGGCTGCTTCGCGTGGTTCATCCTGGCCCGCCACCGCCCCGCGCGCCTGCTGCTGCCGCTGGCGCTCGGCCTCACGGCGGCCGGCGCCGTGCCGCTTGTGGTCATGGACGTCCCGTCGGTGGCCGTGGGCGCGCGGGTGCTCACCGGTCTGGGTGCCGCGGGGTATCCGGCGGCCGCACAGGCGGTCATCGCGGCCGGCGCCGGACCCTCGGCGCGGGGACGGATGATCGGCGGCTTCGTCATGGCCGTGGTCTCGGGGAGCTTCGTGGGGCAGGCGATCGTGGGCGCCCTGGCCGACGCCACATCGGTTGAGGCGGCCCTTGCGGTGGTGTGCGTGCTGGCGCCGGCGGCTCTGGCCGTGGCGCTGTGGCGGGTGCTCCCGGCTCAGGGCCACGCGCCTGCCGGGGCGGCACGCGCCCCGGTGGGTCCGCTGCTGGCACGCCAGTGGCCGGTGCTGGCCGTGGCGTTCCTGGCATTCGCCGGGTATTGGCTGCTGCTGGGCGAACTGCCCGTGGTGCTGCGAGAGGAGCGCTACGCCCTCAGCGCGGCCCAGGCCGGCGCGCTGCCGATGGTGGGGATGCTGGGCGTCCTGGCGGCGTTCACCACCGGCCGGCTCAGCGACGGTCGTGCACAGCGCATGCCCATGGTCGCCACGCTGGTGATCGGTGCCGCCGCACTGGCGGTCACCCTGGCGTCGTCGGCGCCCCTGTGGCTGTTCGCCGCCGGGTACGGGATCTTCCTGGCCGGGTACTGGGGCTATCTGCCCCCGGCCAGCGCGGAGGTGGCGGCGCGCGCCCACCCGAACGAGCGCCAGGCGGCCCTGATGGCGTTCTACGCCGCGATGTGGGCCGGCGCCGCACTGGCACCTCTGGTGGCCACCCTGGTGGCCGGCTGGGCGGCGGCCGCGGGCGTCGTCCTCGGGGCGTGGGCGGTGGCGGCGGTGATCGCCGCGGCCACGTTCCAGCACCGGCCCGGTGTTTCGGGATCGGCACGAGGCGGGGATGTTCGGGCCGAGGAGGTGGGTGATGGCCGATGAACAGGTCCATGGGGTGATCGAACGTCTGGTGGCCGAGGAGACCCGGCTGCTGGAACTGGAGGAGTCCGGCGGTGCCGGTGCCGACGAGCGCGATCGCCTGGGCGCGGTGCGCGTGGAGCTGGACCGGTACTGGGATCTTCTGCGCCAGCGGCGCGCCGAGCGGGCCGCCGGGCGCGATCCCGACGAGGCGTCGCTGCGCGACGGTGCCACGGTGGAGAACTACGAGCAGTGAGCGCGCCGGGGTGGCTGGAGGCCTTCCGGCGGATCTCGCTGAGCTGGGACCCCGCGATGTTCATCGTCACCACGGTGGCCGATGGGCGGCGCGCCGGCTGCCTGGTGGGGTTCGCGACGCAGGCGAGCATCGATCCGCCGCGCGTATTGGTGGGCATCTCGTGCGCGAACCGCACGCATGAGGTGGCATCGCGCGCCACCGCCCTGGCCATCCATTGCCCGCCGGCCCACGACCGGACGCTTGCCGAACTCTTCGGGGGCGAGACCGGCGATGAGATCGACAGGTTTGCCCGGTGCCGGTGGCACGAGGGTCCGCACGGGCTCCCCATCCTGGAGGGGTGCGGCACGTGGATGGCCGGCGTCATCGTGTCGCGCATGCCGATGGGCGATCACACCGGCACGCTGTGCGAGATCGTGGACGCCCACGACGCCGGGGACGGGCCGCACCTGCGGTTCGGGCAGGTGCGGCACCTCGATCCCGGCCACGCACCCTGAGGATCAGACGTCGTGTTTGGGATCGAGCGGAGCCGCCGGCGGCTCGCTCGGGTGGCCGGTCCGCTCCTCGGCCTCTCGCTCCATCCGGCCGTCCTCACGTTCAACGTAGATCAGACCGGCGATCACGAACGTGACCGCCGCCACGGCGATGGCCAGGACCACCATGTACCCGATGGCGTCGCCGATCTGGAAATCCTGACCTCCTCCGACCCCGCCTCCCGGTC
>JBIQJW010000133.1:0-6600 GCA_044507145.1 Actinomycetota bacterium
GGCGCCGCGGTGGGAGTCGTCCGACCCCGGGCTGCTGGAGGCCTGTCGTCGTCTGCCTGGCGAGATGCGGCGTGTGGTGTTGCTGCATTTCTGGGCGGACATGGAGCTGGGTGACATCGCGTTGGCGCTGGGGGTGCCTGTCGGGACGGTGAAGTCGCGTTTGGCGCGCGCGTTGTCGCGGTTGCGCCGGGATCTGGGTGAGAGGACGGAGGGCACCGATGGCCACAGTTGAGGACCGGCTGCGCCGCTTGGGCACCGAGATCCCGCCACCTGGCGACGACTTCGAGGAGCGTCTGATCGTGAGGGCACGGTCCGCGAGCGCCGGTCGCGCGGTGGCGTTGGCGCCGGCGCGTATGCGCAGGCGCGCGCGGTTCGGGATGCGGCTGCTGGCCGCCGCCTTGGCGCTTGTGGCGGCCGGCGGGATCGCGTTTGCGGCGGTCGTGCGCTCCGGGGACGGCCCCGCAGGTTGGGCGAGCGACCCGCCGGGCCTTCCCCTGGCATCCCACGAGGCAGCTCAGGCGGTGTCGGCGGATCCGCTGCTGCGCGAGGCGCCGTGGTTCTCACAGCCCGAGGGGTCGCCGTCGCTGGATGAGGTCACGGCGCGCCCCTCACTGGTGTTTCCTGCCGGGACGACCTATGACCAGGCCATCCATGCGCTGTATGTGTCGGTGATCCGCGATGGCGAGCTTCCGGCCGGCGCGACGCTGGGGCCGCCGTTGCCCAAGCAGGTCGTGTTCGCCCGCTCGCCTGAGCGCTCCGCCCTGAGTCTCACCGCCGCGTTCGGCTACGACATCGGCACCGGCAACGTCCTCCTGCCCAGTCTCCAGTACGAACCCGGCATGACGACCGACCAGGTCGACGACGCCAGGGCGGCGGCGGTGCGCACCGGGCGCGTCGTCCCGCAGGGAGCGAAGGTCGTAAGCAGCCCGGACCCGCTCGATCGATGCATGGTGATGATCGACGACACCCCTCCGCCGCCGTGCACGCGCTGACCTGCGATCAGCCCGGCGCCAGGCGCCAGCACCGAACGTCGGCGAGTGTGGCTATTTGCAGCGCCGTGACGTCCAGCACGCCCCGGCCTCCGCTCCCTGAATCTCATGCTTCGCTGGGTTTGCCCAGGCCGACCTTCGGCCGCTCACGCGGATTCGGTCCGACGACCCGGGCATGAAGCGCAGGGCGAGCACCAGGGAGAACCCGGCACAGATCGCGAACAGGGCGAGACCGGCGGACAACCTCGCGGGCGCGGGCGCGGGTGCATCGCTCACCGTCGAACAGCTCCTCCATCGCTCTGCCGGGCGTCGCCACGGTACCGATGCCCGCCGCGTGCGACACGAGAGTTCCGTGTGTCAGCGGCCTGTATGAGATAGAAGCGTCTTGTGAGCCCGTCTCCACATCACCGGCCCGCCACGCATCGCCCGTCATTCACGCGGCGTGCGCTGGGCCCGTTCGCCCTCCTGGCGGTGGTCGTGGGCGCGGCCGCATGCGGCGGGGGTGATGATTCGTCCTCGCCGGCGACCACCGCGTCCGCGGCGCTCGGGCCGGTCCAGACCGTTCAGCAGTACTTCGAGCGGTTCGCCGACCAGGACATGGACGGCGCCGCGAGCCTCACCTCCGAGCAGCTCGTCGCGGAGTGCGGGGGCCACGACGCGATGGTCGACGCGCTTCGGGACGCATGGGCGACACAGGACAATCCGCTGCGGATCTCCGGCGGGCGATTCCAGGACGGGCCGTCGCCACGGGTCCTGGCGACGCCGCGGGTGCCGACGGGTTCAGAAGACGCCGGCATCGAGCTTCCGATCGGAGTGGTCCGAGAGGATGGCTCTTGGCGGATCGCCGAGTACCATCCCGGCGCGCTCTCGCGCTTCTGCTCCTCGTAGCGCACGCCGCGGCCGACGGGGCGTCCTCGTCTTGGCGCTGCCTCGGCGCTGAATGATCGAAGAGCCGCTCGCCATGTTCTCTCCGGAGGCCGCATGCTGATTCGCCGAGAAACCCCCGCCGATCACGACGCGATCGATGCCGTTCACCGTGCCGCGTTCGCCGACCAGGCGCCCGGGGCGGAACCGGTCGAGATCGGCCTGGTCCGCAGCCTTCGTGACGACACGTCGTGGGTCCCCGGGTTGTCGCTCGTCGCCGAGCACGCCGGCGCCGTGGTGGGCCACGTCGTGGGCACCGAGGGTTCGCTGGATGGCGCCGCCGCCGTTGGGTTGGGCCCGCTGGGGGTGCTCCCCGACCACCAAGGGCGCGGGGTGGGCGGGGCGCTCATGCACGCCGCGCTGGGTGCGGCCGATGCGCTCGACTACCAGGTCGTGCTGTTGCTGGGCCACATCGACTACTACCGCAGGTTCGGCTTCGTGCCGGCCGCCTCGGTCGGCATCTCGTCCCCGGATCCCGAATGGGGCGACCACTTCCAGGCGCGACCGCTGGGAACCTGGACCTCGGCCGTCCGCGGAACCTTCCGCTACGCCGAACCGTTCGACGCACTCTGAGCACCACGACGCCCCGAGGGGCGGTGGCTCGGTACGGTCAGGTCATGCGCTCACATCTGCGGTTCCTCATCGCGGGCGCGGTGGTCGCCGGCCTCATCCCGGGCGTCGCGGCGGCTGCGCCGAACGACCTCGACCGGGCATTCGGCGACGGCGGCGTCGTTGTCGATCGGGGTGTCGCGTTCGAGACGCTCGAGGGCCTGGCCGGCGTGCGGATCGGGGCCGACGGCCGCACGACCCTGGCGCTCGGCCAGCGATGCGGCGCCGTGTGCGCGACCCTGGCGCTCACCCGGTACTCCCCCGCGGGGCGGCGGGAGACCGTTCCGGCGGCCTGGCGAGGTCTTCCCGTGAGCAACGGTCACCCGGCTCCCGAGGTCCTGACGGGCTGGGGGCCGCGCGACGACCGCGGGTTGGACCTCTCATATCGGGGCGGGGATCCCGCGACGTGGACGACGGGTGACGTGCGGCGCCTGCCGGCGGAGGCGCCGGCGGGGCCGTTCCTGCTGCGACTCCCGGCGGGTGGCGGCGCCGGCGCGATCACGCCGCTCCCGTGGCGGTTCCACCTGGTCGACGCGATGGCGGACGGCGGACGCGTCGGATGGGCGCCGGACCGTGACCACACGCTCACGGAGCCGGAGGAGACCGTCGCCGCAGAGCGGTGGGTCGGGCTGATCGGCCCGGATGGCGCACCGGTGGCCGGCTTCGGCACGGGCGGGCGTGTCCGGGTGCCGGATGAGCGAGGGGCCGTGCTGGGCGTCGCGGGTGGCGACGCGGTGCGCGTGGCCACCGGCGATGCGGGCGGACTGCATCTGTGGACGCTCAGGCCCGGGCCGACCGGGTGGCGCGCGACGAGCGGTTCGGTGCCCGTCGTGCGGCTCGCCGGGGCGCAGGCGTATCCCGGCGGGGTGGATGTGGCCGCCGACGGGCGCAGCGTCGTGTGGCGCCACCGTGGCGGTCACGACGGCAACGGGGTGACCGACATCGCGGTGTTCGGCCCGGGAGGAGCGGTGCGGGCCGGCGTCGGCAGCCGGCGTGGACTGCGCGTTCGGGGCACCTGGACCCCCCGCATCCAGGCGGACGGAAAGCTGGTGCTCACCGCATTCGCGAGCGACGCGGTGCGTGTGCGGCGGGTGAACGCGGACGGTTCGGGGGACCCGTCATTCCCGATCACGCGGATCCCGCTCGGCGATCACTGCCGCGTCGGAGCGAGCGCCGTGGCGATCACCCGGACGGGCCGTATCGTGGTGACGCAAGGGCTCGCGCGGCGCGGCTGCAAGCGTTCGGCGGGCTTCCTGCTCGCGCGGCTGCGCGGCGGTGACGCGCCGGCGATGCGTCTCGCGGCGCCGACGCGCCCCCGGGTGAACGTGGCTCGGATGACCGCGACCTCGTCGATGGCCGGCCGAGCGCGGATCACGGTGCGCCAGGCGGGACGCGTGGTGGGCGCCACGGACGTGCGCTTCACACGCGGTTCGCAGCGGGCCGCGACGGCGCGGCTGCGCGGGGCGACCCGCGCGCCGCTGGCCGTGCGGGCGACGTTCCGCGGTACGCCGGCGATCGGTTCCACGGTGATCCCGGCCGCCCGCTGAGCGTGCGCCTCCGGGAGCCGCGAGGCCCGGATCACCCACCGGTGATGGAAAGGGTTTCGCGTACAGCCTGCAGGCAGAACCGCACCGACATGTTAAGTTTCTCCAGAGTTTCTGACATGGCGTCCGTATGTGTCGAAAGAGCTGACCTGTGTCTTGGAGCCCCGCCCGTCCGTTCAACGATCTGCCGGCCTTGCCGCCGGCCGGCGTCGACCTTGAGCCCAAGCCCGTCCTCAAATCCGCCGTCGAGGCCCGAACCGCCTTGGCCACACTCGCCCAAGCCGGCCAGTTGCTCCCGAACCCCAACATCCTGATCCATGCCGTCCCCCTGCTGGAGGCGCAGGCCAGTTCGGAGATCGAGAACATCGTCACCACGGCCGATGAGCTGTTCAAGCACGCCGGGTCAGGTGGGGGCGACCCCGCCACCAAAGAGGCCCTCCGATACCGAAGCGCGCTGTTTGCCGGAATCGAAGCGATCAGAAACCGACCGCTCACCGCGGCGACCGCTGCGCTCGTCTGCTCGGAACTCCAAGGCCGGACGATGGCGATTCGTGCGGTCCCAGGCACGCGCATCGTGAACCCGGCCTCCGGAGAGATCGTCTACGCCCCCCCGGAGGGGGCGGACCTGATCCGCGACAAGCTCGCGGCGTGGGAGCGCTTTATCCACGAGCAGGACGACCTCGACCCGCTTGTGCGCATGGCGGTGACCCACTACCAGTTCGAGGCAATCCATCCGTTCCACGACGGCAACGGTCGCACGGGGCGCGTCATCAACATCCTCATGTTGATCCAGGCAGGCCTGTTGCGCGACCCGATCCTCTATCTCTCGCGCGCGATCACTGCCCGAAAGAACGACTACTACCGTCTCCTTCGCGCGGTCAGCGCCGAGGGCGCTTGGGTGGAGTGGATTCTCTACATGCTCGACGTCGTCCGCGAATCCGCGGCGTCAACGATGCGCAAGATTGCGGCGATCCGTGTCTGCCAGGACGCCATCGCCCAGCGGGCGCGCGCCGCGACGCCCGGCGGGCGTGACGCCCGGTTCCTCGACGTCCTCTTTGAACATCCTTACTGCCGTATCGGCACCGTCGTCGACCGGTGCGACGTTTCGCGCCAGACCGCCTCGTCGTGGCTGCACGCGCTCGTTGACGCCGGGCTACTCAGCGGCATCAAGACCGGGAGGGAAATCCTCTTCGTCAACCACGAGTTCCTCGAGGTGCTGACGCGATCCGAGTGAACGTGCCGGCCACCGCGCGATGGGCCAGGGTTCCGTGGTTCAGCGCACGACGGCGATCTCCCGGACCACGGTCGCCCGCGATCCATCCGGCGGCTCGGCGGTCACGTTTGCACTGAGGCGATAGCGGCCCGCCGGCACCGGCGGCATCACGTAGCGCAGCCGCGTCCGTGAACCGATGCCGATCGAGAACACCACCACATCTCTCCGGTCTCCGAGGTGGTACCCCGGTTCTCCGTTCTCATCATGCGGAAGCGGTGCCACCAGCGTCGCGGCGGTGCGCCAGGCACCGTCGCGCCACACCTCGAGGCTGAGAGCGAGTCCACGGGTGGTCCTGTCGCCGCCGATCACCCAGGTGGTGAACGGCGCTCCGGGGCGCAGGGTGCCGGCATCGGCGCACAGCGTCACGTGCGACGGCCGCTGTCCCGAGTGTGCGCAGGCATCCTCGCGGGCCGGTCCGGTGGAGAGGCCCGTCGCGCCGTCCGAGTGCGAGCACCCGGCGGCCGCCGCCATCGCCACCGGGACGGCGATGAGCGCCGCCGCCCGCCGGAGCCTCACATTGCGTGCGCGGTGAGCGCCCATGACGCCACCTGCGCGCGGCCGGCGTCGGCAAGCGCCCGCTGGCGCTCGGGCGCATCCCCGGCGCGCACCGACAGGTTCATCCCCAGCACCACGGCGCTCACCAGGTCACAGCGCCGGTCGTGGTCGGCGGGGGAGACCTCGCCGGCCGCCTCGGCCCGCGTCAACGCGGCGCCCACCGCGTGGCGCAGATCGCGACGGTAGCCGACCACGCCGGCGGGGGCCGCCGGGAGGTCGTCCACCCCGTCGCACATCAGGCGCCCCACCATGCAGCCGCGGCCGCCGTCGGCCCGGTGCCACTCGCTCAGGCCGGCGAGGAAACGATCGATGGCCGACAGTCCGCCGGGTCCGTCGCGCAGCGGCGCGATGAGCCCCTCATCCAGCAGCTCCAGATATCGCTCGAGCGCCGCGGCGGCCAGTTGCTCTTTGCCACCGAACGCGGCACGCAGGCTGGAGGGCGACAGGCCGAGCGCATCCTGAAGGTCGCGCGTGGACGTTCCTCGGTAGCCCCGGCGCCAGAACAGGTCCATCGCGGCGTCGAGCGCCTGGTCGGTGTCGAAGCTGCGGGGACGGCCGGGGGGCATGGGTCCACGGTAGCCCATGCTGCAGCGTCCGGGCCAATTCTGTAGCGTTCGATACAGAATTGATGTCGACCCACCCGGAGACACCATGACGGCCTTCACCACCACCATGCCCGTCCGCCTCGACCCGGCCTCGCGCACGC
>JBIQJW010000134.1:0-6532 GCA_044507145.1 Actinomycetota bacterium
ATCGCGCTGGTCTTCTCGTTCGTGGTCGACTCCGCGCTGTCGGCGATCCCGCACGTGGGCGACTACACCTTCCAGAGCGCGTCGTTCGACATCTGGGAGGCGATCACCGGGGCCGACGGCGACCACAACATCCTGCGCGCCGTGGTGGTGCTGGCGGCGTGGACGGCGGCGTTCGTGGGCGCCGGCGCGGTGCGCTTCCTCCGCTCGGACGCCTGACCGTCACACCACGCATATAGCGTCTCGGATGGGCCCGGCCACTAGATATGTGGTGGGGCGCGTCGTAAACTGGCCGCGCCCGGAGCCGATCCGGGCCGCACGCCGCCCAGCGAAGTCCGGTGAGATCCCGGCGCTGTCCCGCAACGGTGATCCCCTCAGGGGGTAGCCCGGTCGCCTGGCCCGTGCGCGTTGGATGTCCTCGGAAGAAGGGCACCTCACGCGTCGCCACCCGGCGGCGGAGGGCGACCTTCCTCCGCACCGTCGGAGGGGCAGATGCAGACCACATATCCGGTCGGTCCGCGCACATTCGTGCTGGACCGCGACAGGGCCGAAGCCGCGCTGGCGGCCAAGCGCGTGGTGGGCGGCAGGCAGACCATGACGTTCAATCTGCTGCCGCTGCGCTACACGTGGGCGTACGAGCTGTACCGCACGATGAAGGCGAACCACTGGGAGCCCGAGGACGTGCCGATGCAGCGCGACATCGAGCAGTGGCGCGGCACCACGGCGCTCACCGATGTGGACCGGTGGATCATCCGCATGGGGGTGGGCTACTTCTCGGCCGCGGAGGGGATCGTGGGCGACAACGTCATCCACGTGGTGCGCGAGCTGGTGACGGCATCGGAGCTGAAGCTGGTGCTGGGGCGCCACGCCCACGAGGAGAACATCCACGCCGACTCGCTGCTGTACATGATCTCGTCGCTGGGGATCGATCCGCACGAGTGCGAGGCGATGTTCGACCAGATCCCCACCATCGTGGCGAAGAACCGTTTCGTCACGCGCGTGTCACACGATCTGCGCCGCGACATGGACATGTCGGATCCCGCGGCGGTGCGCCTGCTGGCCCGCAACATCTTCGTGTTCGGGCAGTGCATGGAGGGCACCCAGTTCTACGGCCTGTTCGGGATGATCCTGTCGCTGTACCGGCAGGGGAAGCTGACCGGCATCGGCACCATGTTCCGCTACACACTGCGCGACGAGTCGAACCACATCGAGCTCTTCCGTCGGCTGCTGCTGGAGCTGGTGGCGGAGAACCCGGGTGTGTGGACCGAGGACTTCCGCGAGGAGCTGCGGGAGCTGATGGCCGAGGCGGTGGCCTTGGAGAAGGCCTTCATCGCCGACTGCCTCCCCACCGCGAGCCTCGGGCTGTCGGAGGCGGAGTTCGCCGCCTACATCGACCACATCGCCGACCGCCGGCTGGTGGGGGTGGGGCTGCGACCGCTCACGGCCGACACCCCCAACCCGCTGCCCTGGCTGGCCGAGCTGATGGACATCCGCAAGGAACAGAACTTCTTCGAGGGGCGCGTCACCGAGTACCAGCGTTCGTCGTCGCTCGCCGCCGTCGCCGACGACGACCTGTAACCGCCGCCACGGACGAGAGGACGCACCATGCTGATCGATTTCGACGAGATCCTGCGTGACCTGGAGATCAAGCGTGCCGCGGTCGTGGCCGGCCCGGACCGTCCGGCGCTGGATGTCGCCGCGGCGCTCGCCGGCCTCGACGCCGGCGACCTGGACGTCGAGGTGACCGGGACCGGCGGCGCCGGAACGCCGTTCACGCCCGCGATGGCGGGGGAGATGGTGGCCGACGCCCTGGTGACGCTGGCGCTGGCCGACGGCGAGACCGCGGCCGACACGGCCACGAACCGGGCCATTGTGAACAGCGCCACGGCGCGCGTGGTCGACCGGCTGCGCCGGCCCGACCGGGCATCGGGGACGGCGCGGCTCACCATCCACGACCTCTCGGTGCTGACCGAGGCCGCCCTGATCGCCGCCGGCGAGTTCGACGCCGCCAAGGCCCTGGTGATCCAGCGCACCCTGCCGTCGGCGCGCACCGGGGAGCGTCCCGGGCAACTGCGCCTGATCCGGCGCTCCGGGCAGGTGGTGGCCTGGAACGGGGCCAAGATCGAGGTGGCGGTGCGCAAGGCCTTCCTGTCGCTGGAGGCCGACCCGGCGCCCGCGGGCGCGATCGCGGCCCGCGTGACCGAGCGCGCCCTGGCGCTGGGAGCGGCGTACGTGGCCATCGAGACCGTGCAGGACATCGTGCAGGAGGAGCTGGTGCTGGGCGGCCACATGCGGGTGGCCGAGCGCTACATCCTGTACCGCGCCGAACGCGCGATGCTGCGCGCCCGCCACGATGGAGCCGAGGCGCCGGCGCCGCGACCGGTGCCGGTGGAGGTGGAGGAGGCCGACGGGCGCCGCACGATGTGGGATGGCGAGGACCTGCGCGAGCGCATCCGCTTCGCATCCATCGGGCTGGACCTGGGCATGACCCCGGACGAGATCGAGGCCGAGCTGCGCCGGTCGGTGCACCCGGGCACGGCCCGCGCCGACCTGGGTCGACTGGTGGTGATGAACGCGCGGGCGCTGGTGGAGCGCGATTCCGACTTCTCGCCGTTCGCCGGGCGCATCCTGCTCACGCACATCTACGAGGAGACGCTCGGCTGGGACGTCCTGCGCGACGGGGTCGCCGGGCTGGGGGCGGCGCACCGACGCGGCTTCGTGGCATCGCTGCACCGCGGGATCGCCGTGGGGCGCATGAGCGACGAGCTGCTGGGGTACGACCTGGACCGGCTCGCCGCGGCGCTCGACCCCACCGCGGACCTCGACTTCGACTTCCTCGGGCTGCAGACGCTCTACGACCGGTACCTCATCACCGACAAGACCGGCCCGGAGCCGGTGCGCATCGAGGCGCCGCAGGCGTTCTGGATGCGCGTGGCGATGGGGGTGTGCCTGGCCGAGCGCGAGGACGAGCGCACGGACCGAGCGCTGGCGCTCTATGCGATGTACAAGGACCGCCGGTTCTGCTCGTCCACGCCCACCCTCTTCAACGCCGGAACGCCGCACTCGCAGCTTTCGTCCTGCTACCTCTACGTGGTCGAGGACTCCCTGGAGTCGATCATGCAGCGCGGCATCGCCGAGAACGCGATGTGCTCCAAGTGGGCCGGCGGCCTCGGCGGTTCGTGGACCAACGTGCGTGGCACCGGATCGCACATCGCCGGCACCAACGGTGAGAGCCAGGGGCTGGTGCCGTTCCTCAAGCTGCACAACGACCAGCTCGTGGCCGTGAACCAGGGCGGCAAGCGCGCCGGTTCGGGCTGCGCCTACCTGGAGGTGTGGCACAACGACATCCACGACTTCCTGGAGCTGCGCCGCAACACCGGCGACGAGCGCCGGCGCACCCACGACATGAACACGGCCTGCTGGATCCCGGACCTGTTCATGCGGCGGATGGAGGCCCGCGAGCACTGGACCCTGTTCCGCAGCTCCCAGGTACCGGATCTGCACGGCCTGTATGGGCGCGCCTTCGACGAGCGCTACGTCCACTACGAGGCGATGGCCGAACGCGGCGAGATCCACGGCGAACGCCTGCCCGCGCTGGACCTGTGGAAGCGGATGCTGCGGATGCTGTTCGAGACCGGGCATCCGTGGATCACGTTCAAGGATCCCTGCAACGTGCGCAGCCCGCAGGACCACGCGGGTGTGGTGCACTCGTCGAACCTGTGCACCGAGATCACCCTCAACACCGGGCCCGACGAGACGGCGGTGTGCAACCTCGGCTCCGTGGTGATCGACCGGCACCTCACGCCCGACGGCCAGATCGACCACGCCCGCCTGCGCGAGACCATCCGCGTGGCCGTGCGCGCGCTCGACGACGTGATCGACGTCAACTTCTACCCGACGAAGGCCGCACGCACGGCCAACGACCGCCACCGGCCGGTGGGGCTGGGCGTGATGGGGCTGCAGTACGCGCTGTACCGCAAGGGCATCGCATTCGGCTCGCCCGAGGCGGTGGAGTTCAGCGACGAGATGATGGAAGCCGTCGCCCATTACGCATACGAGGCGTCGAGCGATCTGGCCGCCGAGCGCGGCACCTACCGCTCGTATCCCGGGTCCAAGTGGGACCGCGGCCTCTTGCCGCAGGACACGCTGGACCTTCTCGAGACCGAGCGGGGCGAGGCGGTGGAGGTGCCGCGCGGGGGCCGGCTGGACTGGGGGCCGCTGCGGGAGAAGATCGCCCGCCAGGGGATGCGCAACTCCAACGTGCTGGCGATCGCCCCCACGGCGACCATCGCGAACATCATGGGCACGTCGCCCTGCATCGAGCCGATGTACAGGAACCTGTTCGCCAAATCGAACCTGTCCGGCGACTTCGTGGTGCTGAACCCGTTTCTCGTGCGCGACCTCAAGGCGGCCGGCGCCTGGAGCCGTGAGGTGGCCGAGCAGATCAAGTACTTCGACGGCGATCTGACCGAGGTGGAGGGCGTCCCGGCACGGATCCGCGAGCGGTACCTCACGGCGTTCCAGATCGACCCGGCATTCCTCATCGACGCGGCGGCGCGCCGGCAGAAGTGGATCGACCAGAGCCAGTCGCTGAATCTCTTTCTGGCCGAGCCGGACATGCGCACGATGAGCCACATGTACCGGCGCGCGTGGCGGGCCGGGCTGAAGACCACCTACTACCTGCGCACCATGGGGGCCTCGGGGATCGAGAAGGCCACCGTCACGCGCGAGGCGTCCGTTGCGACGCCGCCCGTCGACACCGCCGCGCGCGTGTGCTCGATCGAGGCGGCCCGGAACGGAGAGGAATGCGAGGCCTGTCAGTAGGGCGACGGGTCTCGCCACCGTTCCTCGGCGCGGTTACGATCGCGCCACTGCGCATCCCGACGGGAGACTGAGTGAGCACCACGGAGCCGGCGGTCGTCCCCACCGACGAGGAGCGGCCCTACCTCGAGGCCGGCGACGAGGTCGCCGCGCGCCTGCACACCGATCCGGCGGCCGGGCTGGCGGCCGCGGAGGCCGCCGAGCGGCTGACCCGGTACGGGGAGAACACCATCCGCCAGGAGGCCGAGCCGTCGGTGTTGGCGCTGGCGGCCGGCCAGGTGCGCGACCCCATGAACCTGATGCTGGTGGGCGTGACCGCGGCGTCGTTCGTGATCGACCAGATCACCACCGGCATCCTCATCCTGCTGCTCCTGCTGCTGAACGTGGTGCTCGGCACCCGGCAGGATCTGAAGGCGCGGGCCAGCGTGAACGCGCTGGCCGGCATGCAGGTGCCCCAGGCGCGGGTGGTGCGCGACGGCCGGCTGGAACTCATCGCGGCCGCGCAGGTGGTGCCGGGCGACCTCGTGCAGTTGGAGGCCGGGGACCTGGTGCCGGCCGACGGGCGCATCCTGCGCTCGGCGACACTCGAGACCCAGGAGGCGGCCCTCACCGGCGAGAGCGCCCCGGTGGCGAAGGACGCGGCGCCGCTCACCGGCCCGGAGGTCGCCCTGGGCGACCGGGTGAACATGCTCTTCCAGAACACCTCGGTGACGCGCGGCACAGCGACCATGGTGGTCACCGCGACCGGCATGGACACCGAGATGGGGCGCATCGCCCACATGCTCACGTCGGTGAAGCGCACGCGTTCACCGCTGCAGCGTGAACTGGGCCGGCTCACCACCATCATCGGCGTGGTGGCGTGGGCGGCCGTCGCGGTCATCGTCATCGCCGGAATCGCGCGCGGGCTCGCGGTGGAGGACGTGCTGCTGCTGGGCATCGCCATGGCCATCTCCGCCATCCCCACCGGCATGCCCACCTTCGTCCAGAGCATGCTGGCCCAGGGGTCGCGCCGTCTGGCCGACGCCCGCGCCATCGTGAAGAACCTGGCCGACGTGGAGACGCTGGGCGCCACCAGCGCCATCAACAGCGACAAGACCGGCACCCTCACCCTCAACCAGATGATGGTGTCACGGCTGTACTCGGGCGGGGTGTGGTTCACCGTGGAGGGCGAGGGCTACGCCAAGCAGGGAGCCCTGCGCGGGCCCGCCGGCATCGAGGTGCCCGACTTCACCCGCGTGGCCTATGGCCTGACGCTGGCCAGCGACGCCACGGTGAGCGACGACGGCGCCGTGGTGGGGGATCCCACCGAGGCGGCCCTGGTGGTGCTGGCCGCCAAGCTGGGCGTGGACGCCGAGGAGAGCCGGCGCGCATATCCGCGCCTGGCCGAGGTGCCGTTCGACTCGGACTACAAGTTCATGGCCACGTTCCACCGCGTGCCCCTGGACGGCGGTGAGCGGCTCATCGCCCTGGTGAAAGGCGCGCCCGACGTGGTGCTGGCCCGCTGCACCGGCGGGCGCGACGTCGCCGAGCGGTCCGACATGCCGCTGGACGCCGCCGCGGTGGCGGCGGCGAACGAGCGAATGGGCCAGGAGGGGCTGCGGGTCCTGACCTTCGCGGCGCGCGTGCTGGACGAGTCGGACGTCCCGGCGATGGAGCAGAACCCCATGTCGCTGGTGCGCGACCTCACCTTCGTGAGCATGGTGGGCATCATCGA
>JBIQJW010000135.1:0-2115 GCA_044507145.1 Actinomycetota bacterium
CGTTCGCGCCTGCCCAGCGCGCCCCGGCCCCACACCTCGCCGAAGAACCCGGAGGTGAGTTCCTCCATCGCCGGCGACCGCTCGCGCCACCCCGCGGTGACGCCCTCACCCAGGTGGGCGTCCGCCATCGCGCGCCCGCGCTCCAGTCGTCCCCCGTCGTCGCCCATCGCTCGCTCCCGGTCCGCTGGGTCCGGGCCGACCGTACCCCACACACCCTCGGGGGCGCCTGCGCGGCTGAGCGCGCCGGCCCTAGAAGCGGTTCTGGTGGTACCTGCTGGCGGTGGGGCCGCGCTGACCGCCGTACTTGCCGGCGTAGGGCCGGTCGACGGGGGTCGTCATCTGCAGGAACGAGATCTGGCCGATCGGCATGCCGGGGTAGATCGCGATGGGCAGCCGCGCAACGTTGGAGAGCTCGAGCGTGATGGTGCCCGCGAACCCCGGGTCGATGTAGCCGGCGGTGGAGTGGATGAGCAGGCCCAACCGGCCCAGGCTCGACTTCCCCTCCAGACGGGCCACCAGATCATCGGGGATCGCGACGCGCTCCAGCGTGGAGCCCAGGACGAACTCGCCCGGATGCAGGATGAACCGGTCGCCCTCGGCCACCTCGACCTGCTCGGTGAGCTCCTCGGTGGGCTCGCGGACGTCGATGAGGGCGCTGCCGTGGTTGTGGAACACCCGGAAGGCGCTGTCGATGCGCACATCCACCGACGACGGCTGCAGCAGCGAGCGGTCGAAGGGGTCGATGACCAACCGGCCGGCCTCGATCTGCTCGAGGATCGTGCGATCTGAGAGAACCACGCGCGCGAGTGTACCGGCCGGCCGGCGACACCGGGACGAACGACGTGGGCTGCGGCGCGCCGACTCCGGTAGCGTTCGGCAGGTGAACCGAGTGCGCGCCTTCACGGTCGAGAGCGGCCCCGACACCCCCGAGCGCGACGCGATCGCGGCGGCGGTGGCCGCCGGTCACGTGCCGGACGTGCTCCTGGGCGACGACCACATCGGCGACGGCCCGCGGGAGGCGCTCGATCCCGTGGCCGTGAGCGGTGCGGAGCTGTCCCAGTTGGTGGAGCGCCGGCGCCTTCCGCGCTGGGTCATCGCGAAGAACCCGCTGGGCGGGGGCTTCGTGGAGACCAAGGCGCTGATGCGCAACAAGGACCTCGTGACGGTATGCGAGGAGGCGGCCTGCCCCAACATCGGTAAGTGCTGGGCGCGCGGTACCGCCACGTTCATGATCTCGGGCAGCCAGTGCACCCGCGGGTGCCGGTTCTGCAACGTCGCCACCGGGCGCCCCTTCGGTCCGCCCGATCCCGAGGAGCCGGCGCGGCTGGCCGAGGCGGCCGCCCAGATGGGACTGCGCTTCGTGGTGATCACCGCCGTGGCGCGCGACGACCTCCCCGACGGTGGTGCCGCGCACTTCGCCGCGTGCATCCACGCCGTGCGCGAGCGCGTGCCGGACTGCCGCGTGGAGGTCCTCATCCCCGACCTGCGCGGCGGGTGGGGTGCGCTGGACGTCGTGATCGAGGCGGCGCCCGACGTGCTGAACCACAACACCGAGACCGTTCCGCGCCTCTACTCGCGCGTGCGCCCCGGCGCCCGTTACGAGCGCACCCTGGAGCTGCTGGCCCGCTCCGCGGCCGCCGGACTCCCCACCAAGACCGGGATCATGGTGGGCCTGGGTGAGACGCTGGACGAGATCGCCGCGGTCATGACCGACCTCGCGGCCGTGGGGTGCGATCTCGTGACGGTGGGGCAGTACCTGCAGCCCTCGCCGGCGCACCTGCCGGTGGCGCGCTTCTACGCCCCCTCCGAGTATCCGGCGCTCGCGGCGCTGGGCCGTGCATGCGGTCTGGTGCACGTGGAGGCCGGTCCGCTGGTGCGCTCGTCGTTCGAGGCCGACCGCGTCGCCGACGCGGCGCTCGCGACCGTCTAGCCGGCCACACCGCCCCGGCTCCATCCCGCCTCAAGTCGGCGCCGTGCGCGCCGATGCACCCACCGTCGGGCAAACCGGGGTGAGGGCGGGGCGATGCGGGAGTATCAGAGCAGGAAGATCGGCCTGCCGGGCGGGCGGGAGATCGAGGTCGTCTACTTCTCCGACCCCGACGCCGCGGACGCCGG
>JBIQJW010000135.1:2215-6343 GCA_044507145.1 Actinomycetota bacterium
CCGGGCCGGTCAGGTGGGGACGTCGCCCTCGTAGGGGAGTCCCTCGGCGGCCCAGGCGATGATGCCGCCCTCGATGTTCGCCACGTCGCCGAAGTGCCCCTCGGCGTTGAGGTGATCGGCCAGGCGGCCGCTGCGGTTCCCGCTGCGGCACAGGATGGCCAGCGGCGCGTCGCCCGGCACCTCGTCCACACGTGCCAGGAACTCGCTCAGGGGGATCAGGAGGGTGCCCGGCACATGCTGCGCCTCGTGCTCGGCGGTCTCACGGCAGTCCACGATCACCAACCCACCGGCGGCCCACGCCGCGTGGGCCTCCCTGACGGTCAGGTCTGCGATGACGCCCCCTGCGGGAACTGGGCGACGGCGCGGTAGAGCGTGTCGCGCTGCACGGCGCGTCGGCCGGTGGCCTCGATGGCGCGCACCATCCGGTCGCGATCCAGCCGGAACGCGGTGCCGGCGGCGCGGACCACGTTCTCCTCGATCATGATCGAGCCCATGTCGTCGCACCCGAACTCCAGCGCGAGCTGGCCGATGCGCAGCCCCTGGGTGACCCACGACGACTGGAAGTGGGGGAAGTTGTCGAGGTACAGGCGGCTGACGGCGAGCATCATCAGGTAGTCGGCGGCCGTGGTGTGCGCGTGGTCGTCGCCGCGTGCGCTGCCGCCGCCGGACTGGTAGCTCCAGCACACGAACGCGCGGAAGCCGCCCTCGTGGTCCTCGTCCTGCAGCTCGCGCAGCCGGCGCAGGTGCTCGACGCGGTCCTCCCACGTGTCCACGGTGCCGTACATCATCGTGGCCGAGGTGGACATGCCCACCGAGTGCGCGGCGCGCATCACGCCCAGCCACTCGTCGGAGGTCGTCTTGCGCGGGGCGATGACCTGGCGCACCCGGTCCACGAGGATCTCGGCGCCGCCGCCCGGTAGCGAGTCGTGGCCCGCCTCGCGCAGGCGGCGCATCGTCTCCTCCAGCGTCAGCTTGGAGATCTTGCTGATGTGCAGGATCTCGGACGGCGACAGCGCGTGGAGGTGGATGGGGTAGCGCGACTTGATGTCGGTGAACAGGTCCTCGTACCACTCGATGCGCAGGTTCGGGTGGTGGCCGCCCTGCAGCAGCAGCGCCGTGCCGCCCAGGTCCAGGGTCTCCTCGATCTTGCGGAAGATGACCGACTTGGGCAGGACGTAGCCCTCGGGATCCATCGGGCGCCGGTAGAACGCGCAGAAGTCGCAGTCGGTGATGCAGAAGTTGGTGTAGTTGACGTTCCGGTCGATGTTGAACGTCACCACGTCCGGGTCGCTCGCCCGGTTGCGCAGCTCGTTGGCGGCGGTGCCCACGGCCACGAGGTCGCGCGACGCCAAGAGCGTCAGCGCCTCATCGTCGGTGAGCCGGGCGCCGTCGAGCCGGCGGGCGAGGACGTCGGCGACATCGGTGGGTGCGGGAGCGAGCGTGGCCATCGGCGCGATTCTACGCGGCCAGCCGTGGCGGTGCCGACAGCTCGCCGGCGTCGGCGGCGCGGGCCAGGAACTCCTGCAGCCCGGCGCGCTCGGCGTCGCCGAAGCCATAGCGCAGGCGGCTGAGGTACGGGCGGATGAACTCGGCGGGGAACGGGAACCGGGCCGCGGCGGCCTGCACCACCGACTCCGGATCGGCCAGGTAGGCCTCGTGGGCCCGCTCCAAGTGGCGGGCGAACGCGGCGAGCGCCTCGGGGCGCCCCGTGGCGGTGTCGGCGCGTGCGGCCCACACCGCGAACACCATCGGCATGCCGGTGCGCCGGTTCCATTCGGTGGCCAGATCGGTGTGGTGGTCGCTGAACGGCGCCCGCAGCGCCGCCAGCGCCTCATCGGCGATCAGGAGCACCCCGTCGGCGTCGTCCAGCGCCGCCTCGGGCGGGCCGTCCAGAACCGTGAACGACACGTCCGGGCCCAGCAGCACGCGCGCCAGTGCCACGGACGTGGCGCTGTGGGGTGTGACCACCAGGCTTCGGATCTGCGCGAACGGCACGCGCGAGAACACCTGGATGGAGTCGACCGCACCCTCGGCGGTGACCGACGCCACCGGGATCAACTCCAGGCGGTCGGCGTTGCGGGCGTAGGCGATGCTGGACATCGCGGAGATGTCCAGCTCCCCGTCGAGCACCAGCCGGTTGAGCGTGGTGGGCAGCCCGTCGGTGAACGCCAGCGTGGGATCGGAGGTGCGCTCCAACCCGTGGAACAGCGGGTACATGTTCAGCGCGCTGATCCGCCCGACGCGCAGCCGGTTCACGCGTCCGCCCGGTCGGCGATGGTGCGCCCGATGCCCGCCGCGAGGCGCTCCAGGTCCGTGCGGTCGTCCTCGGGGACGGCCCACGCTGTGGCGCCGAAGGCCACCGCGATCTGGCATGCGGCCGGCCCCAGGTGGCGCCAGCTCGGGCGCACCTGCACCGACGCCGGCAGCGCGGCCCGGCAGGCCGCGACCACGGTGAGGTCCTCGATGCCCCACGACCCCGGGCGGTGCTCGGTGCCCTCGGCCGGCAGCGGCGTGACGGCTCGCAGCAGGCCGGTCTCGCGCGCGAGCGCGGCCAGCGCGTCGAGGCGCGCCGCCACCTGCGCCTCGCCGACGCCGTGCCCGTATCGCACCACCGCCTCGCTGGGACGCCCGGCCAGGTGGGCCGCGCGGTGCTCGTCGATGGTCCCCTCGGTCTCGTCGTCGGTGAACCAGCCCTCCGGGGCCGGCCCCCGCCGCACCTGGATCGGGGCGTCGGCGGGACCATTGTCCCTGGCGGCCGCCAGAGGATCGCGGGCCTGCAGCAGCGTGAGGATGTCGCCCTCGGCCGGCCGGCTCACGAGTACCGGTCCACGACGCCGTCGGCGATCTCGGTGAGGGCGTGCACGTCGGCCCCGTCGGTGGGGCCGTCGAGGATTGCGGCACGGGCGGCCGCGACGTACTCGTGGGCGCGCCGGCGGGCCTCCTCCGAGCCTGGGTGGGCGGCCAGGCGGTCGCACAGGGCGTCCAGGTCGGCACCCGAGGCGGCGGCCTCCAGCGCCGGGCGCAGTGCGGGTTCGTGCTGCAGCGCCAGGATCATCGGCAGCGTCACCGTGCCGTCGCGCAGGTCGGTGCCGCGGCGCTTGCCGGTGGCAGCCGGCGCGCCGGCGAGGTCCAGGATGTCGTCGAAGATCTGGAAGGCCATCCCCACGTTCTCGCCGAACGCCGACAGGCGGTCCTGGGCGTCGGCCCCGGCGCCGCCCACGTGGGCGCCCAGGCGGCAGGCCACGGCGAAGAGCGAGGCCGTCTTGCCGCGGCAGCGCGACAGGTAGGCCGCCTCGGGCAGCGCGAAGTCGAAGGCGGCGCGCTGCTGGTCCATCTCGCCCTGTGACAGGTCGCGCGCCGCGCCGGCCAGCTCACGCACCGCCTCGGGCAGCCCCGTGCGGGTGAGCTCGGCGAACGCGCGCGCGAACAGGTAGTCGCCCGTGCCGATCGCGCGGTCGGCGCCGAGCGCCTCGGCCACGGTGGGCCGGCCGCGGCGCAGGGTGGCGCCGTCCAGGAGGTCGTCGTGCACCAGCGTGGCCATGTGCACGAGTTCCACCGCGGCCGCCGCGGAGAGCAGCCGTTCCCGGCGCACCGGGTCGGCCAGCGCCGCCGCCGGCGCCGAGCAGAAGACCAGCAGGGGCCGTACGCGCTTGCCGCCGGCCGCGAGGGTGTCGGTGGCGGGGCGGACCAGTTCCTCACGGTGGCCGGCCACGGCGTCGCGCAGACGCTGCTCGCACAGCGCCAGCAGCGGCATGAAGGGGAGCGCGACGGTCGGCACCGGGGCGACGGCGGTCACGCCGGCACCCGGGCGTGGTGCAACGCCACGATGCCCGCCGCCATCAGGCGCCAGCGGATGTCGGTGAGCCCGGCCGCCGACATCCGCGCGGCCAGCTCGGGCGGCTCCGGGAAGCGACGCACCGAGGCCGGCAGGTACGAGTACGCCGCCCCGTCGCGCCCCAGAAGGCGGCCGAGCTGGGGGACCACCCGGTCGAACCACAGGTGGTAGAAGGCCCTCAGCCGCGCCGGTGTGGTGATCTCCAGGATCACCACCTTGCCGCCGGGACGCACCACGCGGGTCATCTCCGCCAGGCCGCGGTCCAGGTCCGCGACGTTGCGGATGCCGAACGA
>JBIQJW010000136.1:0-6324 GCA_044507145.1 Actinomycetota bacterium
AGCACGGCCCCCGTCCGCGGCGCGGGATCTGGGCCTTAGTTGCAGCGAGCCGCCCCTACGCGGAATCGCGGAGCGGCTGAGCGGCGGGAAGGCTCTCAAGCTTGCGAAGGGTGTTGTTCTCGATCTGCCGGATGCGCTCGCGGGTGACACCGAATGCGCGCCCGACCTCCTCGAGGGTGCAGGGTTGCTGACCGAGGAGGCCGAAGCGCAGTTCGATGACCTGGCGCTCGCGGTCGGGGAGGGCGCTGAGGGCGCGCATGACGTCGGTGCGCCGGAGGTTGCCGGCGGCCTCCTCGAAGGGCGAGGTGGCATTCTCGTCCTCCACGAAGTCGGCGAGCGCCGAGTCCTCCTCCTCGCCGATGGGCTTCTCGAGGCTGACGGGCATCTGGGCCATGCGGCGGATCTCGCGAACCTCGTCGGCGGTCATGCGGAGTTCTTCCGCAACCTCCTCGGCCCGGGGCTCGCGGCCGAGCTTCTGCACGAGCTGGCGTTCGAGGTGCACCACACGGTTGAGCTTCTCGACCATGTGGACGGGGATGCGGATGGTGCGGGCCTTGTCGGCGATGGCGCGGGTGACGGCCTGCCGGATCCACCAGGTGGCGTAGGTGGAGAACTTGAAGCCGCGCCGGTAGTCGAACTTCTCGACGGCTCGGATGAGGCCGAGGCTGCCCTCCTGGATGAGGTCGAGGAAGGAGAGGCCGCGGCCGAGGTAGCCCTTTGCGATGCTGACCACGAGGCGGAGGTTGGCCTCCACCATCTTCTCCTTGGCCGCCATGTCGCCCACCTCGATGCGCTTGGCGAGGGCGACCTCTTCGGCAGCCGTGAGCAGCGGGACGCGCCCGATGTCGCGCAGGTAGAGGCGCAGCGAGTCGAGGGACGGCTCGACGGCCAGGTTGAGCCCCGGGTCGTCGCCGTCGTCGGGGCGGGCGACGGGTACGCCCTCGGAGTCGACGACCTCGATGCCGGCTTCGATGAGGTAGGCGTAGAAGTCCTCGAGCTGTCCCTTGTCGACGGGGACGTCCGCGAGGGCGGCGCCGATATCTGCCAGTGCCAGCACACCCTTCAAGCGGCCTTCGGCCGCGAGGGCTCGCATCTCCTCGACATCCGGCAGGAGTGTTTCCGGCGTGGTGGCAGCGGAGGAGTCCGTCATGCTCGCAACCTTCCTGATCCGAGATGACCTCTGATGCCTCAGGGAGTATACGGCTCGCCGCGGCCATGCTGGTCGCATGTGCGTCACAATCAGTCCACCGTGCCCCTCCGAAGAGAGCGAGAACGAATGCGCACGAGCCCAGGGGGTCTGCCCGTCGACCTCCAGGAGTCGCGCCCTGCGGCCCCGATCAGCCTCACCTCCGCCGGCGTCGCCCGCTCGGCGAAGGCGATCCGCATCCGCCACAACGGCGCCGAGAGCCTGTTCCAGGCGGAGATCTCGTGTGTGAGCGACCTGAACACGACCCAGAAGGGCGTGCACATGTCGCGGTTCGAGGAGGTGGTGAACGAGGCGATCGACTCGGTGGTGATGTCGGAGGCCCTGCGCATCGAGGTCCTCGCCGAGCACATCGCCGAGCGGATCGTGGAGAGCCAGCGGGCCTCGCGCAGCGAGGTGACGATCCGCGCCAGCTACCCGGTGGCCCGGGTGACCCCGGTCACCGGCATCCCCACGCAGGAGATGTACGGGCTGATCGGCATCGCCGCCGCGTCGCCCACTGGGGTGCGGCGGGTCGTGGGTGTGACGGCGCAGGGCATGAACGCCTGCCCGTGCGCCCAGGGCCTGATCGAGGCGCAGGCCTCCGAGGCGTTGCGCGCCGACGGCTTCGGCGACGACGAGATCGCCCGGATCGTGCGCGCCGTGCCGATCGCAACGCACAACCAGCGCGCCCGGGGCACGCTGCTCGTCGGCACGCCCAGCGGCGTCGACACCGACGCCGACGTCCTGCTGGAGATCGTGGAGGACGGCATGTCGTCCGAGATCTACGAGCTGCTGAAGCGCCCGGACGAGCAGTACGTGGTGGACAAGGCGCACCGCCGGCCGCGGTTCGTGGAGGACTCGGTGCGGGAGATGGTGCGCGGCGTCCTGGAACGCCTGCCGGCATTGCCGGACGAGGCGTTCCTGCGCGCCCACCAGGAGAACTACGAGACCATCCACACCCACGACGTGGATGCCGAGCGCGTCGGGACCCTGGGCGAGATCCGCCGGGAGGTGTCCGGTGGGGGTAGCGCGCCGCGGCACACGACGCTGCAGGAGTGGCTGGGCGGGGCGTAGAGGGCTCTGAGGGCTGGACTCCCGGGGGGCGCCCGCTCCGGGCCGCGTCGCTACGATGGCGCGGCCCGGAGGACCGTCTGAGGAGTGGCTGGTGGCGACTGCGCTGGTGACCGGCGGGGCCGGTTTCATCGGATCGAACCTCGTCGACGCCCTCGTCGCCGACGGCCGGTCCGTGCATGTGGTGGACGACCTCTCCAACGGCGACGCCGGCCGCGTGGCGCCGCCGGCGCGGCTGCACGAGCTGGATGTGCGCGACGGCGAGCGACTGTCGGCGCTCGTGCGCGAGATCGCCCCGGACACCATCTTCCACCTGGCGGCCCAGGCGGACGTGCGCCGCGCCGTAGACGAGCCCGGCTTCGACGCCGCGGTGAACGTCATCGGCACCATCAACGTGCTGGAGGCGGCGCGGGCCACCGGCGCCCGGGTGGTCTTCGCGTCGACCGGCGGCGCCGCGTACGGCGAGGCGCCGGACATCCCGGTGCCCACGCCGGAGTCGGTGGAGCCGCGCCCCCTGTCGCAGTACGGCATGAGCAAGGTGGCCGGCGAGGGGTACTGCCACGTCTACGGGCGCCTGCACGGCGTCGAGGCCGTGGTGCTGCGCCTGGCCAACGTCTACGGCCCGCGCCAGGATCCGCACGGCGAGGCGGGCGTGGTGGCGATCTTCTGCGGCTGCGCGCTGGAGGGCCGCCCGCCGACGGTGTTCGGCGACGGCCTGCAGACGCGCGACTACGTGTACGTGGGCGATGTGGTCGCGGCCTTCCTGGCGGCCGAGCGCGGGGAGCCCGGGCACACCGCGAACATCGGCACCGGGGTGGAGAGCTCGGTGCTGGACCTGATCGAGGCCCTGGGCGTCACAGTGCCGGCGGTGTTCGCACCCGCGCGGCCCGGTGAACTGCAGCGCAGCGCACTGGATGCCGGACGGGCTCGCGCCCTGTACGGCTGGACGCCGCAGATGTCGCTAGAGGACGGGCTGCGTCACACGCTGGCTTCGGCGCGCATCGCGGCGGCGAATCCCGGTGAGCGCGCGCCGGGGGCCTTCTCCCCCGCGCTGGAGGGCTGAGCGTCCGGCTAGGACGCCGCGTCGGCGCCACGCCCACGGCCGAGGTCGAGACGCAGTTCCTCGCCACGGATCAGGCGGCCCATGTTCGCCCGGTGGCGCCAGAGCACGGCGGCCGAGATGAGCCCGGCGAAGATGATGGTGGCGGTGGAGTAGCCGAAGGCCCACACCGTCGGTGTGAACGCGGCGGCGCAGATGATGCTGCCCAGCGACACGTAGCGCGTGATGGCGATGACGATGATCCACACGGGCACCAGTGCCAGGACCACCCACGGGACCAGGCCGATCGCCACGCCGCATCCCACCGCGACGCCCTTGCCGCCCCGGAACCGCAGCCACACCGGGAAGACATGCCCGGCCACGGCGGCGCCGGCGGCGATGAGCGGCCAGGGGTCGTCGGTGATGAGGCGCGCGATGACCACGGCCACCACGCCCTTCCCGATGTCCAGCGCCATCACGGCGATGCCCACGGGTCGGCCGAGGGTGCGGAAGACGTTGGTGGCGCCCACGTTCCGGCTGCCGACGGTGCGGATGTCGATGCCGCGCGTCAGGCCGGCCAGGTACCCGAACGGGATGGAGCCGAGCAGGTACGCCGCGACGATGGCGACCGCCTCGTTCACGGGTGCGGCACCTCCCCGGGCTGCGGTCCGGGCGCCGCACCGGTCCCGGCCGGGAGCGCGCGCATCAGCCGGCCGGCCGACAGGAAGTAGTTGACGCCGCTCAGCACCGTCATCACCAGCGCCAGGTAGAGAAGCGGCTCATCGGCCTCGGGCCACGGGTGCGGCGCGAGGAACGCGAAGATCGCAAGGTTCTGCGTGACGGTCTTGAGCTTGCCGAAGCGATCCGCGGGGATGACGATGCCCCGACCCATGGCGACGAGCCGCAGCCCGGTCACGGCGAACTCGCGCGCGACGATGATCATGACCGCCCACGCACCCACGTCCCCGGTCTCCACCAGGCACACCAGGGCGGCGGTGACCAGGAGCTTGTCGGCCAGCGGGTCCAGGAAGGCGCCCGCCGCCGTCACCTGGTTGCGCGAGCGCGCCAGCCAGCCGTCGAGGCTGTCGGTGGCCGCCAGCGCGGCGTAGACGCCGGCCGCCCACCAATTGTGGTCGGGGATGCCGTCGACGAGGATCAGCACCATCAGACCGGGAATCGCGACGATGCGCGTGACGGTCACGGCCAGGGCGGCGTTCCAGATCTGGCCGGTCTCCACGGAGCGGATCCTACCCGGCCGGCCTCGCTAGGCTGCCCGCGTGGCCAGGACGGAGGGTGACGTGACGAACGAGATCGTGGTGACGGCGGTCGGCGAGGACCGCCCCGGCATCGTCGCGGCGCTCACCGGCGCGCTGCTGGATCTGGGCGGCAACCTGGCCGACGCGCGTGCGGCGCTGATGCGCGGCTCGTTCGCCGTGATGCTCGCGGTGTCTGTGCCCGACGGCGTGGACGTGGCCGACGTGGAGGAACGCCTGGTGCCGGTGGCCCGGCGGCTGGGCCTGGGCCTGCAGGTGGCACGGGCGGCGCCGATGCACGCGAAGGCCGACACCGGGCGGGCCGTGCTGTCGGTGTACGGCGCCGACCGGCCGGGGATCGTTCACGGCGTCGCCCAGGAGCTCGCGGCCGAGGGCGCGAACGTCGTTGACCTGTCCGCCCGCCTGGTGGGCGATCCCCCGATCTACGTCCTGGGCATCGAGCTGGAGCTGCCCGACGGCGTCGACGGCCCCACGCTGCGCGCGCGCCTCGCCCCCGTCGCGGCCGCCCACGGCGTGGAGCTGACACTGGACGACGAGGGCGACGAGATCCTCTGATGGGGGCCCGCGAGGTCCTGCGCTACCCCGACCGGCGCCTGAAGATCCCGTGCGCGCCCGTGGGTGTCCCGGGCCCGGCCGCGCGGCGCCTGGCGGCGGACATGGTGGACACGGCCGCGCTGCATCCGCGCACCGTCGGCATCGCGGCCCCCCAGGTGGGCGAGCTGTGGCGGATCGCGTATGTCGACTGCACGGGGCACCCCAAGGTGCCCGACGCGCAGGGCCCGCTGTGGCTGATCGACCCGGTGGTGGTGGAACGCAGCGGGAACAAGAAGGGCCGTGAGGGCTGCCTGAGCCTGCCGGACATCACGGCGAACGTCCGCCGCCCGGCGCGCGTCACCGTGGAGGCGACGGATCTGGACGGCACGCGGCGCACGATCCGGGCCGAGGGGTTCGAAGCGCGGGTGATCCTGCACGAGATGGACCACCTGGACGGCATCCTCATTCTGGACCGGGTGGCCTCGCTCACCCTCGACGTCTTCCCGCGCCGCGGATGACCCCGCGCCCCCGATGAGCGAGCGGGCACCGGTGCGCCGGGCCGGGCGCACCCACCCGGTGGTGATCCTGAGCGACCGCGACCGGCCGCTCACAGGCGCCTTGGTGGACGACGGCCGGCCGCTGGCGGTCGACGCGGACCTGCTGGAGGCGGGACGCCCCCACCTGCGGCGCCTCCTGGAGGGCAGTCCGGGGACCTGGAACGGCCCCATCCTGGGGCTGCGTGAGGTGCGTGGTGGTGTGGTGCACGCCGGTCGCACCGACTACTTCACGATGCTGGCCACCGCGGACGCCCTGGTGCAGGAGGACCCCCTGGCCGCGCCGGGCGCCCGGGGTCCGCTGCGCTCGCGTGCCCACGCGCTGGCCGGCGGCGATCCGTGCGTGCACGGCACCGGGCGCGCGTCGGTGGTGGGCGTGACCATGCTGGTGGTGCTGGGACGCGGCGCGAATGCCCGGCTGCTGTTGGGGCGCCGGCGCGACGACCTGGCCGTCGCCCCCTCGCTGCTGGCGACCCTCGACGGCTGCACGGAGGCGGTGGGCGACGCCGACCCGCTCACGGCCAACGCGGAGCGTGAACTGGCCGAGGAGGCGCCGGGCGTCTGGGAGCACGTGCGTCGCGCCGGTGGCCTGGCGGGCTGCGCGCGGCTCATGGGCATCACCGGCAACCTGATGCGCTTCAGCCCGTCGCTGTGCATCGAGGTGCG
>JBIQJW010000137.1:0-6295 GCA_044507145.1 Actinomycetota bacterium
AAATCCTCGTCGTGGCTGTGGGGATGTGGTCAGGCCCGCAGGGGCTGTCCAACGGGTGGGTGTCAGCCCGTAGGGCTGTCCCCGACCGGTCATCTCCACAGCCTCCTGGTCGCACCGCGTACCGGCGGGTTGGTGGCTCGGAGGACGCGGCGCGGCGGTCGGGGATGCCTGCGGGGAGGCGCCTTCGGCCTCTGTCCGGGGACGCCGGGGTGATCGGGGGCGGAGGGATGGTGGGCTCGGCTTGTTCCTGTGGCCAATGCGCCCGCGCCCTCGTTCCTCGTAGATTCGGGGCAGCGGTGTGGGAACCGGAGGCGCGGCCCACACCGCCCCCTCGTCGGCGCCACTCCCGCACCCGCGCGTGCAAAGGTGTCGGGGCACCATCGGCCCCCAAGGAGACGCCGTGCCCATCGAACTGATCCACACGATGCTGCGCATCCTCGACGAGGAGCGCTCGCTCACCTTCTACAAGAACCTCGGCTTCGAGGAACGCGGCCGCAAGCGCGTGGGCGGCGACACCGCCACCATCATCTTCATGGGGCTGCCGGGCGACGGTGACCGCCTCGAGCTCACCCTCAACGACGGCCGCACCGAGCCGTACGAGCTCGGCACCGCCTACGGCCACATCGCCCTCACGTGCTCCGACATGGACACGGAACTCGAGCGGCTCGCGGGCCACGGGATCCTGCCCGAGCGGGAGCCCTACGCCGCGTACCCCGGCGGCTCACGCATCTGCTTCATCCAGGACCCCGACGGCTACCGCATCGAGATGATCGAACGCGGCCTCTGAGCCGGTTTCAGCGCAGCCGGTCGCCGTACGTGCGCTGGTAGATCGGCTGCGCATCGAGCACCCGGCGCACGAAGCCCCGGGTCTCAGGGAACGGCAGGCCCTCCGGCACGCGCAGTTCCCTGCCCTCCCGGCGCGCCCGCGCCAGCCACTGCGCCACGTTGGACTCGCCGCCGTTGTAGGCGGCGAGCGCCAGCGGCACGCTGTCGTGGCGGTCGATGAGGTACCGCAGGTAGCGCGTGCCGTACGCGATGTTCGTGCGCGGGTCCTCGAGATCATCCGGCGACGGGCTCGGCCGGCCGGGCTGGGACGCCACGAACTGCGCCGTGCTGGGCAGCATCTGCATCAGCCCCACCGCCCCCTGCCCCGAGCGTGAATCGGGGATGAACCCGCTCTCGGTGTAGATCACCGCCGCCACCAGCGTGGGATCCAGGCCGTTACGCCGCGACTCCTCGACGATCGCCGTCTCGTAGTCCAGCGGGTACCACATGCGGGCGTACCACGACGGCATCGACTGGTGCACCTGATACCAGCCCGCCCCGAGCATGCCCAGCACCACCAGCGCCATCACGAACAGCGCCCACCGCCGGCGTCTCCGGATCACCCGGCGGCGATCGGTCCGGGGCGTTCGCGACGCCGGAGCGCCGGCCCCCGGCGGCCTGCGTGTGACATGGGTCGTGCGGGTCATCAGCTCGACCCAGCGTACTCCCGGTATCGGTCGGAAACCCACGCCCGAAGATCGTCCAGCGAGCCGTCGTTCACGTACACGTGGTCCGCTCGGGCGACCTTCTCGGCCTCCGGCAGTTGCCGGGCCGATCGCGCGGCGAAATCCTGGCCGCGGGCGCCCACGCGCTCCCTGCGCCGCTCCTCGCCGGCAGTGATCACCACCACCGCGTCGAACAATCCGGCGAGCCCGGCCTCGTAGAGCAGGGGCACCTCGCACACGATCACCGCCGGCGGCGGCGTCCGTCCGCGCTGGGCGGCGATCCACTCGCGCCTCGCCTCACCGATCCGTGGATGGAGCAGCCCCTCGAGGAACGCCAGGGCCTCGGCGTCTCCGAACACCCGGCCCCCGAGCGCCGCGCGGTCCACGACGCCGCTGGCGTCGATCACACCGGGGCCGAAGCGCTCCACCACGGCATCGCGTACATCGGGCCGCTCGTAGAGCCCGTGCACCACCGCGTCCGCGGAGAGCGTGGCCGCGCCGCACGCCGCGAAGGCGGCGAGTGCCTCGGACTTGCCGGCGCCGATGCCGCCGGTGAGTCCGAGCAACGGTGGGGACGCGCGAGGCGTCCCCACCAGGGCCCGCTCAGGCGTCCTGCACGTCCTCGGCGTCGCCGGCCGGCTCCACGTACTCGCCCTCGGCGTACTCCCCTTCCACCTGCTCGCCCTCAGCGTACTCGCCCTCGGCGTAGGTCCCCTCGACCTGCTCGCCTTCGACGTACTCGCCTTCGGCGTACTCACCCTCCACGTACTCGCCTTCGACGTACTCGCCTTCGGCGTACTCACCCTCCACGTACTCGCCCTCGGCGTACTCGCCTTCGGCGTACTCGCCTTCGGCGTACTCACCCTCCACGTACTCGCCCTCGGCGTAGTCACCCTCCACGTACTCACCCTCGGAGCCGTCGGTGAGGCGGTGCTGGATGGGGTCGCTGTCGGCGACGCGCTTGAGGCTGAGCGAGAGCCGGCGCCGGTCGGCGTCGATCTCGATGACGCGGACGGCCAGGACGTCGCCCTGGTTCACGACCTCGCGCGGGTTCTCGACGTGGTGCGAGGCCAGCTCGGAGATGTGGACCAGCCCCTCCACGCCCGGGTGGATCTCGACGAAGGCGCCGAAGGTGACCACCTTCGTGACGCGTCCCTCGACCACGTCGCCCACCTGGTAGCTCTCGATGACGCTCTGCCACGGGTCGGCCTGCGTCTGCTTGAGGCCCAGCGAGATCCGCTGCCGGTCGCGGTCGATGTCCAGCACCTTCACCTGGACCTTCTCGCCGATCTGGAGCACCTCGGACGGGTGGTTGACGTGGCTCCACGACAGCTCGGAGATGTGGATGAGCCCGTCGATCCCGTCCAGGTCCACGAAGGCACCGAACTCGACGATGTTCGAGATGACGCCCTCCACGACCTGGCCCGGCTGCAGCTCGTCCAGGATCTTCTGACGCACCTCGCGCCGCTCGTCCTCCAGCACCGCGCGCCGCGAGAGCACCACGTTGTTGCGGTTGCGGTTCAGCTCGATGACCTTGCACTCGAGCTTGCGGCCCAGGAACTCGTCCAGGTCCTGCACCCGGCGGATGTCGACCAGCGACGCCGGCAGGAAGCCCCGGACGCCCAGGTCCAGGATGAGACCGCCCTTGACCACCTCGATGACCGTGCCCTCGACGTTCTCGCCGGCGGTGGACGCCGCCTCGATGCGCTTCCACGCCTTCTCGAAGCGCGCGCGCTTCTTGGAGAGGATCAGGCGCCCGTCCTGGTCTTCCTTCTGCATGACCAGCGCGTCGACCATCTCGCCGAGGTAGACCTCCTCCTCGGGCTTCACGCTCTTGCGGATCGACAGCTCGGGCAGCGGGATGACGCCCTCGCTCTTGTACCCGATGTCGACGAGGACCTCGTCCTTGTCGATGCGCACCACCCGGCCGGTGACGACGTCACCCTCCGAGAACAGCGGGATGGTGATGTCGTAGTTCGGCACCATCTCGCCGTCGACCTCGATGTACTCGGGGCCGTCCAGCGGGTGGATGGGAGTGTCGAGATCGATCGGCTCGGCGGGGGCCACTGCCTCCGTCGCCTCGGCGTCGACTGCGATCTCGGGATTGTCTGTCGTCATCGGGTGGTTGTCCTTGTGGCGGTAAACGGCTCCCGGGCACACCGGCCTTCCGGCTCACCGGGAAGGCGAGCAGTATAGACCCGACCGGCCCCGGCGTCACCCCCCGCCGGCCCCCTTCCGACCCGGGTCAGACCGCCGCGACCACCGCGTCGAGATCACCCGGTGCCAGTCGCCCCGCACGGGCCGCCACGAGCCCGCCCTCACCATCCACGGCGATCGCCGCGGGGACAGTGCGCACCGGCACCGCGGCGGCCTGGGGACGGGCGGCGAGATCCACACGCACCACCTCGCGGCCGTCGGCGGCACGCTCCAGGGCACGGGCCACCGGTTCGCAGCGTGCGCAGCCCGGCGCGGTGAGCACCACCAACCACGGGCCGGCGCCCTCGAGTCCGAGGACACCACGCAGGTCGGCACCGGCCTCACCGCGACGGGCGGCAAACAGGAGACGGTGGATCTCACAGCCGATGCAGAAGCCTGTGGCGGCCGAGAACAGCGCGACGACGCCCACGGCCCCCACCACGATCCAGCCGGCCGTCTCGAAGCCGGTGAGCCACAGCGCGATCGCCGCGCTCAGCATCACCGCCGCCATCACCTGCGCGAACCGCACGGGGGCGGCCGGCTCCAGGTCCTTCGGCGGAGGCGCGAACAGCCGGAACAGGTGCGCCACGGGCGACCACCTGGGCCCTGCGAGGTTCAGGAGGATCAACGCCAGGGCCACCGGCACGACCGGCCATGAGCCGAACACCACCGCCTCGAGGGCGAGGACCCCGGTGACGGCCTGCGCGAACCGCGGTTGCAGCGGGTGGACCATCCTCAAACTGGACATTCCCGCCAGAATATCCGACATTCGGCGGGCCGGGCCGGACGGTCAGCCGAGACGCCCGGCGTCCTCCAGCACGCGACGCGCCCGGTCCACCTCCACCAGGCGCCGCGGCGCATCGTCGGACGGGTCGGCCAGCGCCATCTCCCGCAGCACCGCGTGGGCCGCCTGGATCACCTTGGGGTGTGCTCCCGGGGCGACCTGCAGCACCGCGAGCGCCTCGTCCTCGGTCACGCCTTGGCGTCAAGCCAGGTCTGGCCGGTGCCCACCTCGACCGCGAGTGGCGGATCCAGCTCGTAGGCGTCCACCATCGCGCCGGCGACCAGCGACGCGGCCTGCTTGGCCTCCGCAGCCGGGGCCTCCACCAGCAGCTCGTCGTGGATCTGCAGGATGATGCGCGCGGCCATCCCCCGTTCCACCAGGGCAGCGTGCGCGCGCACCATCGCAGCCTTGATGATGTCCGCCGCGGTCCCCTGGATGACCGTGTTCACCGCCAACCGCTCCCCGAGCTGGCGCTGCTGCACGGTACGCCCTCCCAGCTCGGGGATGGGGCGCCGGCGCCCCAGGAGCGTGGTGACGTGGCCGTCCTGGGCCGCCTGCGCGATGGTGGTGTCGACGAAGTTCTGCACACGCGGATAGCGGGCCAGGTAGGTGTCGATGTAGGCCTTCGCCTCGGCGCGCGGGATGCCGAGCTGCTCGGACAGGCCGAAGTCGCTGATGCCGTAGATGATCCCGAAGTTGACGGCTTTGGCCCGCTCACGCGTGTCGCGGTCCACGTCGGCCGGCGCCATCCCGAACACCTCCGCCGCGGTGGCGCGGTGCACATCCTCGCCGCGGCGGAATGCCTCGGCCAGCACCGGCTCGCCGGAGCAGTGGGCCAGGATCCGCAACTCCACCTGGCTGTAGTCGCAGCTGATCAGGACGTTGCCCTCCTCGGCGCAGAAGGCGTCGCGGATCTCGCGGCCCAGCGGCGTGCGCACGGGGATGTTCTGAAGATTGGGGTTCACCGACGACAGCCGACCGGTCTCGGCGACGGTCTGGTTGAACGTGGTGTGGATGCGGCCGTCGTCGCCCACCATGCCCGGCAGCGCCGACAGGTACGTCCCGTCGAGCTTGCGCAGCTCGCGGTAGCGGCCGATGAGCGGCACGATCGGGTGCTTGTCCTCGAGCAGGCGCAGCACCTTGCGGTCGGTGCTCCAGCCGGTCTTCCCCTTGCGGAAGGTCGGCAGCTCGAGGCGCTCGAACAGCACCTGCCCCAGCTGCTTGGGCGACTCGATGGTGAACTCGCCGCCGGCGTACGCCCAGATCTCGTCACGCAACTCGTCGGCGCGGTCACGCACCCGGGCGGTGATCTCCGCCAGCCGGTGGATGTCCAGGTGAACGCCCGCCGCCTCGACGGCGGCCAGCACCACGGCCACCGGCAGCTCGATCTCGCGGTACAGCCGCTCCAGCCCCCCGGCGGCGAGCGCCTCATCCTGGCGCGTCGCGAGCTCCCGCACCAGCACGGCAGCGCGCGCGGCGGGGTCCTCATCGCCGTCCGCGCCGATCCCGACATCGGCGGCCAGTTCGTCCAGCGGGTAGTCGCGCCTGCGCGGTTCGAGCAGGTATCCCGCGATCATGGTGTCGTGCACCGGGGTGACGGCGTCGCCGAGCCGGCGCACCAGCGCCTTCGCGTCGTGGCACGCCACGGGAAGACCGGTCAGGGCCCGCGCCAGCTCCCCCGGGTCATCCAGCGCGCCCACGGCCACCTCGTCGCCCTCACCGGCCACGGCCCAGCGCTCGTCCACCAGCGCCACCGCGACACGCGGTGCCCCGGCCAGGCGCATGGCCAGATCGGCCGGCACGGCCTCCGCCGCCCGGACCGTGT
>JBIQJW010000138.1:0-6198 GCA_044507145.1 Actinomycetota bacterium
TAGCCGGCGGGGACGCGCTTGGGCTTGGTCTTCCACGGCCCGATGGTGGGCGGCAGGACGGCTTCCTCGGTGGGGATGCCGCCGGCGGTGAAGTTGCGGACGCCGCGCCCGATGGCGGTGGCGATGCGCTGACGCGAGGCGGGGTCGGCGAGGATGGCGAGGTCGCCGGCGTTGGTGAGGAAGGCGCCCTCCACCAGGACGGCGGGCATGCCGGTGTTGCGCAGGACGTAGAAGTTCTGCTGCTTGACGCCGCGGTTCGGGAGCCCGAGGGTGGCGACCAGCTGATCCTGGATGGCGTGGGCGAGCCGCCGCGACGCCGCGCTGGAGTAGTAGTAGTGGAACGTCTCGGTTCCACTGCCCTCGGGTGAGGAGAGGGCGTTGTTGTGGATCGAGATGAAGAGGTCCACCCCCACCTCGTTGGCCACGTCCGTGCGCGCCTTGAGGTCGGCCGTGGTGGTGGTGAACGGCCGGTCGCCGCCGGCGAGGTCGGCGGTGCGCGTCATGAGGGTGCGCGCACCCCACGCCCGGAGGTCGGCGTCGAGCCGCTGGGCGATGTCGAGGTTGACATCCTTCTCGTAGAGCACCGCGCGGCCCTTGTCGTCGACGCGCGGGGTGAGGCCGGTCTGGGTGCCGGGCGCCAGGATGCCGACGGCGCCGGTGTCGGCGCCGCCGTGGCCGGGGTCGATGGCGATGTACGGCTTGGCGGCGGTGGCCGTGGCGGCGAGCGGTCCCGCGACGGCGAGCGCGCCGGCGACGAGGACCAGGGCACGCACGGAGCCGAGGGCCCGCCGGGCCGTGGCGCTGAACGAGGTTCTCAGGGATGTGGGCATGCCCGCCGATGCTAGACGCGCGCGGCGGTGGGCTCGTGTGCGCCGGTCGCCGCCACACATCGGTGCACCGGCCGGCATCGGGGGTATCGTCGTCACGACGGGGGTATCGGCGCGTCGCGCCGTGATCTCAATCGCCCACACAGATGGAGCAGGCATGGAGCACCCCATCCGCGTCACGGTCACAGAGGATCTGGCGCGCACTCGGCTGACGGTCTTCTTCCGGCCGATCCTCGCGATCCCCCACATGATCTGGGTGAGCCTGTGGGGCCTGGCCGCCGGGGTCATCGCCATCGTCAACTGGTTCGCCACCCTCTTTTCGGGAACGAGCCCGAGGGGGCTCCACGACTTCCTTGCGCAGTATCTGCGTTATGCGACCCATGTCCACGGATACCTGCTGTTGCTGGCGGATCCCTACCCGAAGTTCCTGGGGACCGACCCGTATGACGTGGATGTGACGGTCGCCCCGCCGGCACGCCAGAACCGCTGGATCACCGGTTTCCGGTTCATCCTGATCATCCCGGCGTCGATCGTGGCCGGGGTCCTCGGATACCTGCTGTGGATCCTGGTGCTGATCGCGTGGGTGGTGTGCCTGGCGACCGGCGCGATGCATCCGGGGCTGCGCAGCGTGCTGCGCTGGATCCTGCGCTTCACCACGCAGACCAACGCGTACGCGCTGATCCTCACCGACCGCTACCCGGACTTCTCGGTGGAGGAGCGCGCCGAGGCGGGCGTGGTGTAGGAGCCGATCAGCTCGAGGTCCTTGGCCGGGCCGTGGATGCGCCAGGTCACGGACATCTCGTGGGCGGTGTGTGCACGGTAGGTGCCCTCGTAGCGGTCGCGGCCGCACAGGTGCACCACCGCGCACAGACCGGTGCGCAGGTCGAGCGGGTGGAACGGGCGCCCGTCGTCGAACCGCACCTCCCAGCCGTCGGCGCCGGGGACGACATACAGCACCCGGCCGGCGGGCCCCCGGTGATCGCCGATGTGCACCGTGCCGCGCTCCTCCCAGTGAAGCCCGTCGGCGTGGGGACGGATGGTGGCGGTGCCCTGGAACGTGCCGGTGCGATCGGCGGCATGGTCGCGGATGGTGCGCCGGATGAGCCACGTGCCGGCGAGGTAGGTGAGCGGATCGGCCACCGGGTGGTCCATGGCCGGAGGGTACGCCTGTCTGCTTGAGACCGGACGCCGATCGTACGAACATGTGTTCGTATGACGTCCGGTCCGGTCCCCTACATCGAGCTGCATGCCCATTCGGCCTTCAGCTTCCTCGACGGCGCGTCCTCGCCCCAAGAGATGGCCGGGATGGCCGCCGAGCTGGGGTATCCGGCCATGGCACTCACCGATCACGACGGGCTGCACGGTTCGCTGGCGTTCGCCCATGCGGCGCGCGCGGTGGGCGTGCGTCCGATCACCGGCGCGGAGGTGACGCTGGAGGACGGCGCCCATGTGACCCTGCTGGTGCGGGATTCGCGCGGCTACGCGAACCTGTGCCGGCTGATCTCCTCGGCCCACGCAGACACCCGCCCCCCGCCGCGCCGCGAGGCCCGTCCGCCGATGCTGGCGCGGGAGCGGCTGGCCGAGTTCTCGGAGGGCCTGGTGTGCCTGACCGGGTGCGCGCGCGACGGGTTGGTGGCCCGCCATGTGGCCGCCGGCCGTCGCGATGCCGCGCTGGAGGCCGTGCGCGACCTGGTGCGCGATTTCGGCGCCGGCGACGTGTGTGTGGAGATCCAGTCCCCCGGCACGCGCGGCGGCCGGCGGATGATGCGCGACCTGGCGCGACTGGCCGAGGCGGCCGGGGTGCCGGCGGTGGCGACCGGCAACCCGCACGCGCACAGCCCGCACCGGGCGATGCTGCAGGACGCACTGGTGGCGGTGCGCCACCGCCTCACCCTGGACGGGTCCGAGGCCGAGCGCCGCGGGAACCGCCAGTCGGTGATGCGCTCCCCCGAAGGGATGTCCGAGCGCTTCGCGGAGCACCCGGATGCGGTGGCCCAGACGGTGCGCCTGGCGGAGCGGCTGGAGTTCGACCTCACCCGCGACCTGGGATATCGCATCCCGGATTTCTGGTCGGCGCTGCCCGGCGGTGCCGACGGTGAGCTGGCGCGCATCTGCATCCACCAGTTGGGTGCCCGGTATCCGAATGCGGCACGGCGGGCGCGGGCACGGGCGCGTCTGGACGAGGAGCTGGCGCTGGTGGCCCACCATGGGCTCGCCGGATTCTTCCTGCTGCATCGCGACATCCTCGAGCTGGCGCGGGAGGTGGCGTTGCATGTGCGACCGGCCGGTTCGGCCCGGCGCTGGCTGCCGCCCGGGCGCGGACGCGGATCGTCGGTCGGATCGATCGTCTGTTACCTGGTGGGCCTGTCCCATGTCGACCCGGTGGAGAACGGGTTGTTCCTGGGCCGTTTCCTCTCCCGCGACATGGTGTCGGCCCCGGACATCGATCTGGATTTCCCACGGGATGTGCGGGAGGCCCTGATCGCGGCGGTGATCGAGCGCTATGGACGCGAGCATGCCGCACTGGTGGCGGCGTTCCCCACCTTCCGCGCACGGATGGCGATCCGGGAGCTGGGCGCCGCGCTGGCGTTGCCGCACACCGATCTGGATCGCCTGGCGCGGATGTCGGACGGGTGGTCATCCGCGGCGGCGCTGCGGGAGGAACTGGAGCGGTTGCCGGATGCCCGGCGCATGCTGGCCTCGCGCCGGTGGCGCGCGCTTGCCTTCCTGGCGCAGGAGGCCGCCGGGCTGCCACGACACCTGTCACAGCATTCGGGCGGGATGGTGGTGAGTGCGCGCCCGCTGGTGGAGCTGGTCCCGGTGGTGCCGGCGGCGTTCCCCGGCCGGCAGATCTGCCAATGGGACAAGGACTCCTGCGCCGACGCCGGGTTCGTGAAGATCGATCTGCTGGGGCTGGGGATGCTCTCGGCGGTGGAGGAGTGCGTGGACCTGGTGGCGCGTTCGCGCGGCGAGCATGTGGATCTGTCGCGGGTACGCCTGGACGACCCGGAGGTGTACGCACAGATCGGGGCGGCGGACACGGTGGGCGTATTCCAGATCGAGAGCCGGGCACAGATGCAGAGCCTGCTGCAGACGCGCCCCGAGACCCTCGAGGACCTCACGATCCAGGTGGCATTGATCCGCCCGGGCCCGGTGAGCGGAGGCGCGGTGCATCCGTATGTGGCCCACCGGCGTGCGCTGCGCGCCGACCCCTCGTTCGTGCCGCCGTATGACCATCCGCTGCTGGAGCCGGTGCTGCGCGAGACGCTCGGGGTGGTGGTGTTCCAGGAGCAGGTGCTGGAGGTGGCGATGGCCCTGGCGGGATTCACGCCCGGCCAGGCGGAGGCCCTGCGCCGTGCGATGAGTCGCACGCGCAGCCGGGAGGCGATGGTGGCGCTGTGGCGGGAGTTCCGCGACGGCGCGCGCGCACGTGGCGTGGACGACGACACGATCCGCACCGTGTTCACGAAGCTGGTGGGCTTCTCGAATTTCGGGTTCCCGAAGGCGCACTCGGTGGCGTTCGCGGTGCTGGCGTACCAGAGCGCGTGGCTGCGCAGCCGGTATCCGGCGGAGTTCCTCACCGCCCTGCTGAACGCCCAACCCATGGGGTTCTACCCGCCGGCCAGCCTGGTGCGCGATGCCCAACGACGGGGCGTGCGGGTGCTGGCACCGTGCGTGAACCGTTCCGCGGCGGAATGCTCGATGGAGGCCGGCGCGTGCCGCATCGGCCTGGGGTACGTGCGAGCGGTGGGCGCGGATGGGGCCGCGGAACTGGTGGCCGAGCGCGAGCGTGGCGGCGCGTACCGCGACCCGGCGGATCTGGCCGCCCGCGTGGCGCTGCACCGCGCCCAGTTGGTGCAACTGGCGCGGTCGGGGGCGTGCGATGCCTTCGGCGGCGAGCGGCGTGAGCTGGTGTGGAAGATGGGTGCGCTGGCGCGACCGCGCGCCGGGGCCGCCGGGCTGCAGATGGCGTTGCCGATCCCGGCGGCGGACGCGCCGCCGTTGCCGGCGGTGGGGCGCAGGGAGCGCACCCTCATCGACTACGAGACGATGGGCCTGTCGACCGGGTGGCACCTGGTGGCGCTGACGAGACCCGCGCTGCCGGCCGGGACCCTCACGGCCGCCGGGCTGACGGATGTGCCCGACGGGTCGGTGGTATCGGTGGCCGGGTTGGTGGTGGCGCGCCAGCGGCCGCAGACCGCCGGCGGCATCGTGTTCCTGCTGCTCGAGGACGAGACGGGGATGGTGAACTGCATCGTGCGGCCCGACGTCTACGAGCGCCACCGGGCGCAGGTGCGGGCCGATCCCCTCCTGCTGGTGAGGGGAAAGGTGGAGCGCCGCGAGCGGAACCTGAACGTGCTGGCGTATGAGGTCCGGGCGATCACACCACCGCCCGACGCCGTCGAGACCACCGCCGACGACGCACCGGACCTGGCGCGGATGAGGGCCGCGTCGCCCGGGGCCCAGCACTTCGGCAGAGGACGCCGGTAATCGGGCGCCCCACCACCTCCCGGACGATGCCTCGCGCCTGACGGCCGCGCCGTCGACTACGTTTCCCGGCGAGTCCACGTCGGAGGAGGCAGCCATGAGCGCGGCAGACTGGTACCCGGATCCCACCGAGCACGGCCGGCTGCGCTACTGGGACGGCACACGCTGGACCGAACACGTGAGCACCGGCGGCCAGACCGCCCAGGCTCCCATCGACGGCATCGCCCCGGCCCCGCCGAATCCCGGCGACGCGGTGAGGGCCACGCCGCAGGCGACCGCGGCGGCCGACAACGCCGGCGCCACCGAGACCGCCGGAGCCACCTCCGTGGCCGACGCGCCCCGGCAGGGCGACACCGCCGCCACCTTCACCAACACCACGCCCGGCGGGCCCACGCTCATCGGCCGCGTCGGGTTCCTCATCGGCGCGGTCGGCGGCATCCTCACCGCCTTCACCTCCGGCAAGGTCGCGGCCGAACAGGCCGAGCCGTTCGGCGCCACCATCACCGTGGGCGGCGGTTCCTGGCTGGGCATCGTCGCCGCGGTCGTGTGCATCGCCGGCGCCCTCGCACCGTGGCTCTGGGGCCGCATCGCCGCCGCCACCGTCGGCTGGGTGCTCGGGGCCTTCATCTCGTTCGCGGTCATCGGCTTCCGCACCAACGAGATCTTCTCCAGCTCCGACAGCGCCTCCGACGTCACATTCGGACCCGCCGGCTGGCTCATGTTCTTCGGCGCCATCCTCCTCATGGCCGGCACCTCCATCGCCCTCGCGTGGATCCGCAACCCGGTCCGTGACGTCGACCCCGCCCAGGTCGATAACCCTCGCGAGGGGAAGGGCATCGCCTCGCTCATCTGCGGCATCGTCGGGTTCATCATCCCCGTCGCC
>JBIQJW010000139.1:0-6160 GCA_044507145.1 Actinomycetota bacterium
CCCCGGCGCTCAAGTCCTCCCCGGCCGCTGCCGATGTGGGGGCGGACCGGTACGCGCTGCGATCTGGGGAGCCATGCCCTACGTCAACGGGGTCCACAAGGCGGGGATGCACGAGGCGAGCCGGATCGCCCAGATCCTCCTGCACCGGGAGGCAGAGATGGCGATGGCCGCGGCCGCCGGCCGCCGTGTCCACGACGCGAACGCACACCGACTCCCGCCGGCGGATGCCATCCACAGGACCGGAGCCGCCCCGGATGAGCGCCGGGACCGGGACCGGCGGGAATCCGGCGACGACGCCAATGAGGGCCTGGAACGGCCCCCCGGCGGGCACGTCGACCTCTCCGCCTGACCCACCCGGGGTCAGGGTCACGGGAGTGGGAGCGTCCGTTCGTAGACGATCCGGTCGCCGCCCTCGCCCATGTACCCGGGGGCGTCGGTGCCGACGAAGCCCATCCGTTCGTGGAACCGGCGCGATGCGGTCCGGGCAGGCGCAGCGAGGGCTCGAATGCGCCGGCAACCGCGCGATGCCGCGCGGGAGCCGAACTCGCGGTAGAGGAGCTCCCCCACCCCGGTGCCGCGCCGGCGCGGCTCCACCACGTGCATGTGCACGTACGCCAGATCCGGTTCCGACTCGCTGACCAAGCCCAAAAGGAAGCCGGCGGGCGCACCGTCCACGTCCTCCAGCCATACGCCGGAGGGCCCGAGCTGGTCGAAGAAGAGCCGATGCATCACCAGCCCCACGGGGTGGCCGAACCAGTCGTCCACCACCGCCCGCGCCCGCGCGTAGTCCGCCGCGCCGAGGGCGCGGGGCGGTGCGAGCGCCGGCAGTCCGCGGTCGCCGATGGCCCTACTCGCCGCCGTGACCCGCCGAACGGGCGATGTAGTCCTCCACCAGCAGCAGGCCGTCGTCGCCGGCGCGCCGCGTGATCTGCAGCAGCTGGGTCATGGTGGCCACCTCCTCCACCTGCTCGGTCACGAACCACTGGAGGAACACCTCGGTCGCGTGGTCGTTCACCGCGCGCGAGAGGTCCACCAGCTCGTTGATGCGTGCCGTCACCTCGTCCTCGGACGCCAGCGCGGCGGCGACCGCCTCCTCCGCGTTCTCGAAGCTGCCCTTCGGCGCCTCCAGCCCCGGGATGGCCACCGTGCCGCCCGCCTCCTGCAGGTAATCGAGGAACTTCATCGCGTGGACGTGCTCCTCGGCCGCCTGGGTGGCGAAGAACTTCGTGAGCTCCGGCAGCCCCTCCCCGTCGAACCAGCTCGAGATCGCAAGGTACTGGAGGTGCGCCTCCAACTCGCGGCCCATCTGGGCATTCAGGGCGTCCACAACGCTGTTCTGAAGGGCCATCGTCTGCTCCTGCTCCTCGCGACCGGAGCTCCGGATTCTACGGATGGAGGCGGGAGGGATCACCCCGGATGTACCACCGCGCCGGACGGGCGGTATGTTGCCCCCTGCGCCCGCGCGAAGGGGCGGTCACCGGAGCATGTGGCCCCACCGAAATCGGTCGCGACGTGATGGGAAGCCGAGCGGTGACGGATGACCGAGGGCTTCCACCGCCCCATCCATGTTCACAAGGAGACACGCATGAAGCGCGCCTTTCGCCGCCCCCTCGCCGGCCTGGCCATCGTCGGCGCCGCAGCCCTGATCGCCGGTTGTGGTGGCGGTTCGGACGACCGGCTGAGCGCCGACGAGTTCCGCACCCAGGCCGACGCGGTCTGTGCCGACACCAACCGGGTGACCGACGCGATCCCCGCCCCGACGTCCGCCGACGGCGTCCTGGCCTACCTCGAGGCGACCAAGGAGGCCACCACCCCGGCCGTCGCCAAGCTGAAGGACATCACCCCGCCCGAGGACCTCGAGGCACAGTGGAACGAGGCCATCAGCATCCAGGAGTCGCAGGGTGAGCTGCTGCAGTCGGCGATCGACCGCATCGAGGGCGGCGAGGATGCCGGTGCCGTGATGAACGACGTCGGATCGGAGGCCGGTTCGAACCAGGAGCGCCTGCGCACCCTGGCCGACGAGCTGGGCCTCACCGTCTGCGGCGCCGGTGACGACGACGAGCCCACCGACACCACCGCCACGACGGACACCGCCCCCACCACCGACACGGCGCCGCTCACCACCACCGAGACGACGGAGTCCACCGACACCACGGCCACGACGACCGACCCGATCGACATCCCCACGACCGGTGACGCCGCCGTCGACCAGTACGTCGCGGACGCCAAGGAAGCCGCCGGCGCCCTCACCGAGTTCGGCACCCTGCTGCAGGGCGTCACCAGCGTCGACGACCTGAAGACCAAGGCGCCGGCCGCGCAGGAGTCGCTGGACGAGTTCGACGCCGCCATCGCGAAGCTGGACGGCTACACGCTCGACAACGCGACGCTGGAAAAGCAGCGCGCGGGTCTGGTCGAGGAGGGCCCGAAGGTGAGCGACGTGCTGCGCCGCTTCGTGGACGCCGCCACCAGCGGTGACATGAGCGCGGTCCAGTCGCTGCTTCCGGAGGTCATGACCGCCCTCCAGAACTTCAGCTCTGCGGCGACGAACGTCTCCTAGTCGCACGGGACGCGGAGGCCGCTGCGCGTCAGCGGCCTCCGCGATCCACGCGGTCACGGCGGGCCTTCTCGGAACGCGAGGCCCCCACGATCGCCCCGGTGGCCAGGGCGCCCCAGAAGATCCCGTAGGACAGGCCCCGCCACATCGGCTGGTTGAGCATGGTCACGTGGATCGCCCACAGGAGCGCGATGGTGATCGGCGCGACGACGGCGATCTGCACCAGGATGTGCAGGTCCTCCCACCGGCGCAGCCATGCGGGCACCGGTCGGGACGGCGGCTGAGTGTTCATCTGTCGCAGGATACCCACGCCGCCGCGTAGACTCGGACCATGTCCGCCGCGTCCGCAGCCGCATGGGAGCGCTTTCGCGAGTGGACCGGCACGCTCTCCGACCTGGCCGGCATCGCCGCCCTCGGCGGATGGGACCGCGAGACGCTGATGCCCAGCGGCGGGAGCGACGCCCGGGCCACCCAGTCCGGCACCCTCGCCGCGCTGCACCACCGCGAACTCGTGCGACCCGACATGTCGGACGTCCTCGCCCGCCTCTTGGAGGAGCGGGAAGGCCGCCCTGAGGCCGATGCCGCCATGCTGCGGCTCGCCATGCGCGCACGCGAGCGCGCCGAGCGGCTGCCCGAGCGACTGGTGCGTGGTATTTCCGAGGCGTGTTCGCGCAGCGTCAGCGCGTGGACGGCGGCGCGACGCGGCGGCGACACGGCGGCCTTTGCCACCGCCCTGGCCGATGTGGTGGCCCTGAAGCGCCGCGAGGCGGAGGCGATCGGCGTGGGCCACGAGCCCTATGACGCCCTGCTGGACGAGTACGAACCCGACACCCGCGTGGCGGACCTGGAGCCGGTCTTCGCCGACCTGCGCGCCCGCCTCACGCCGCTGGTCGAGGCCGCCTCCGAGCGCCCGGACGTCACGCTCCCCGCCCACGAGTGGGACGCCGACGCCCAGATGGCCCTGGCCGTCGACATCGCGGAGATGATGGGCTTCGACCGCGACCGCGGCGTCATCGCCCGCTCCGAGCACCCCTTCACCAGCTCGCCGCACCGCGGCGACGTGCGCTTCACCACCCGGGTGGACCCCGCATCGCCCATCGAGAACATCGGCGCGGTGATGCACGAGCTCGGCCACGCCCTGTACGAGCAGGGACTGCCGGCCGAGGCGGCGCGCACGCCGGTACACGACGCCCCGTCGCTGGGTGCGCATGAGTCACAGTCACGCTTCTGGGAGAACCACATCGGGCTGCGCGGCGGCTTCTGGTCGGCGCTCGAGCCGGTGCTGCGCCGCCACTTCCCGGAGGCCATGGCCGGGATCGACCATGAGCTGCTGCACCGCGCGGCCAACGTCGTACGCCCCTCCCCCATCCGCGTGGGCGCCGACGAGGTGACCTACAACCTCCACATCGTCCTGCGCTTCGAGCTGGAGGTCGCGCTGATCCGCGGTGACCTCCCGGTCGCGGACCTCCCCGGCGCCTTCGCCGACGGGATGGAGCGCCTGCTGGGCATCCGCCCGGCCACCGATGCGCAGGGCTCCATGCAGGACATCCACTGGGCCGACGGCCTCTTCGGGTACTTCCCCACATACACCCTGGGCAACCTCTACGCGGCGCAGTTGGCCGAGGTGGCCGACCGGGAGCTCGGCGGGCTGGACGCCGCGGTGGAGCGCGGGCGCTTCACCGACATCCTCGCCTTCATGCGGGATCGGGTGCACCGCCACGGCGCCATGCACCCCACGCCCGAATTGATGCGGCGCGCCACAGGACGGGAGCTGTCCGCCGATGCCCTCATCGAGCATCTCGCCCGGAGCCACCGGCACTGAGTCCCGGCGCACGCCCCGTCCGCGACGTCGCGCCGTTGGACCAGCGCGGGGCGGTCCTGGTGGTGCAGCATGTCGACTGGGAGGGGCCGCACCGCATCGCGGCGGCGCTGGAGCGCGCCGGCATCCCGACCCTCACGCGCCGGCCGCTCGCCGGCGAACCGCTGCCCACGCCGGCTCGGCTGGCCGGGGCCGTGATCATGGGCGGGCCGATGAACGTGGACGACACGGCGCGTCACCCCGAGCTGGCGCGCGAGCGCGCATGGGTGGAGAGCGCCCTCGACCTGGAGCTACCGCTCCTGGGCATCTGCCTGGGTTCGCAGCTCATCGCGCGGGCCCTCGGCGCCGCGGTCACCCCCGGTGCCGCGGAGATCGGCTGGGCCCCGGTGCAGGCGGCCGATACCGATGACCCGCTGGTGGGCCCCCTGGCCCCGGCGACGGCGGTGCTCCACTGGCACGGCGACCGCTACGACGTGCCGCCCGGCGCGCGGCACCTGGCATCGTCGGCCCTGACACCGTGTCAGGCCTTCCGCGCCGGCGATGCGTGGGGGCTCCTGTTCCACCCGGAGGCCGATGGAGCACTGGTGGAGCGGTGGCTGAGCGAGCCGGCGATGGCCGACGAACTCGCCGGCGTCCACGGCGACGGGGCCGCGGACGCCCTGCGCGCCGACACGGCCCGCCACGCCCCCCAGTCGGTGGAGCGTTCCGCGCGCACCCTCGATGGGTGGACGGCGGTCGCCGGGGCCCGGCGCGCCGCGCTCGGCCTCTGAACGAGACCGAGCGGACCTAGACCGAGCGGGTCCCGCGCCCGGGCGACGGCAGCCCCGCCGCCTGGAGCGCCGCGCCGACGATACCGGCCTGGTTCTGCAGAGTGGCCGCGACGACGGGCGGGCGCACGTCCAGCAGCGGGATGAATCGGTCGGCCTTCTTCGAGATCCCCCCGCCGAGGATGATCAGGTCCGGCCACACCAACGCATCGATGCGCTCCAGGTACTCGTTCAGCAGCGGAGCCCACTTCGCGTACGACAGGCCCTTGCGCTCACGCGCGCCGGCGGACGCGCGCCGTTCGCCGTCCTTGCCGCGGATCTCGATGTGGCCGAACTCGGTGTTGGGCACCAGGGTGCCGTCCACGAAGAGTGCCGACCCGATCCCGGTGCCGAGCGTCAGCATCAGCACGCTCCCGGATCGTCCGGCGCCGGCGCCAAAGCGCATCTCCGCCAGGCCCGCGGCATCCGCGTCGTTCAGGATCGTGCACGGCCGGCCGAGCGCGGCCTCGAACAGGGCGGCCCCATCCACCCCGATCCAGCTGCGGTCGATGTTGAAGGCCGTGCTGACGATGCCGTGCGGCACTGCGCCCGGGATGCCGATACCCACCGGGCGCACCGGGCCGCCCAGCTGCCGGATCAGTTCGAGGGTGGCGGCGACCACCGCCTCGGGCACAGCCGGCTGAGGCGTTGGGACGCGCAGCCGCTCGCCGGCCAGCTCACCGGTGCGCACGTCCACCACGGCCGCTTTGATGCCGCTGCCGCCGATGTCCACCCCGATCGCGTACGCGCGCGGGGCCATCAGCGGACGTCCTCGGATGCGCCGACCAGCAGCTCGGAGTCGTACGTGACCAGCGAGTGCACGTCACGGCCGACCAGGCGCTCACGCCCGGGCAGGAATGTGAGCTCCACCACCACCCCCCCCCCCACCCCCACGCCGCCCCGCTGCTCCCCCAGGGGGGCAGCCGGCGCGGCGGGCCCGCCGGGGGGGAGGGGGGCGGCGTGGACCAGGACGCGGGGCCC
>JBIQJW010000002.1:0-40217 GCA_044507145.1 Actinomycetota bacterium
ATCCGCGTGCGAGCCTGCACACCGGTGCCGTCCGGATGCCGCGATACGCGCGCGTCTGGTGAGCCGCGCGTCCGCGTGCTACGGTACCCGGCGCCGCCCACCCGGGCGGCCCTGTTTTCTGCTCGAACAAAGGCGCACGTGCCCACGATCAACCAGCTCGTCCGCAAGGGACGCAAGCCCAAGTTCACGAAGGTGTCCACGCCCGCCCTCAAGGGCGCCCCGCAGAAGCGCGGGGTCTGCACGCGTGTGTTCACCACCACGCCGAAGAAGCCGAACTCCGCGCTGCGCAAGGTCGCGCGTGTCCGGCTTGTGAACGGCATGGAGGTCACCTCCTACATCCCCGGCGAGGGCCACAACCTGCAGGAGCACTCGGTTGTGCTGCTCCGCGGCGGCCGCGTCAAGGATCTTCCGGGCGTGCGCTACAAGGTCATCCGGGCGGCCCTCGACGCCGCCGGCGTGAACGACCGGCGCCAGTCGCGGTCCCGCTACGGCGCGAAGAGGCCGAAGTAATGCCGCGCCGCGCAGTCATCACACGGCGTCCGCTCGACGCCGACCCGGTCTACGACAGCGCCCTGGTCACCCAGATGGTGAACAAGGTGCTCCGCGACGGGAAGAAGTCCACCTCCGAAGGTGTCGTCTACGGGGCGCTGGAGCGCATCCGTGACCGCACCGGCCGTGACCCGGTCGCGGTGATGGAGGAGGCCGTGCGCAACGTGACGCCGGCGCTCGAGGTCAAGTCGCGCCGCGTCGGTGGCGCCACGTACCAGGTGCCGATCGAGGTGCCCGCCCGCCGCGGCCGCACCCTGGCCATCCGCTGGATCGTCCGCTTCGCCCGCGAGCGCCGGGAGAAGCAGATGAGCGAGCGGCTCGCCAACGAGCTCCTGGACGCGCTGGGTTCGCAGGGGGGCGCCTTCAAGCGGAAGGACGACCTCTACCGCATGGCCCAGGCCAACAAGGCGTTCGCGCACTACCGCTGGTAGCGCAGAGCCCGCCCCTCGGGGCGGGCTGCAGTTCCTGAAGAGGTGAGCTTTCGCGTGCGGCCATCCGGGTCGGCGCACGGACACGGCAGAGGTGGTCGGCAGTGACGACGGCGAAAAAGGTCTCCCTCGAGAAGACCCGCAACATCGGCATCATGGCGCATATCGACGCCGGTAAGACGACCACCACCGAGCGGATCCTCTTCTACACGGGGCGGACCCACCGCATCGGTGAGGTCCATGAGGGTGCGGCCACGATGGACTGGATGGCGCAGGAGCAGGAGCGCGGCATCACCATCACCAGCGCCGCCACCACGTGTCTGTGGCGGGACCACCGGATCAACATCATCGACACCCCGGGCCACGTCGACTTCACCGTCGAGGTGGAGCGCAGCCTGCGCGTGCTCGACGGTGCCGTCGCGGTGTTCGACTCGGTCGCCGGCGTGGAGCCCCAGAGCGAGACCGTGTGGCGCCAGGCGGACCGCTACGGCGTGCCGCGCATCGCCTACGTGAACAAGATGGACCGGATCGGCGCCAACTTCGCCGGCGCCATCGAGACGATGCGCAAGCGCCTCGGCGCCAACGCCATCGCGATGCAGCTCCCGATCGGCGCCGAAGCCGACTTCCGCGGCATCATCGACCTGGTCGAGATGGACGCCCGGATCTACAACGACGACCTCGGCAACGACGTCGACCACACCGAGATTCCGGCCGAGCTGCTGGACGAGGCCACGGCTGCCCGTGAGGCGCTCATCGAGGCGCTGGCGGACTCCGACGACGAGCTGGCCGAGGCCTACCTGGAGGGCCAGGAGATCAGCGCCGAGCAGCTGCGCAGCGCGCTGCGCAAGGGCGTGCTGTCGATCTCGGTCACCCCGGTGCTCTGCGGTTCGTCCTTCAAGAACAAGGGCGTGCAGCCGCTGCTCGACGCGGTGGTGGAGCTCATGCCGTCGCCGTTGGACGTGGCCGCCGCCGCCGGCGTGCTGCCCGGCACCGAGGAAGAGGTGGTCCGCGAGTCCGACCCGAAGGGCCCGTTCGCGGCCCTCGCGTTCAAGGTGATGAGCGACCCGTACGTCGGCCGCCTCACCTACCTGCGCATCTACTCCGGCACCATCAGCAGCGGCGCGGGCATCATCAACGCCACGAAGGACCGCAAGGAGCGCGTCGGCCGCCTCCTGCTGATGCACGCGAACCACCGCGAGGACATCGACGAGGTCGAGGCCGGGGACATCGTCGCCGCCGTCGGACTGAAGACCACGAGCACCGGCGACACGCTCTGCGACCCCGACAACCCGGTCATCCTCGAGCAGATGACGTTCCCGGAGCCGGTCATCGGTCTGGCGATCGAGCCCAAGACCAAGGCCGACCAGGAGAAGCTCTCCACCGCCCTGGCGCGTCTGTCCGACGAGGACCCGACATTCCGCGTCCACACGGACGAGGAGACGGCCCAGACCGTCATCGAGGGCATGGGCGAGCTGCACCTCGAGATCATCGTCGACCGGCTCATGCGCGAGTTCAGCGTGGACGCCAACGTCGGTGCGCCGCAGGTGGCCTACCGCGAGACGATCCGCAAGCCCGTCACGAAGGTGGAGGGGAAGTTCGTCCGTCAGACCGGTGGTCGCGGCCAGTTCGGTCACGTCTACGTCTCGGTGGAGCCGAACGAGCTGGGCAAGGGCTACGAGTTCGAGAGCAAGATCGTGGGTGGCGCCATCCCGAAGGACTACATCCCGGCGGTCGACCAGGGTATCCGCGAGGCGCTGGAGACCGGCGTGGTCGCCGGCTTCCCCATGGTGGACGTCAAGGTCCAGCTCATCGACGGGTCCTACCACGAGGTCGACTCGTCGGAGATCGCGTTCAAGATCGCCGGCTCGATGGCCGTCCGCGAGGCCGTGAAGCGCGCCAGCCCGACCCTGCTGGAGCCGGTGATGGCCGTCGAGGTGACCGCCCCCAAGGAGTTCGTGGGCACGGTGGTGGGCGACCTCACCTCGCGCCGTGGGCGCATCGGCGGCATGGAGAGCCGTGGCACGGCCGAGGTGGTCAACGCCCAGGTGCCGCTGTCGGAGATGTTCGGTTACGCCACCTCGGTGCGCTCGGCCACGCAGGGCCGCGCGACCTTCTCGATGCAGTTCCACTCCTACCAGGAAGTGCCGAACTCCATCGCCGAGGAGATCAAGAAGAAGGTGGGCGCCTCGGCCGAGTAGCCGCAGGCGACATGGTGCTCACGACGGGCCGCCTTCGGGCGGCCCGTCGTCGTTCATACGGTCGTCGCGGGTGCGGATGCGGAAGGTGGGGTGCGCCGGCGCCACCGCGGCGATGCGGTCGGCCGAGGGCCGGCGCGGCAGGCCGAACAGGCGCCGGGTCATCACGCCGTAGGTCCGCAGGTATGCGCCGATGGCGCGGAGCCGTTCGGGCCCCTCCACCGCGAGGGCCTCGACGCGCTCGGTGCGCCGGCCGTACCGAAGCTCACCCCAGCCGGCCGCCGCCAGGTTCCGCGCCCAGTCGGTGCGCCCGCGCGGCGCCACCAGGTACCGCGATCCGCGCGAGTGGGCGATCAGCACGGGCACCTCGTGGAGGCGGCCCGTGCGCCGGCCGTGCACCCGCAGCAGCGCGAGGCGCGGCAGCGGCAACCCAAGGCGGCCGATCCACCAGGCGATCGCTCCGTTCACGGCGCGGGCCGGCACTCCCAGGCCCCGGTCGGCGGTGATCATCGGTCCTCCTGGAGCAGTGACGACAGGTGCTCGGCCGGATGCAGGGCGCGCCGGCCGGTGAGGCGGGTGATCTGGGCCCGGCAGGAGGTGCCGGGCGCCACGACCACGCCGGGCGCGTCGCGGACCGCGGGCGCCAGGCGCTGCTCGCCGATGGCGCGCGACGTCTCGGGGTGACGGTACCCGAACGCGCCGGCCATCCCGCAGCAGCCCGCCCCGGAGGGCACGACGTCGCCACCGGTCAGGGCGGCAAGGCGCGCCGGAGCACGGTCACCGGCGAGCGCCCGCGAATGGCAGTGGTCGTGCACCAGGGCGGGCCCCGTGGGCCCGGCCAGCCGGGGCGCCCCGAGCTCGGCCAGCGCCTGCTCCAGGGGCATCACCCGGTCCGCCACCCAGGCCGTGCGCGGATCGTCGGGAAGGAGGCGACGCAGGTCGTCGGCGAGCATCGACCAGCACGAGGGCTCCAGGACGACGATCGGCACGTCGGCCATCGCGTGCGGCGCCAGGCGGTCCAGGGCGCGGCGCCCGGCCCGCCGAGCGGGCGCGATGAAGCCCTGGCTCAGCAGCGGCCGTCCGCAGCACCCCGGATCGACCACGCGCACGCTCGCGCCGGTGGCCTCGAGCACCCGCAGGGCGGCATCGCCGACGGCGGGTTCCAGGAAGCGCGTGAAGGTGTCCGCCATCAGCACCACCGGTGGGCCGTTTGCGCGACGCCGCGGGGTGGGCCTCCACCGGCGCGCCGGCACCGGGGCATCCGGTGCGCCCAACGCCCGTGCGAGGCGCAGGCCGGCCGCCGCCGCGCGGGGGGCCCGCGAGCCGAGCGCCAGAAGGCGGTGGGTGTGGGCCGCGGCGCGCGTGGCGAGCCCGGGCCGGTGTTCCCGGTGCCGGTGCGCGAGCGCCTCCACCTTCAGTGCGGCCATGTCCACCTGTGCCGGGCACTCGGCGGCGCAGGCCTTGCACCCCAGGCACAGGTCGAGCGCCTCGTGCAGCCCCGGATCGGCGAGGCCCCCGGGCAGCCGCCCCTCGAGCGCCGCGCGCAGCAGCACCGCCCGGCCGCGGGTGGAGTGGCGCTCATCCTGCAGCGCCTGATAGCTCGGGCACATCGTCGTCGTGCGCGCCCTGCAGGTTCCGTTGCCGTTGCAGGCCTCACCCGCGCGCGCCAGCCCGCCCTCGGCGCCGAAGTCCAGGGCCGTGCGCCGGGCGGCACGCGGGGGCGACGCGAGCAGGCGCAGCCCCGCATCGAGGGGTTCGGGGTTCGTGAGGATCCCCGGGTTGAGGATGCCGTCGGGGTCCAACAGCCGCTTCAGTTCCCCGAATGCGGCGATGGTCTCGGGCGGATACATCCGCGGCAGCAGTTCGCTGCGTACGCGCCCGTCGCCGTGCTCGCCCGACAGCGAACCCTCGTGCGCGGCCACCAGGTCGGCCACGGCTTCGGCCACCCGGCGCACGCACGCCGCGGCCCCCGGATGGCGCAGGTCCAGCAGCGGCCGGATGTGCAGGCATCCCACGCTGGCATGGCCGTACCAGACCGCCGGCAGCCCCTCGGCGGCGAGGAGCCGCCGTACCTCGTCCGCGAAGTCCGCCAGGCGCTCCGGCGGCACCGCCGGATCCTCGATGAACGCCAGCGGGCGCGGGTCGGGGCCCAGGCCGGCGCCGCGCAGGGCGCGCGCGATGCCCGTGCGCCGCACGGCCCACATGGCCGCCTGCTCGTGGGGGGAGCGCAGTGCCCTGGCACGCGGCAGCCCGCATAGCGCGGCCTCGGTTTCCTCCGGCTCGCCGCTGTACTCCACCAGCAGCAGCGCGGGCGCCGTCACCACCACGCCGAGCAGGTCGCGCACCGCCGCCGGGCGGTTCTCCGGTTCGATGAGGGAGCGGTCCATCAGCTCGACGGCGGACGGGCCCGTCTCCAGAAGGGCGGGCACATCGCGCAGGGCGGCGTCCACCGACGGGTACGGCAGGAGCGCGAGCACGCGCGACGCGGGGATCGGCACCAGGCGCAACTCGGCGCGGCGGGTGACCGCGAGCGTCCCCTCGGACCCGCACAGCAGCCGGGGCCAGTCCGGCGCGTCGCCTCCGAGCGCATCGAGGGCGTATCCGGAGACCCGTCGCATCAGCCCCGGCCCTCGGAAACATGCGGCCAGCGGAACTGCCTCCCGCAGGGCGGCCGGGGCCGGCCCGCCCCGCCGCAGCGTGGCCCGGGCGCCGTCGGCCATCGTCACGTCGAGGGCCAGCACGTGATCCGCGGTGAGGCCGTGGACCACCGAGCGGGCGCCTGCGGAGTTGTTGGCGATCATCCCGCCCAGCGTCGCTCGGCTGCCCGTGGCCACATCCGGGCCGAACATCAGCCCGTGCGGCCGCGCCGCCGCGTTGAGGCGGTCCAGCACCACCCCCGGACCCACCCGCGCGACGCACGCGTCCGGATCGATCTCGACCGACGCCAGCGCGCCGCAGTCGACCACCAGACCGGCGCCGACGGCCTGCCCTGCCAGGCTGGTCCCGGCACCTCGCATCGTCAACGGCATACCGACTCGCGCACAGGCGGCCACGGCCGCGTCCAGATCGTCGTCGCGGAGGGCCCTCAGCGCCGCGGCCGGACGCCGCCGGTAGAGGCTGGCATCGGCCGCGTAGAGCTCGCGCGACGCGATGTCGTCCCGGACCTCTCCGGCCACATCCCGGCGAAGATCGCGCACGAAGTCACCGTTGACCATCCGCGCATGCTAGAACTCCCGAGCCGCGTCGACGGCCCCCTTCACCCGCGCTTGCGGGCCGGGAGGAGGCTCGGTATTCTTCCCGGGCTCTACGGAGCGCCCGGTTTATCGCGCGCGGCCTTCGGGCCGCGCGTTTTGCGCCCGGGGATATTCCTCGTCGGGGACGCCCGCCCGCGGGTGGTCGTATCGCAGAGTGCTCAGAGGGAGCGATTGATGGCGAAAGAGAAGTTCGACAGGTCCAAGCCGCACGTCAATGTCGGCACCATCGGTCACGTTGACCATGGGAAGACGACGCTGACCGCCGCCATCACCAAGGTTCTCGCTGAGAAGAGCGGCGGTGAGGCGATCGCGTACGACTCGATCGACAAGGCTCCTGAGGAGCGCGAGCGCGGCATCACGATCGCGACGTCGCACGTCGAGTACGAGACCGACAACCGTCACTACGCGCACGTCGACTGTCCCGGTCACGCGGACTACGTGAAGAACATGATCACCGGTGCCGCCCAGATGGACGGCGCGATCCTGGTGGTGTCCGCGGCCGACGGCCCGATGCCGCAGACCCGTGAGCACATCCTCCTGGCCCGCCAGGTGGGCGTGCCGTCGATCGTCGTGTTCCTGAACAAGGCCGACATGGTCGACGACGAGGAGCTCTTGGAGCTCGTCGAGCTCGAGGTGCGTGAGCTCCTGTCGCAGTACGAGTTCCCGGGTGACGACACCCCGATCATCAAGGGTTCGGCGCTGAAGGCGCTGAACGGTGACGCGGACGCCGAGGCCCAGATCCTCGAGCTCATGGCCGCCGTCGACGAGTTCGTCGAGGTGCCGGAGCGCGACGTCGACAAGCCGTTCCTGATGCCGGTGGAGGATGTCTTCACCATCACCGGTCGTGGCACCGTCGCCACCGGCCGTGTCGAGCGCGGCATCATCAAGGTCGGCGAGACGATCGACATCGTCGGTATGACCGACTCCACCGAGCAGACCGTCGTCACCGGCGTCGAGATGTTCCGCAAGCTGCTCGACGAGGGCCGCGCCGGCGACAACATCGGCGCGCTGCTCCGTGGCGTCAAGCGCGAGGACATCCAGCGCGGTCAGGTGCTCGCCGCCCCGAAGTCCATCACCCCGCACACGAAGTTCCGTGCGTCGGTGTACGTGCTGTCCAAGGACGAGGGTGGCCGTAAGACCCCGTTCTTCCAGGGCTACCGCCCGCAGTTCTACTTCCGGACCACCGACGTGACCGGCGTCGTCACCCTCCAGGAGGGCGTCGAGATGGTCATGCCGGGGGACAACGTCACCATCGACATCGAGCTGATCCAGCCGATCGCGATGGAGGAGGGCCTCCGCTTCGCGATCCGCGAGGGTGGCCGCACCGTGGGTGCCGGCGTCGTGGAGACGATCACCGAGTAACAGGGCTCGCCCCTGGCCCCGCCGCGCTCCCCAGGGAGGCGGCGGGGTTTTCTTTCCCGGAAAGGCGTTTCGCAGAGTGCAGCAGAACAAGATCCGGATTCGGCTCAAAGCTTACGATCATGAGCTGATCGACAAGAGCGCTGCCTCCATCGTGGAGACGGCTCAGCGCAGCGGCGCGACCATCTCGGGTCCTGTCCCACTGCCCACGGAGCGCAACGTGTACTGCGTGATTCGCGGGCCGTTCAAGGACAAGGATTCCCGCGAGCACTTCGAGATCCGCACGCACAAGCGTCTGATCGACATCTACTCGCCCACGCCCAAGACGGTCGACTCGCTCATGCGCCTCGACCTGCCGGCCGGCGTCGACATCGAGATCAAGGCGTAGCGGCATGGCGGCGATCATCGGACGCAAGCTGGGCATGACCCAGGTCTTCGGCGAGGACGGCACCCGCGTGTCCCTCACCGTGATCGAGGCGGGTCCCTGCCCGGTCACCCAGATCAAGACCGCCGAGAGCGACGGCTACGAGGCCGTGCAGCTCGGCTTCGGCGCGGTGCGCCCCAAGCGGCTCAACGAGCCCGAGCTGGGTCACCTCAAGAAGGCCGGCGCCCCGCCGGTGCGCCACCTGCACGAGTTCTCCCCGGACGAGCTGGTCGGTGACCTCTCCCTGGGCGACGTCGTGACGGTCGATGCCTTCGAGCCCGGCGAGATGGTGCGCATCACCGGCACCTCGAAGGGCAAGGGCTACGCCGGCACCATCAAGCGGCACAACTTCCAGCGCGGTCCGACCAGCCACGGTTCGCACAACGTCCGCCGTCCCGGCTCGATCGGTGCGGCCGCGTACCCGGCGCGTGTCTTCAAGGGGCTGCGCATGAGCGGTCACATGGGTGCCCGTACCGTGACGCAGCGTGGCCTGCAGGTCGTCGACCGCGATCCCGAGCGCAACATCCTGCTCGTCCGCGGCGCCGTTCCCGGCGGCGTGAACGGCATCGTGATCGTGAGGCCCGAATGACCCCGCTGCCCCTTCTCAACACCGACGGTGTCACGGTCGGTCGCGCCGCCCTGGCGCAGACCCTGGCCGAGCAGCCGATCAAGCAGCACCTGATCCACGAGACCGTGGTGGCCGAGCTGGCCGCCCGGCGCGCCGGCACGCACTCCACCAAGAACCGCTCCGAGGTGAGCGGCGGTGGCGCGAAGCCGTGGCGCCAGAAGGGCACCGGCCGCGCCCGTCAGGGCTCCACCCGGTCTCCCCAGTGGACCGGCGGTGGGATCGTCTTCGGCCCGACCCCGCGCAGCTACGGCGGCAAGGTCAACCGCAAGATCCGCCAGCAGGCGCACCGTGCGGCCCTCCGGGCCCACGCCGAGCGCGGCACGCTGGCGCTGATGGAGCCGACCGGCTGGGACGTGCCGTCGACCAAGCGCGCGGTGGAGTACCTGCGCCAGGCGCCCGACGCCGTCAACGTCCGGCCGCTCTTGGTGGTGGTGGACGACATCCGTTCGGTCGAGGCCCTCTCGTTCCGCAACATCGAGGGCGTCTACATCCTCGCCGCCGCGGAGCTCGAGGTGGTGGACATCGTCGCCGCCCGCGCGCTCCTGTTCGCCCGTGAGGCGTGGGAGCGGCTGACCGGCGGTCCCGCCGACGTCGAGTCGGTCACGCCCGAGCCCAAGCCCGCGGTCAAGAAGGCGGCGGCCAAGGCGCCCGCGCGCCGGCCGATCGTCGACGCCACCGCCGAGAAGGCCGCCGCTGAGCCGGCCGCCGAGGACGCGGACGCCGACACCGGCGAGGACGCGACCGCCGAGGCTCCCGAGGGCACCGACGCCGGCGCCTCCGATGACGCCGGCGAGACGAGCACGAAGGAGGCCGGCGAATGAGCGGGCTGCGTGACGACATCCGCCGGGTGATCATCCGCCCGGTGATCTCGGAGAAGAGCTTCCAGCTCGTGCAGGCCCACAACCAGTACACCTTCCGGGTGCTGGACGAGGCGCACAAGACCGAGGTCCGCCAGGCCGTCGAGGAGATGTTCGACGTCACGGTCACCGACGTCCGGACGGTCACGGTGCAGAGCAAGCCGAAGCGCCGCGGCTACACGCGCGGTCGTCGTCCCGGCTGGAAGAAGGCGATCGTCGAGCTGAAGCCCGGCGACAAGATCGAACTCTTCGAGGGGGCGTAGGCCATGGGAATCAAGAAGTACAAGCCCACGTCGCCGGGTCGCCGGTTCGTCACCGGGTCGGACTTCGAGGAGATCACCTCGACCACGCCCGAGAAGTCACTTCTCGGCAAGGTCTCGAAGACCGGTGGCCGCAACAACAACGGTCGCATCACCAGCCGCCACATCGGCGGCGGGCACAAGCGCCGTTACCGCATCATCGACTTCAAGCGCCAGAAGGACGGCGTGCCGGCGAAGGTCGCCACCATCGAGTACGACCCCAACCGGACGTCGCGCATCGCGCTGTTGCACTACGCCGACGGCGAGAAGCGCTACATCCTGGCGCCGCTCAAGCTGCGCGTGGGCGACACGGTGATGAGCGGTCCCACGGCGGACATCAAGCCCGGGAACGCCCTGCCGCTGCGGGACATCCCCACGGGTACGATCGTGCACAACATCGAGCTGCAGGCGGGCCGCGGCGGTCAGATCGTCCGCTCCGCGGGTACCGGCGCGCAGCTCATGGCGAAGGAGGGCGACTACGCCACCCTGCGCCTGCCGTCGTCCGAGATGCGCATGGTCCACCTGGACTGCCGCGCCACGATCGGTCAGATCGGCAATGTCGGGCACGAGAACATCACCATCGGGAAGGCCGGCCGGAGCCGGTGGAAGGGCGTGCGTCCGCGCGTCCGTGGTTCGGCCATGAACCCGGTCGACCACCCGCATGGTGGTGGTGAGGGCAAGAGCAACTCCGGTCGCCACCCGGTGACCCCCTGGGGCGTGCCCACCAACGGGTACCGCACCCGGAACAAGACGAAGCAGAGCTCGAAGTACATCGTTCGCGGTCGTAAGCGCGGCAAGCACACGGAAGGCCGGTAGCAGCACATGGGTCGCAGCCTGAAGAAGGGCCCGTTCGTGGATCCGAAGCTCATGAAGCGGATCGAGGACATGAACACGGCCAACGAGAAGCGCATCGTCCGCACGTGGTCGCGGACGTCGACCATCTTCCCGGAGATGGTCGGCCACACGATCGCGGTGCACGACGGCCGCAAGCACGTGCCGATCTTCGTGAGCGAGAGCATGGTCGGCCACAAGCTGGGCGAGTTCGCGCCCACGCGCACCTACCGGGGGCACGCGGGTTCTGACCGCACCTCCACCATGAGGCGATAGCCATGGCGCAGACGACCACCACGCCGGGCGCCGTGGCGCAGGCCAAGTTCGTCCGCACGTCGGCGCGCAAGGCCCGCCTGGTCGCCGACCTGATCCGCGGCGAGTCGATCGCGGACGCGCAGGCGATCCTGGCGTACAGCACCCGCGCCGCCGCCGTGCCGGTGCGCAAGGTGCTGCAGTCCGCGATCGCGAACGCCGACCACAACCACGGTCTCGATGTGCGCGACCTCGTGGTGGCCCGGATCACCGTGGATGAGGGCCCCACGATCAAGCGCTTCCGGCCCCGGGCGCAGGGTCGCGCCACGCCGATCATGAAGCGGACGTGCCACATCACCATCGCAGTCGCCGAGACGGAGCGTTAGGGCACTTATGGGTCAGAAGATCAACCCCACCGGATTCCGTCTGGGCGTCCTCAACGGCTGGCGCAGCAACTGGTTCTCCCAGCGCGACTTCGCCAGCTACCTGGACGAGGACCGCGCGGTGCGGGACCACATCATCGGCAAGCTCAGCCACGCCGGCCTCTCGTCGATCCACCTGAAGAAGGACCAGAACAAGCTCACCGTCGACATCTTCACGGCACGTCCGGGGATCGTCATCGGCAAGAGCGGGTCCGAGGTGGACGCCCTGCGCCGCGAGCTCAACCGGCTCACCGGCAAGCAGATCCAGGTGAACATCAACGAGATCAAGCGGCCCGAGCTGGACGCGAAGCTGGTCGCCCAGTCGATCGCCGAGCAGCTCGAAAACCGCGTGAGCTTCCGCCGGGCGATGAAGCGTGCCCTCACCTCCGCCATGCGCTCCGGCGCCCAGGGCGTGAAGGTGCAGTGCGGCGGCCGCCTGGGTGGCACCGAGATGTCGCGCTCCGAGCACTACTCGGACGGGCGCGTGCCGCTGCACACGCTTCGCGCCGACATCGACTATGGCTTCCACGAGGCCAAGACCACCTTCGGGCGCATCGGCGTGAAGGTGTGGATCAACAAGGGTGAGGTGCTGCCGGAGGGCGTGCAGGACAGCCGCGGCCGCACCGACATGGAGGCAGCTCCGCCGCCGCGTCGTCCGCGACGCGACCGTCGGGGCCGGGGCGGGGACCGCGGTGGCAACCGCGGTGGCGACCGTCAGGGGGGTGGTAACTGATGCTGATGCCCAAGCGCACCAAGCACCGCAAGCACCACCGCGGTCGTCGCCGGGGGCTCACCAAGGGTCACGACCAGATCGCCTTCGGCGAGTACGGTCTGAAGGCCCTGGAGCCGGCGGCCATCACGAACCGGCAGATCGAGGCGGCCCGTATCGCCATGACCCGCCGCATCAAGCGTGGTGGCAAGGTGTGGATCACCATCTTCCCGCACCTGCCCGTCACCAAGAAGCCGGCCGAGACCCGCATGGGTTCCGGTAAGGGTTCGCCCGAGGGCTGGGTGGCGACGGTGAAGCCGGGTCGGATCATGTTCGAGCTCGCCGGTGTGCCGGAGCCGCTCGCGCGCGACGCCATGCGTCTCGCCGCGACCAAGCTCCCCATCCGCTGCAAGTTCGTCACGCGCGAGGACGTGGGGGCGTAGTGAAGTCCAAGGAGATCAGGGACCTGTCCGACGACGAGCTGGAGCGTCAGCTCGCCGAGACGCGAGAGGCCTACTTCAACCTGCGGTTCCAGAACGCCTCCGGGGCCCTGGAGCGCACGTCGGAGCTGAAGGTCCGCCGGCGCGAGATCGCGCGCCTGCTGACGATTGCGCACGAGCGGGAGCTGTCATGACCACGGCCGCCACACCCCAGGATTCGATCGCACGCCGCAAGGTCCGCCAGGGCCTCGTGGTGTCGTCCTCCCGGGACAAGACCATCACGGTGCTGCTGGAGACCCAGCAGCGTCACCCCGTGTACAAGAAGACCGTGCGCCGCTCGTCGAAGCTGCACGCGCATGACGAGAACAACACCGCCGGCGTGGGCGACCTCGTCCGGGTGGTGGAGTGCCGTCCGCTGTCGCGGCAGAAGCGCTGGCGTCTGGTCGAGATCGTCGAGAAGGCAAGGTAGGGCGCCCTCGTGATTCAGGTTGAGACACGTCTGCGTGTCGCAGACAACACCGGTGCACGGGAGATCCTGTGCATCCGCATCATGGGCGGCTCCCGCCGGCGGACCGCGACGGTGGGCGACGTGATCGTCGGCACCGTCAAGACGGCCGTGCCGAACGGGTCGATCAAGAAGGGCGACGTCGTCCGCGCCGTCATCGTGCGCACCCGTAAGGAGCACGGTCGCGAGGACGGGACGTTCATCTCCTTCGACGAGAACGCCGCCGTGATCATCGACACCGCCCACAACCCGCGGGGCACGCGCATCTTCGGCCCCGTGGCCCGTGAGCTGCGCGAGAAGAACTTCATGAAGATCATCTCGCTTGCCCCGGAGGTGCTGTGATGCCGGCCCGTATCCGTAAGGGCGACCGCGTCGTGCTCCTGGCCGGCAAGGACAAGGGCAAGGCAGGCGTGGTGCTGGAGGTCCGGCCGGACGAGCAGCGCGTCGTCGTGGAGGGCGTCAACATCATCAAGCGGCACACGAAGCCGCGCCCGCCCAACGAGCCGGGCGGTGTCATCGAGCGCCCGGCGCCCGTGCACCTCTCGAACGTGTCGTTGATCGACCCGAAGGACAACCTGCCCACGCGGGTTCGCATCCAGGAGATCGACGGCCGGAAGGTGCGGGTGTCGGCCCGGAGCGGGGAGAAGCTGGACTGATGGCCGAGAAGACCACGTACACGCCGCCGCCGCCCGCGCGCCTGAAGCAGCGCTACCAGGACGAGATCCGGGCCAAGCTCCAGGAGGAGTTCGGCTACAGCTCGACCATGCAGCACCCGAAGCTGCTCAAGATCACGCTCAGCATGGGTGTGGGCGAGGCGAAGACCAACAGCAAGGCCCTCGACCAGGCGATGGAGCAGCTCGCGACCATCAGCGGCCAGAAGCCGTGCATGACGCGGGCGCGCAAGTCGATCGCCCAGTTCAAGCTCCGCGAGGGTATGCCGATCGGCGCGAAGGTCACGCTGCGCGGCAACCAGATGTGGGAGTTCCTGGACCGGCTCACGTCGGTCGCCCTCCCGCGGATCCGCGACTTCCGCGGCATCAACCCCGACGGCTTCGACGGGCGGGGGAACTACAACCTCGGCCTGCGCGAACACACCATCTTCCCGGAGATCGACTACGACCGGGTGGAGAACGTGGTGGGTCTGAACGTGACCATCACGACCTCGGCGGAGACCGACGCGGAGGGGCGCGCCCTGCTGCGTCACCTCGGTCTGCCGTTCCGCGCCGAGGGCTACTCGGCCGAAGAGCGGGCCGCCCGCCGCCGGCGTAAGCAGAAGAAGTTCGGTGGCGGCAAGGGCCGCGGCCGCAGGTAGAGGAGGAACGTGGCGAAGACCAGCCTGCGCGTGAAGGCGTCCCGGACGCCGAAGTACCGCACCCAGCAGTACACCCGCTGCCACAGCTGCGGCCGGCCGCGCGCGGTGTTCCGCAAGTTCGGCCTCTGCCGGATCTGCCTGCGGGAGTCCGCCCACGCCGGCGTCATCCCCGGCATGACGAAGAGTTCCTGGTAGTGCTTACCGATCCCATCGCCGACATGCTCACGCGCATCCGCAACGCCAACCTGGCGCTGCACGATGCCGTGGAGATGCCCGGCAGCAAGCTGAAGGGTGAGATCGCCCGCGTGCTCCGCGACGAGGGCTACATCACCGACTACGAGCTGCGTGACGCAGAGGTCGGTACCGACCTTGTCGTCAAGCTGAAGTACAGCCGCGACCGCCGTCGTGTGATCTCCGGTCTCGACCGCGTGTCGAAGCCCGGTCGTCGCGTGTACGCCGATCACGGGAACATCCCCCGAGTCCTGGGCGGCATGGGCATCGCCGTGCTGTCCACCTCGCAGGGCGTCATCACCGGCCATGAGGCCCGTCGCCGCGGTATCGGCGGCGAGGTCCTCTGCAAGGTCTGGTAGGGGAACGATGAGCCGAATCGGACGCGCACCCATCACACTCCCGGACGGCGTCAGCGTCGAGCTGTCCGGCCAGAAGGTCACCGTCAAGGGCCCCAAGGGCGAGCTCAGCCACACCGTGGTCGAGCCGATCCGGGTCGCCCAGGAGGACGGTCAGATCGTCGTGACCCGGCCCACCGACCGTGGTCCGCACCGTGCCCTGCACGGACTGTCCCGCAGCCTCATCGCCAACATGGTCGAGGGCGTCAGCACCGGTTTCGAGCGGTCGCTCGAGATCGTCGGCGTCGGGTACCGTGCCCAGCTCAAGGGCACGGCCCTGGAGATCGCCGCGGGCTTCTCGCACCCTGTTAGCATCGCCCCTCCCGACGGCATCACCTTCGAGGTGCCGGCGCCCACGCAGGTGGTGGTGCGAGGGATCGACAAGCAGGCTGTTGGCCAGATCGCCGCGCAGATCCGCGGTGTGCGGCCGCCCGAGCCCTACAAGGGCAAGGGGATCAGGTACGCCGGCGAGCATGTTCGCCGCAAGGTCGGGAAGCGAGCGTAAGGGCATGGGTCTCAGCACAGTTGAGTCACGTCAGCGGCGTCACCGTCGTATCCGCGGCAAGGTCGTGGGTAGCGGCGAGCGTCCGCGCTTGAGCGTGTCCCGCTCCAACAAGCGCATCTACGCCCAGATCATCGACGACGTCCGGGGGCACACCCTGGCGGCGGCGGGATCACACGAGGCCGCTCTGCGCGGTTTGGTGAAGGGTGAGGCGGCGGCCGAGGTGGGCAAGCTCGTAGCCGAGCGCGCCAAGGCTGCTGGTGTGGACCGCGTGGTCTTCGACCGCGGCGGGTACAAGTACCACGGGCGTGTGAAGGCGCTCGCGGACGGCGCCCGCGAGGGCGGGCTCGAGTTCTAGAGGCCGGGGGTAGGCGAGTGGCAGAGGTCCGCCGAGGCGGCAAGATCAACCCGGATGGGCTCGAGCTCAGCGAGCGCGTGGTCCAGGTCAACCGTGTGGCGAAGGTCGTGAAGGGTGGCCGTCGCTTCTCGTTCTCGGCTCTTGTGGTCGTGGGGAACGAGGTCGACACGGTCGGCGTCGGGCATGGCAAGGCCAAAGAAGTTCCGGTGGCGATTCAGAAGGCCGTCGAGGACGCGAAGAAGAACCTGTTCACGGTGCCGATGTACCGCTCCACGATCACCCATGAGGTGCTCGGGCGGGCCGGCGCCGGCAAGGTGCTGCTGAAGCCGGCCAGCGAGGGTACCGGCGTGATCGCCGGCGGTGCGGTGCGCGCCGTCCTCGAGCTGGCGGGCATCCGCGACATCCTCAGCAAGTCGCTGGGGACCAGCAACCCGGTGAACCTCATCGCCGCCACCGTGGCGGGCCTCAAGTCGCTGCGGCGGCCCGAGGAGGTCGCCGCGCTGCGCGACAAGAGCGTCGGCGAGGTGCTGGGCGTGTCCAAGGGCTCCGGCGCCGCCGCCACCGAGGCGGTCGGGGCGGGTGCGGGGGCGGCCGAATGAGCCGTCTGCGCATCACCCAGGTGCGGTCCGAGATCGGCACGCAGCAGCGCCACCGCGGCGCGCTGCGCTCGCTCGGTCTGCGCCGCATCGGCCAGTCCGTGGAGCACGACGATTCGCCGCAGCTCCAGGGCCAGCTCCGGCTGGTGTCCCGTCTGATCCGCGTTGAGCAGGTGTCGAATGGCTGAGGTGCGACAGAGCGAAGTCGAGGAGACCGCGGCCGAGGAGATCGTCCTCGACCGTCTCGCTCCCCGTCCGGGTGCGAAGCGCCCGCGCAAGCGCGTGGGTCGCGGCATCGGCTCCGGCACCGGCAAGACGTCGGGCCGTGGCCAGAAGGGTCTCGGCTCCCGGTCGGGTGGCGGCGTCCGTCCCGGCTACCAGGGTGGCCAGGTCCCGATCTACATGCAGCAGGGCAAGCTGCGTGGCTCCAACCGCAAGATGTCCATGCCGATGGGCCCGTTCCGGACCCACTCGGTGCCGGTGAACGTCGGCAGCCTGTCGGTGTTCGAGGCCGGTGCCACGGTGGACATCGCCGCGCTCGAGGCCGCCGGTCTCGTGAAGAACAACGCGAACCGCGGCTGGGCCGTCAAGCTGCTCGGTAACGGCGAGATCGACCGGGCGCTCACCGTCCGCATCGACGCGGTGTCGGCCTCGGCGCGCACCAAGATCGAGGCCGCCGGCGGCAAGGTGGAACTGATCGGCGAGGCGGGCGCGGAGGCCTGATGGCCTTCCGCCCGGCCCTCCACCACTAGGGGATGCTGCAGACGATCCTCAGCGCGCTCCGGTCCCCGGACCTGCGCAAGAAGCTGCTGTTCACCGCGCTGATCCTTGCGATCTACCGGTTCGGCTCGTTCGTTCCGGTGCCGGGCGTGGACCTGGATCAGCTCCAGGCCGCGATCGATGAGCGCGGAAGCCGCCTTCTGGACTTCCTGAACCTGTTCGCGGGCGGTGCGCTGACGCGGTTCGCTGTGTTCGCGCTCGGCATCATGCCGTACATCACCGCGAGCATCATCCTGCAGCTCATGACGGTGGTGATCCCCTCTCTGGAGAAGCTCCAGAAGGAGGGCGAGGCCGGCCAGCAGAAGATCACGCAGTACACGCGGTACTTCACCGTGGTGCTCGCGCTGATGCAGTCGATCGCGTACGTCCTGTACTTCAAGTCGCAGGACGCACTGCCCGGCGTGGACATGGGCCGCACGTTCCTGATCGTGCTCTCGGTCACCACCGGCACCACGATGCTGATGTGGCTGGGTGAACTGATCACCCAGCGCGGTGTGGGAAACGGCATCTCGCTGCTGATTTTCGCCAGCATCGTCGCCAGTGTGCCCGACGCCATCGACGGGTGGCTCACGCTCCCGCCGGTCACGCAGGTGATCATCCTGCTCATCACCCTGTCGGTCTTCATCGGGGTGGTGTTCATCAATGAGGGCCAGCGCCGGATCCCTATCCAGTACGCCAAGCGCGTGGTGGGCCGGCGCATGACCTCGGGTGGCACCACCTACATGCCGCTGCGCGTGAACATGGCGGGCGTGATCCCGGTGATCTTCGCGTCGTCGGTGGTGATCCTGCCGCCGACGTTCGCCGAGCTCGCCGGCCGCGGCTCCGTGTTCCAGTCGATCTCCGACTTCCTGGCGCCGGGCTCGTGGTACTACATCGCCTTCGAGGGCCTGCTGATCGCCCTGTTCACCTACTTCTACACCGCGGTGCAGTTCAACCCGGTGGACCAGGCGGACAACCTGAAGAAGTACGGTGGGTTCATCCCGGGCGTGCGGCCGGGCCGGCCCACGGCCGTGTACCTGGACCGGGTGCTCACCCGACTGACCCTGCCCGGTGCGATCTACCTCGCCGCGGTGGCGGAGCTGCCCAACATCGCCTTCCGCTACATCCCGGACTCGAATGTGGTGTTCGGGGTGCTGGGCGGCACATCCATCCTGATCGTTGTCGGTGTCGCGCTCGACACCATGCGCCAGATGGAGGCGCAGCTGATGATGCGTTCGTATGAAGGGTTCCTCAAATAGCCAGACTGATCATCCTCGGGCCCCCCGGGGCCGGCAAAGGCACTCAGGCCGAGCTCCTGCGTGACCGGTACGACCTGATCCACCTCTCCACCGGGGACCTGCTGCGCGCCGCCGTGGCCGAGGGCTCCCAGCTGGGCGTGGAGGCCAAGCGCTACATGGACGCCGGCGACCTGGTGCCCGACGCCGTGGTGATCGGGATGATCCGCGAGCGGTTGGTGGGCGAGGACGGGTCACTCGCGCAGGACCGGTTCCTGCTCGACGGCTTCCCCCGCTCGGTGCCGCAGGCGGACGCCCTGGCCGAGATGCTGGACGCCCTGGGCGCCCCGCTGGACGCCGTGATCTCCCTGGCGGTGCCCCGCGACGAGCTGATCCAGCGCCTTCTGGGTCGTGGCCGCGGCGACGACACGCTGGAGACGATCGAGAACCGGCTGCGCGTCTACGAGGACCAGACCGCTCCGCTCATCGCCTACTACGGCGAGCGCGGTCTGCTGCGCGAGATCGACGGCCTCGGCACGGTGGACGGTGTGCATGACGCGATCGTCGCGCACCTCCCGGCGTCGCAGAGCAGCTAGGCGGCAGGACGTGGCCGCGCGGCGCAACCGCGGTCCGGTGGTGAAGACCCCGGACGAGCTCGATGCCATGGCGGCATCGGGTGCGGTGCTGGCCGCCTGCCATGATCATGTCGCCACCGCCGTGGTCGCCGGAGCCACCACCGGCGAGCTCGACGCCGTGGCGGAGGAGTTCATCCGCTCGCACGGCGGCGTGCCCGCGTTCAAGGGGTACAACGGGTTCACCGGCTCCATCTGCGCCTCGGTCAACGACGAGGTGGTGCACGGCATCCCGGGGTCCCGCGTCCTGCGCGACGGCGACGTGATCGCCGTCGACATCGGCGTGATCCTGGACGGCTGGGTCTCGGACTCGGCCCGTACGTATGGGGTGGGTCAGATCTCGCCGATCGCGCAGCGGCTCATCGATGTCACGCGCGCATCGCTGGACGCCGGCGTGCAGGCGTGCCGCCTGGGCAGCACCCTGGGCGACATCGGCCACGCCGTGCAGACCGAGGTGGAGGGCGCCGGGTTCTCGGTGGTCCGCAGCCTGGTCGGTCACGGGGTGGGCCGGTCGATGCACGAGGAGCCGCAGGTGCCCAACTACGGCCGGCCCGGTTCGGGGCTTGCGCTGGAGGAGGGCTGGGTGATCGCCATCGAGCCGATGGTGAACGCCGGCGAGCATGATGTGTTGCTGGGGGATGACGGCTGGACGATCACGTCCCGCGACGGCAGCCTCTCGGCACACTGGGAGCACACCGTGGCGGTCACCGCCGACGGTCCGCGCATCCTCACGCTGCCCGCAGCATGAGTGTGCGTGCTACCATTCCGGGCCGCTCGCGGGGGCCCCCTGCGTGTGTGCCCGCGCACATTGTCGACCGGCGTTCCGCCGGGCGACCGGTACCAGGGGAAAACTCGTGAAGGTTCGTGCGTCCGTGAAGCCGATCTGTGAGAAGTGCCGCGTGATCAAGCGGCACGGCAAGCTCCTCGTGATCTGCTCCAACGCCCGGCACAAGCAGACGCAAGGGTAAGGGAGCGACATGGCACGCATCGCCGGCGTCAACGTCCCGCGCGAGAAGCGCGTGGAGATCGGTCTGACCTACATCTTCGGCATCGGTCGCTCGACGGCCAACAAGGTGCTGAGCGAGACCGGGATCAACCGCGACACGTATGTGCGCGACCTCACCGAGGAAGAGGTCGGGCGCCTGCGCGACGTCATCGAGAAGACCCTCGTGGTGGAGGGTGACCTCCGCCGCGAGCGCTCGAACGACATGAAGCGCCTGATGGAGATCGGCTGCTACCGCGGCCTCCGTCACCGGCGTGGTCTGCCCGTGCGCGGTCAGCGCACGAAGACCAACGCGCGCACCCGAAAGGGCCCGAAGCGCACCGTCGGCAAGCAGCGCAAGGGCTAAGAGACCGAGGGAGTTCGTTGTCACGCCAGAAGGTCACCCGCGGCCGCACCCGTCGGCGCGCGCGTAAGAACATCGCGGTGGGCAACGCCCACATCAAGACGTCGTTCAACAACACGATCGTCACGCTCACCGACAAGCAGGGGAACGTGATCGCGTGGGAGACGGCGGGTTCGGCCGGCTTCAAGGGGTCGCGTAAGAGCACCCCCTTCGCCGCCCAGGTCACCGCCGACTCGGCCGCCCGCAAGGGCATGGAGCACGGTCTCCAGAAGGTCGACGTCTACGTCAAGGGCCCCGGCTCCGGTCGGGAGACCGCGATCCGCTCGCTGCAGGCCGCCGGTATCGAGGTCACCTCGGTCACCGACGTCAGCCCCGTCCCCCACAACGGTTGCCGCCCTCGCAAGCGGCGCCGGGTCTAGGGGGTCCGGCATGGCTCGTTACACCGGCCCGCAGGTGAAGCTCTCGCGCCGTGAGGGCGTGGCGCTCACCGACAAGTGCGTGAAGTACCTCGACCGGCGCAACTACCCGCCGGGTGAGCACGGCCGCGGCCGCATCCGCCAGAGCGAGTACCTGCTGCAGCTTCGCGAGAAGCAGAAGACGCGCCGCTTCTACGGCGTGCTCGAGAAGCAGTTCCGTCGCTACTACGAGAAGGCCAGCCGTCAGCCCGGGATCACCGGCGAGAACCTGCTGCGCCTGCTCGAGCTGCGCCTGGACAACGTGGTGTACCGCCTCGGCTTCGCCGCCACGCGCCGTCAGGCCCGCCAGCTGGTGAACCACGGTCACTTCCGGGTGAACGGCAAGAAGGTGAACATCCCCAGCTACCAGGTGCGTCCGGAGGACGTCATCACGGTGAAGGAGGGGTCGAACGCTGAGGCAGTGATCCGCGCCGCCACCGAGTCGGTGACCGTCGTCGCCGCCTGGCTGCAGGCCGACTACGACTCGCTGAACGGGAAGGTGCTGAAGGCGCCGGACCGCACCGAGATCGACCTGCCGGTGCGCGAGCAGCTCATCGTGGAGCTCTACTCGAAGTAAACGGTTCGGGGTTGTGAGCGATGGGGCGGGGTCCGTGACGCGCGGGCCCCGCGCCGATGCCCGCGACCCGCCCGACCGCGTCTGTACCGCAATCCGGCACCGCCGGAGAAGGATGGCATCACGTGCTCGACATCCAGTCGCCCCGCATGACCTACGAGCCCATCAGCGACACCCTCGGCCGCTTCGAGGTGGAGCCGCTGGACCGGGGCTTCGGTCACACCTTCGGTAACAGCCTCCGCCGGGTATTGCTGTCGTCCCTGGAGGGCGCGGCCGTCACGTCCGTGCGCTTCGAGGGCGTGCAGCACGAGTTCACCACCATCCCCGGCGTCCGTGAGGACGTCACCGACATCATCCTGGCGCTGCGCGACCTCGTGTGCCGGCTGCAGGGCGAGGTGGGCGAGATCGAGGTGGAGCTCTCCAAGGTGGGTCCGGGCGTCGTCACGGCCGGCGACATCTCGGTCCCCGCGGACCTGGAGATCCTGAACCCGGAGCTCGAGCTGGCCAACCTCGAGTCGGGCGCCCGCCTGGACATGATCCTCACGATCGCGCGCGGCCGTGGCTACGTGCCCGCGGATCAGAACAAGGGCCCGGGCACCACCATCGGGGTCATCCCGGTGGACTCGAACTTCTCTCCGGTGCTGCGGGTGCGGTACGAGGTGAGCCCCGCGCGTGTCGGGCAGCGCACCGACTACGACCGGCTCCTGCTGGAGATCCAGACCGACGGCAGCATCGACCCCCGGGGTGCGATCGCGGAGGCCGCCGGAAGCCTCATCAACCGGCTGGCGATCTTCGCCGACCCCGACAGCACCAAGCTGCTCGGCGAGCCGGTGGTGGAGGAGCCGCCGCCCGGCGGCGGCATGAACGACATCATGATCGAGGAGCTCGAGCTCGGCGTGCGGTCGTACAACTGCCTGAAGCGCGTCGGCGTGGAGACCATCGGGGACCTCATCTCCAAGACGGAGGCCGAGCTGTCGGCCATCCCGAACTTCGGCAAGAAGAGCATCGAAGAGGTCAAGGAAAATCTGGCGGCGCACGGCCTGGGCCTGCGCAGCGACGAGGACTAGAGGCACAGCATGCGCCACCGCCGTCAAGGCCCCAAGCTCAACCGCAGCAGCGCCCACCGCGACGCGATGGCGGCGAACCTCGCCACCGCGCTGCTCCAGCACGGCCGCATCCAGACCACGGCCCCGAAGGCGAAGCTCGCCCGCGGCGTGGCGGAGAAGGCCATCACGCTGGCCAAGCAGAACACGTTGCACTCGCGCCGGCAGGCCATCGCCCTGCTACGCAACAAGGACGTCACGTACCGCCTGTTCGACGAGATCGGCCCGGCGTTCCAGGATGTCCAGGGTGGCTACACCCGCACCCTGAAGCTCGGTCCGCGCCAGGGTGACGCCGCCGAGATGGTCCTGCTGGAGCTCTCCCACGGGGTGGCTCCCTCCGCCTGATGGATGTCGCACCCCGGGTGCTCCGGCTCGATCTGGAGTACGACGGGGCGCGATTCCACGGCTGGGCACGTCAGCCCGGCCTGCGCACCGTCGAGGGCGTCCTTTCGGACGCCCTCGTGGCGTTGTTGCGCCATCCGGTAACCCTGGTGGTGGCCGGGCGGACGGATGCCGGCGTCCACGCCGCCGGCCAGGTGGCCAGCGTGGCGACCACCGCGGATCTCCCTGTGGAGCGCGTCGCGCGGGGGCTCGCCGGGATCCTGCCTCACGATGTCGCCGCACGGGCCGTGGCGGATGCGCCCGCCGGGTTCGACGCGCGCCGCGACGCGCGCTCGCGCCGGTACGAGTACCGGCTGCTGGTGGGACCCGACTCGCCCCTGCGCCGAGGGCGGGTGCACGAGGTGCGCCGACGGCTCGACCTCGCGGCGATGCGCCGGGCCGCGGATGCGCTGCTCGGACGCCACGACTTCCACGCCTTCACGCCCACGCGTACCGAGCACGTCTTCTTCGAGCGGACGCTGCTGGAGTGCTCCGTGCAGGAGCGGGGTGACGAGGTGGTGCTGGTGGTGGAGGCCGATGCCTTCCTGCGCAGCATGGTGCGCACGCTTGCGGGCACCCTGCTGCAGGTGGGCCTGGGGCGCTGGCCGGCGGAGCGGGCCGCCGCGCTGGTGGACGGGGCGGGGCGCCAGGACGCCGGGCCGACCCTGCCCGCCCACGGTCTGTGCCTGGTGGGCGTGCGCTACGACTGACCCACCCGCGGGCCCGGCCCCCGTCCGGCGCAGGCGGTAGCCTTGGCGTCCCGCCGACTCGAGGACCGATTGCCCCACATCCTGGTCACCAACGACGACGGCGTGACCTCCCCCGGCCTGCTGGCGCTGGCGCAGGCGCTGCGCCCCTACGGCCGGGTGACGGTCATCGCGCCGGACTCCAACCGCAGCGCCATCGGGCGCGGCATCACCATCCACAATCCGCTGCACCTCGAGGAGGTGCAGCTCGCGGACGGGACACTCGCGTACGCGACCGACGGCACGCCGGTGGACTGCGTGCGGTTCGCGACCACCGGTGTGCTGGATTCGCCGCCGGACGTGGTGGTGAGCGGCATCAACCTGGGCGTGAACCTGGGCGACGATGTGACCTACTCGGGCACGGTGGCCGCCGCACTGGAGGGGATCCTGCTCGGACTCCCCGCGATCGCCGTGTCGGCCCAGGCGACCGACCAGGCAGCCGACCAGTGGAACGGCGCGGCCTACGACTTCCGCGTGGCGGCGGCCTTCGCCGCCCGCCTGGTGCCGGTGGTGCTTGCCGACGACTTCCCCCCGCGGGTGATCCTGAACGTCAACGCCCCCGGCCTCGGGCCCGGGGATGTCACCGAGGCGTGGGTCACGCGACTGGGGCGCCGGGTGTACCGCGACGAGCTGCGTCTGCTCTCGGAGGAGGGCGGGCGACGCCGCTATTCGATCTACGGCCCGGCCGCGGGCTACCAGCGTGAATCCGGCAGCGACTTCGCCGCAATCGAGGCCGGGGCGCTGTCGGTGACCCCGATGCACTTCGATCTCACCGACATGGACGGCATGGGGCGCCTGGAGGCCCTCGCCCTGGCCGACCTTTTGGCCCCGGACGCCTCCCTCTACTCATCATGACCTCATCCACGCTCCGCCTCACCGGGCCGGTCCTGTTCGACCTGGACGGCACGGTCATCGACTCGGTCACGCTCATCCGCGAGTCGCACCGGCACGCCGTGCGGGCCGTGCTGGGACTCGAGCTGGACGACGACGCCCTGGTGGTGAACGTCGGGCGCCCCCTCATGGAGCAGATGGAGCACTTCTCGCCCGAACACGCCGAGACGCTGTTCCACACCTATCGCGAGTGGAACCACGCCAACACGGCGGCCCTCCTGGAGCCCTATGACGGCGTGGACGCGCTGCTGGCCGGCCTGGCGGCCGCCGGGCGCACCATGGGGATCGTCACCTCCAAGAGCCGCGACGCCGTGGACCTGGCGTGGGGCGTGCTCCCGGGCGTGCGGGAGCGGTTCGGGGTGGTGGTGGTGGCCGAGGACACGCCGGTGCACAAGCCCGAACCGGACCCGGTGCTGCACGCGCTCGAGCGGCTCGGCGCCGGTCCGGACGGCGCGTGCTACGTGGGTGATGCGCCGTTCGACATGCGTGCCGGGCGGGCCGCCGGCGTGGTGACCATCGGCGTGACCTGGGGGTTCTTCTCCCGCGCCGACCTGGAGGCGGAGGGCCCCGACCTGATCGTCGACACGCCGGAGGAACTCCTGCGCGTGCTGGTGGGCGGCGACTGATGGACGCCGGGGCGCGCGCGGAGCGGGCCGCCGAACTGCGCCGCCTCATCGCGGACGCGAACCACGCCTACTACGTGCTGGACAACCCGTCGGTGGACGACGCGGTGTACGACGACTGGCTGCGTGAGCTCCAGCGTCTGGAGGCCGAACATCCCGAGCTGCGGGCGCCGGACTCGCCCACCGCCACGGTGGGCGCCCCGGCCGCCGCCGGCCAGCGGTTCCCCCCGGTGCGCCATCGCCGGGCGATGCTCAGCCTGGCCAACGCCCGCGGGCCCGACGAACTGGAGGCATGGCACCGGCGGGTCGCGGCGCGGCTGGCCGAGGAGGGCATGCCCGGAGCCGAGCCCGCCTTCGTCGTGGAGCCGAAGATCGACGGCCTGGCGATCTCGCTCACCTACGAGGACGGGGTCTTCACCCGCGGCGCCACGCGCGGTGACGGGGTGGTGGGGGAGGACGTCACCGCGGGCCTGCGCACCATTGAGGCGATCCCCCGCACATTGCGGATGCCGCCCGGGGAGCACCCGCCTGCCCTCATCGAGGTGCGCGGCGAGGTCTATCTGCCGCTGGCCGCATTCGCCGAACTCAACGAGCGCCGCGCCCGCGCCGGCGAGCGGACCTTCGCCAACCCGCGCAACTCGGCGGCGGGCAGCCTGCGCCAGATCGACCCCGCCGAGGTCGCCAAGCGGCCCCTATCGGTGTGGTGCTACGGCGCGGCCGTGGTGGAGGGCCTGGAGCTTTCCGGGCAGTGGGACACCCTGGAGTGGCTGCGCTCGGCGGGCTTCCCGGTGAGCGAGGACATCGTGCGCGTGCACGATGCCGAGGCGGCGGCGGCCGCGTGCGCCCGGTGGGAGGAACGCAGGCCGCAGCTCGACTACGACATCGACGGCGCCGTGGTGAAGGTGGACGACCACGATCTGCAGCGGAGGCTGGGAAACCTGGGCCGCGCGCCACGCTGGGCGATCGCCTACAAGTTCGCGCCCACCACGGCCACCACGACCCTGCGGGAGATCCGCGTGAATGTGGGACGCACGGGTGCGCTGGTGCCCTACGCGGTGCTCGACCCGGTGAACGTGGGCGGGGCCACGGTCACGTTCGCCACGTTGCACAACCAGGACGACATCGCCCGCAAGGGCCTGCTGGTGGGCGATCGGGTGATCGTGCAGCGCGCCGGCGACGTCATCCCGCAGGTGGTGGGCCCGCTCACCGCCGACCGCACCGGCGAGGAGCGGCCGTTCGAGATGCCGGTCGACTGCCCGGCGTGCGGCACCCCGCTGGTGCAGCCGCCGGGGGAGGTGCAGTACCGCTGCCCAAACCGGTCATGCCCGGCGCAGATCCGTCAGGGCGTGGAGCACTTCGCCTCCCGCGGTGCGATGGACATCGAGGGCCTGGGCGAGAAGCGGGTGGAGCTGTTCTTCGAGCGGGGCCTGGTGCGCAGCTTCGCCGACATCTACCGCCTGCACGAGCGGCGCGACGAGCTCGTGGCGATGGAGGGCTTCAAGGACCGCTCGGTGGACAACCTGCTGGCGGCGATCGACGAATCGCGCACGCGTCCGTGGGAGCGGGTGCTCTACGGCCTGGGCATCCGGCACGTGGGCGAGGTGACCGCCCAGGCCATTGCGGCCGTGGTCCCGTCGCTGGACGCGCTGCTGGAGGCCGACGCCGACCGCCTGGCCCGCGCCGAGGGGGTGGGGCCCGTGGTGGCGGAGTCGGTGCGGGAGTTCCTCAGCTCGCAGGCGAACCTGGATCTGCTGGAGCAGCTCCGGGCCGCGGGCCTGCAGATGGTGTCCGACACGCCGGCCCCATCCGGCGACGGGCCGCTGGCCGGGCTGTCGGTGGTGATCACCGGTGCGCTGGAGGGGGTCACGCGCGAGGAGGCCAAGCGCGCGGTGGTGGCCGCCGGGGGCAAGGCCACCGGGTCGGTCAGCCGCAACACGGCGCTGGTGGTGGCCGGCGCCGATCCGGGCTCCAAGCTGGCGAAGGCCGAGTCGCTCGGCATCCCCGTGGTGGACGGCGCCACCTTCGCGGCGATCCTCGCCGGTGAGGTGCCCGTGCCGGGCGGCGAAGAGGCGGCCGGCGACACCGGCGGAGCACCGGAGTCCTAGCGGCGGGCCGGGTCCTCGCGTCCCGCGGCCAGCAGGGTCACCACGCGGTCCTGGGTCGCCTTGGCCTGGGTGATGTTCTGCGTGTTCATCAGCATCGAGAACGCATACCGCACCCCGAAGCGGCTCACCACGCGCCCGCTCAGTGAGCTGGCACCGTCGATGTAGCCGGTCTTCGCCCGCACCCGGTTGGTGGCCGGGCCGGTCCGCATGCGGTTCACCAGCGTTCCCTCACCACCCTTGGGCAGGGAGGCGATGAGCGCCGCTCCCCAGCCATCGTCGGCGTCGGCGGCCGCGATCAGACGCACCAGCGATGTGGCGGTGAGGCGGTTGTGGCGTGAGAGGCCGGAGCCGTCCACCAGGCGTTCGCGGCCGGTCAGGATCCCGAGCTGCGTGAGGATGAGCTCGGTGCGCGCGGTGCCGGCGGCGGTGGTGCCGCGGCCGGCACCGGCCACGCCGGTGGTCTTGGTGAGCATCTCGGCGATGAAGTTGTCGCTGGGCACGTTCATCTCGCGGACCACACGGCTGAGGGGCGGCGACTGGACGCGGGCGAGCACCCGGGTGGCCTGCGGGGTCACACCGGTGCGCAGCGCTCCGGCGTGGGCGATGCGCACCCCGCGCAGCGCCGCGCGCAGGCGCGCCGCGGCACTGCGCGGTGGGTTCGACGCGTACGAGCCGCGCGTGTCGCCGGCGTAATTCTGGTTGGTGGCGAGCGCCGAGATGGGCTGCGCGTACGCCGAGTAGTAGGACGGCCAGGTGGGGCCGACGCGGCGGCGGTCGAACAGGCTCTCGTCGGCGACGATCGGGCCTGCGACACGGCTGATGCCGGCAAGGCGCAGCGGTCGCACCAGGTCGGTGAAGGGGGTGTTGCGGGTGCCCGGCAGGTACCGGGCGGCGTACGAGCGCGTGGCCAGCAGCGGGTCGCCCGAGCCCACCAGGTACAACGGTGCGCGCAGGGTGCCGCGGCGGACGCGTGCCGCGGCGTCGGTGGCCACGACCGTGGTGAACCGGTGGCGCGGTCCGAGCTGCAGCAGGGCGCCGGCCCCGGTCACGATCTTCATGTTCGACGCGGGGATGCGTGGCGTGTCGGGGCGCACGCTCGCAACCGCGACGGGCCCGGCATCATCCAGGCGCCACACGAGCGCCGACGTGCCCGGGTTGGCCGCCGCGAACCGCGTGAGGGTGCGTTCCACCTCTCCGGCCGCGTGGGCGGCCCGGGGCGTCGCTCCGAGCGTGCCCACCGCCGAGACGGCGGCGAGCACGCCCAGCGCGGCTACACCGAGGCGAGTTCGCGCACCTCCGGCTCGGCCGAGTCGGGCAGGCGGTGGCCCGCCGCGGTCATCGACCGGATGAACAGGGTCTTGTCGATGCGCCCGTTGTAGATCGGCACCGACATCTCGACGCAGTGGCGCACGACCTGCCGCCGCGCCAGTCCCGTGAGCTCCGCGAGCTCGTCGGGGGTGAGGTGATTGGCCATTCGGACCTCCTCCTCGCTGTTTGCGCGCCGCGCCCATCCGCTCGCTCACCGTGGGGAGCTGCGGGGTGGATGGGAACCGTTGCGAACCGGGAACGCCGGACGGCGCGATGGCCGTCGGTTCGTGCACGCATGATGCTGTGGTTATCGCCCCGGTGCGGCGCATTGTCAACACGCTAGCGGGGGGGGCCGGACGGCCGTCATCCCCTCCGGGTACGGCGCATCGCGCGCCGGCCCGGCCGGGATCTCAGCGCTCGTCGCCCAGCGGTGCGCGCACCGGCCGCGGCTCCGGCTCGCCGCCGCGCAACCGGCCCCGCGCCACCATCCACGCCCAGATGGTGAGGAAGCCGGCGGCGATCACGATGCCGCCCGCCACGGCGTCGGCGATGTAGTGGTTCGCCGTCGCCACGATGGTGAAGAGCACCAGCGCCGGATAGGCCAGGGCCAGCAGGCGCAGCGGCCACGACCGCACCACCACCAGGCACACCAGGGCGATCATGAACGCGTAGCCGAAGTGCATGGAGGGCACCGCGGCGTGGGGGTTGAACCAGCCGGAGAGAAAGCCGCCGTGCAGGTCGATGTCGCTGAACGAGTGCAGCGTGTCCACGAACCCGTCGGACATGAGCCGCGGCGGCGCCACCGGGTACAGCATGAAGACCACAAGGGCGATGCCGTTGGCGGCCAAAAAGGCGTTGCGCACGTAGGGGTAGACCCGGTCGTGGCGCTTGTACAGCCACACGAAGAACAGGGCCGTCACGATCCAGTGGGCCGACATGTAGAAGTAATTGAGCATCTCGGTGAGTTCCACGTGGTTGAGCACCCACTCCTGGATGCTCGACTCCACGAAGAGACCGGAGCTCTTCTCCCAGTTGATGATGCGCGCGGCGTTGTCGAACGCCGTCGCCGGCTCGCCGATCACCAGCGCGCGCGAGCCCTGGTAGACGGCGAGGGCCAGGGCGAAGATGCCGATCTCGAACAGCCACGGGCGGCTGCCGAACATGCGCGCGCGCAGACCGGTGGCGGCGGCCGGCGGCCGCTCGTCGATCACCGTGACGTCATCGTCGTGGAGGGTCGTGCTCATGCGCTGTTTCGGATCCCGTCGTCAGCGTGCCACGTCACCGTAACGAGCGTCACACTCCTGCAACAGCCCCGCCGGCGCATGGCTAACCGACCCTTGACCGGCGTCCCGCTGGGCGATGCGCGTCTCAGCCGCGTTCGGTGGGCCGGCGCGGCGGGCGCAGGTCGGCCGGCAGCGCACGGGCGGCGGCGATCTTCCTGAACGCGGCCCAGCTGGGCTTGCCGCGGGCCGCCACCACGCCGCGCTCGGTGGACCGGCTGACGCCGATCCGCACGCCGTTCCTGCTGGAGAGCAGGCCGGACGGCCAGGTGGGGTTGTCCTGCAGGTTGAACCAGATGATCGCCTTGAGGCGCGACGACCGGGCCACCGGCAGGTTCGCGATCTGGCGCAGGTACTGCGCCTGCTGGCGGGGCGTGAAGGACACCGCGCGGAACGGTGTGCGCGCCGTGGTGTAGCCGGCCTCGGTGATGTACACGGGCATGCCGCGCCGGCGCGGCACCGCGTCCAGCGCCTCGAACAGGCGGGGGAGCGTTGCCCATGTGGGGAATGCCAGCCGGTTGGCGCGCGTTCGCGCCCGGGGCGGCTGCGAGGGGTACACGTGCTGCGAGTACGCGTCGAACCGGGCGTTGCTGCGCGCGAGCGACTGCGCCCAGGCCAGGGCACCCGTGCCGGTGGCCGATGTCGAGCTGCGCGGCCCGCCGACGCCGGCGATGATCACGGCGTCGCGATTGGAGCGGCGGATCGCCGGGTAGGCACGGCTCACCATGCGCACGTAGTGGCGCAAACCGGCCGGCTTGCCGCGGTGGAACTGGGGCGACAGGAAGGCACCCAGGTTCGGCTCGTTCCACAGCTCCCAGTGGCGTACCTCAGGGAGGCGGGGCGTGCGGGGGGCGGGCCGGTAGTGGCCGTTGTACCTGGTGGCCAGCGCCTTCATGAACGCCGCGAACTGGCCCGGGTCGGGCGGATGCGCCTGCCGGTTCGCCACATCCGGCTTCGGACCGCCGCGGCGGATGGCCCATGGCGGGGTTGCGTACACGACCATGATCGGGACGATGCCCCGCTCGTCGAGGCCCCGCACCACGGCATCCAGGCGCTGGAAGTCGTAGGCGGGATCGTCCGGGTCGGTGGGGGTCTTCGGCCGGGTGGGTGCGATGTCCGCCCAGATCACGTCGTGGCGGGTCACCTTCGTGCGCGAGGCCTCCAAGAGGTCCAGGCGGTCCACGAGTTCCTCGCCGGGGGAATTGAGGCGGTCGTCCTGCACTCCGAGGGGGGCGAGCGCGCCGGCGGTGGTGGCCCCGGCGGCCATGGTGGTGATGAGCGCCGCCGTGAGGAGCGCAGAGCGTGGTGTGATGCGAGGCCTCCGTGGTCTGTCCGGCGGCTGCCGGGCGCCGGGAATGAAAGCGCCTGCGGCGGGCCGGTTCCACAGACCCGGGCCGGGGGGAACATCCGCCGCCGGCACCCATGCACGACCCGTGCCCGCCGGGCCGGTCGCGATGACCATGCCGGGCGGGCCCGTGCCGTGTTGCTTCATCGGGGTGCCCGGATTTGAACCGGGGACCTCTCCGACCCGAACGGAGCGCGCTACCAAGCTGCGCCACACCCCGCCGATCAACGGCCTGCGAATGCTAGCCGAACGGGGCGCCCGTGTGGGGCGCCGCAGGCGATCCGCGCCGATCAGACGGTGATGACGCCCTCGACCTCGGGGACCGAGCGGCGCAGTTCGGCCTCGATGCCCAGCGTGAGGGTGGCGGTGGACATGGGACAGCCCCCGCAGGAACCCTGCATCATCAGGTGCACGAAGCCCTCGTCGTCGAACTCGACGAGCTCCACGTCGCCGCCGTCCGCATGAAGCGCGGGGCGGATCTGGTCCAGCACATCCTCGATCTGAGACAGGATCTCGGCCGACATGCCCAACACCCCCGGTCGTACGACTCCGACAGCCCATGCTAGCGCCCCGCTGCGTGTCGCCGCCGTGCAGCTCACCAGCGGTGACGATCGCGCGCGCAACATCGCCGTGGCGGGCGATCTGGTGGCCCGCGCCGCCGGCGCCGGGGCGCGGCTGGTGGTGCTGCCCGAGAAGTGGCCGTTCATCCACGGGCCGCGCACTCTGGACGGCGCCGAGACGCTCGACGGGCCGTCGGTGGGGGCCGCACGCGAGTGGGCGTCCAAGCACGGGATCGCGGTGCTGGCCGGCAGCATCGTGGAGGCGGGCGCGCCGGACGGGCGGGCGTACAACACCAGCGTGCTGATCGACCCGGCCGGTGAGGTGGTGGCCACCTACCGCAAGCTGCACCTGTTCGACGTGCAGGTGGGCGGCCACGTCTACCGCGAGTCGCGCGCCACGGCCCCCGGCGACCGGGTGGTGCTGGGCGAGGTCCTGGGCCGGCCGGTGGGCATGTCGGTGTGTTACGACCTGCGTTTCCCGGAGCTGTACCGGGAGCTGGTGGCGCGGGGGGCGCACATCCTGGTGGTGCCCGCGGCGTTCACCGTCGCGACCGGCCGCGACCACTGGGAGCCGCTGCTGCGGGCCCGGGCCATCGAGAACCAGTGCTTCGTGATCGCGGCCGGCCAGTGGGGGACGCACGCCGACGGCACCGCCTCGTACGGGCGCAGCATGGTGATCGACCCGTGGGGGACCGTGCTGGCCGAGGCCGGCGACGGCGAGGGCCTGGCGGTGGCCGACCTCGACTTCGCCCACATGGAGGACGTGCGCGAGCGGCTGCCGGCGCTCCGGCACCGCCGCCACCGGGACGCCTGAGCACGCCGGCGCTCGCCCGGATCGGCACCCGCCGCGCGGCGCGTCATCCTCACGTGCCGATCGCCATACTGACCCGATGAGCACCTCGTCCCCCACAACGCCCCGCCCGCGCCGCGGCGACATCCTCGAGCTGCACGTCGACGACCTGGCCTTCGGCGGCATGGGGGTGGCCCGTCACGACCGCTTCGTGATCTTCTGCCGCGACACCGCCCCGGGCGATCGCGTGCGCGTGCGGGTCACCAAGGCCCGCCGGCGCTTCGCCGAGGCCGACCTGGTGGAGCTGCTCTCGCCCGGGCCCTCGCGCATCCCGGCGCCGTGCCCGGCGGTGCCCCGGTGCGGCGGATGCCGGCTGCAGCATGTGGAGTACGACGTGGCGCTGGCGGCCAAGCGCGATCAGGTGGCCGAGCACCTCGCCCGCATCGGGCACCTGGAGGACATCGAGGTGCGCGAGCCGGATGCGGCCCTGGAACCGTTCGGCTACCGCAACAAGATGGAGTACTCGGCCAGCCGCGGTGAGGACGGCGGCCCGGTGATCGGCTTCCACGAGCGCGGGCGGTGGGACAGCGTCATCGACGTCCCGCACTGCATGCTGGCCACGCCCACCGGCAACGCCGTGCGCGAGCGCGTGCGCACCTGGGCGCTGGCGGAGGGCATCGCGCCGTACGACCAGCGGGCTCAGACCGGCGACCTGCGCCACCTGGTGGTGCGCGAGGGCGTGGGTACCGGCCAGGTGCTGGTGAGTGTGGTGACCTCGGCGGGTAACGAGGCGGCGGTCGACCGGCTGGCCGAGCCGCTGATGGCGGACCGGCCGGAGGTGGTCGGGGTGTTGCACGCGGTGAACGAGGGGGTGGCCGAGGTGACGTCGGGCCTGCCCACGCGCGTGGTGGCCGGCCGCGACTGGCTGGAGGAGCGCGTGCGGGGCGTGACGCTGCGGCTGTCGGCGCCGGCGTTCTTCCAGACCAACACGCGGATGACCGACCGGTTGTACGAGCGCGTGGCCGAGGCCGCGGGCCTGGACGGGTCCCAGGTGCTCTACGACCTGTTCGCCGGCGTGGGGAGCATCGGCCTGGCGCTGGCCGACGGGGCGCGCGAGGTGGTGGCCATCGAGATCGTGCCGGAGGCCGTGGCGGACGCCCGCGCCAACGCCGAGCGCAACGGCGTGGCCAACCACACGGCGCTGTGTGGCGACGTGGGCGTGGTGCTGCGCGAGCACCGGGGGCAGCTCCCGCTGCCCGACGTGGCGGTGGTGGATCCGCCGCGCGGCGGTCTGTCGGGCCGCGCGATCCGGCGCATCCTCGAGCTCGCCCCGCCGGTGCTGGTGTACGTGTCGTGCCAGCCGGCGACCTTCGCCGACAACGCCGCGCGGTTCGTCGAGGGCGGCTACGAGCTGGAGTGGGTGCGCCCGGTCGACATGTTCCCCCAGACGCCGCACATCGAGGCGGTGGCGCGGTTCGTGCGTCGCGCCGACGCACCCCCGCCGCCGCAGCCGCGGCGGTGACCTAGTAGGGCGGCTGCGCCTGGTGCCAGTCGCCGATGGCCCGGAAAGCGCTCCAGAACGCGCGCTTGGCGTTCTGCTCGTCCAGCGACTCGTCGATGTCCGGCACGTACAGCGCGTCGATGCTGGGCGTCCACTGCTGCACCTCGCCCGGTTCGGCCCGCAGCGGGGTGGCCAGCGGTTGCTCCATGCGATTCAGGGCGTCCACCACCCGCAGGCCCATCGGGACGATGAGCGCCGGTTTCACGATCTGCACCTCGCGCGCCAGCCACGGCAGGAACGTGTCCAGGTCGTCGTCCTCGGCCCGGCTCGCGCACTTCACGCACAGCGTGCCGTACAGGGACAGAGGGTCGATGCGCAGGCGCTGCATGCTCTTCAGAATCGCGGTGCCCGCACGGCCGAAGAAGGCGACGCCCTCCTGGCGCTCGGAGAGCCCGGGCTCCCACTTGATGAGCATGATCTCCGCCTGCGGCGACCCGGAGGCCAGCACCGGCAGTTCGTCGGCGTCGCGACAGGGCGCGGCGGCCGTGATCTCGTCGTTCAGTGCGGCCATCTCGGCGATGGCGCGGCGCTCGTAGGCGCTCTGGATGTCCTCCGCGCCGCCGGCGGTGCCCTCACCCATCTGGGGCGGGGCGGCGTTGCGCGACCGGCTGCGACGGGGCGATCCGGGAGTTGGGGCGTCGGGGCTCATCCGCGACCCGTATTACCCGGGTGCCCGCGTACTCCTGCCGATCGGTGTTGCATGCACGTGCCGGCGTTGCGAGTGGATGTCCCTGCGCGTCAGCGCAGCGGCGTGCGCGCCCCGTCGGCGCGCCACACCAGCAGGATGCGATGGAGGGCCGTCAGCGCGCTCAGGCCGGCCAGGATGGCCATGAGCACCGCCAGCACATTGCCCACCCCGCCCAGGAACAGGCCGGCGCCGACGATGACCAGCCGCTCGGGGCGGCCCATCAGCCCGGCGCTGGAGCCCGTGATGCCGAGCCCCTCGGCCCGGGCCCGGGCGTACGACACCAGGAACGACGCTGTGAGGGCGACGAAACAGGCGATGAGCGCCCAGTCCTGCCCGTCCTGGGCGAATGTGAGGCCGATGGCGCCCAGGATCACCCCCTCGGCCAGGCGGTCGAGGGTGGAGTCGAGGAACGCGCCGAATCGGGTGGAGCGCTGTTGGTAGCGCGCCAGCGTGCCGTCCAGCGAATCCACGAGGCCCGACGCGATGAAGACCAGTGAGGCCAGCACCCACAGCCGTGCGACGGCCAAGCCGGAGGCGGCGCAGATGCCGAGGAAGCCGATGATCGTGACGGCGTTCGGGGTGATGCGGCTGGCGTCCACCGCGCGGAGGAACACGCGCTTGATCGGCGAGCGCCGCGCGGGTGTGCCGTTGTCGATCGTGGTGGTGATGGCCGGCCGTCCTCGCGTTTCGGGTGGCCGGGGTGGGGCCCGGCGGACACCGTGGATCCTACCGCCCGGACGGCGCGGCACCTATGGCCGGGCGCGCGGCCCGCGACGGCCGCGGTGCGCCATCATGGGGACGAGGCGACGACCGCGGACGACGATGCGACGGAGCACGGGAAACACGATGAATCCTGACGAGGCGTTGGCACGGGTGCTGGCACTCACCGGCGTGGCGCTGCCGCGCGGTGTGCTGGGCGAAGAGAGCTGGGAGCTGGGACGGGCGCTGGCGGGCGAAGGGCCCGACGACGCGGACGTGGCGGCGCTGGCCGATCGCGCCGCGCGCGTCCACTGGGAGACCCTGCGCGGGCCCATGGAGGCCGCGGTGCTCCAGGGCGCGCGGGCGGCATCGGGGCCGGATGTGCAGGCGTTCGCCATCGTGGGCGAATGGGCCGGCGACCCGGATCCCGACAACCCGTTCGCGCGGGCGCTGGCCGTCCGCGCGGCCGTGGAGCTGGCGGCGTCCGGAGCCCGCGCCCGCGGGTTGCTGCGCGAGGCCGAGGCGGATCTGGCGGCCGCCGACGACGTGCACGCGGCGGCGCGCGCCACCAGCGTGGCCGGGGCGGTGGTGGTGGAGTTGCTGGATCTGGATCCGGACGACTTCCTGCCCGAGATCACCGAGCACATCGGCGCGTCGCGCGGTGAGGACGCGGTGGATGACCTGGCGCGCGCCACCGGCGACGCCGAGATCCGCGGATGGGCCCGTGCCGCCGTCGCCGGCATCGGGGACCCCCAGGCGCCGGCCGCCACGGCGGCGCTGGCGCAGCTCGCTGCGGGTGATCCCCCGTCCGACCCCGCCCACGACCTGGTGTGGGTGCCCACCATCCTGGCGCTGGTGGAGCAGGCCATCGAGCGTGCGCTGGTGGACGAGGCGAGCGCGGCGGCCCGCAAGGGCGAGTGACCTCGCCGCTCGCCCCGACGCCGGCGGCTACCCGCCGGCGTCGGGGACCGGATCGCCGGCGGGTGGGCGTCTTCGGGCGCCCGCCGCAGTGAGCCCCCACACGACCCCGCCGAGGATGAGGGCGGCGCTGCCCAGCTCGGCGGGCGTGGGCGCGCGCGCCGCCATGATGCAGTCGTAGGCCATGGCGAACAGCGTCTCGGACACGATGAGATAGCCGAGAAGCGCGGTGGGCAGGCGGGCGCTGGCGCCGTTCCACAACCACGTGGCGACCCAGGTGGACGCCAGGCCGATGGCGAGCCCCCACGCGATCAGCTCGGCCGTCGACGCACCGGGCGCCGGGTTCAGCAGGTCGGGCCGCACCGCGATGGCGACGGCCAGGACCGGGATCAGGACGATCAGCGTCCCGAGCCCGGTGAGGCAGGTCCATTCCAGCGGGGCGATACCGGCGCGCCGGCCGCTCCCGGTCAGCCACTCCGCATTCAGCACGGCGTAGGCCAGCCAGGAGAGCAAGGCGACCACCGCGAGCGCCATCCCCACCCCGGCGGCCGCGGTGCTGGTGGATCCGGCGTCGGCGTCGGCGGCGCCCAGGGTGACGACCACGATCCCGACCGAGATCACGCACAGCGGCGGGAGGAGGCGCCCCCAGGGGACGCTGCGCCGGCGCAGGTTGGCGATGACCGCGAGGCCCACCGGGAGCGTGCCCAGCACGAGGGCGACGGGTGTCGGGCCGGTCATCTGGATGGCCTGGCCGGCGAGCAGGTAGTAGAGGACGTTGCCCAGCAGTCCCAGGGCGCACACACGCAGCCAGCCGGCGCGGTCCAAGCGCCGGAACGGGTTGAAACGCAGCACCACCAGACCGGCGACCGCGGCGAGCCCGAAGGAGGCGAAGCGCACCGCGGTGATCTCGAACGGACCCCAGGGCTCGACCGCCGTGGGGGCCACGAACGTGAGGGCCCACAGCGCGCCCGCGGCGGCACCGAGGACGATGCCGGCGATCATGCGGCCGCCCCGCGCGGGGGCACGATGTCCCTCACCGTGGCGTGAGGCTGGGGAAGCCGGCGCCGTACCAGAAGTCGTTCACCTGCCGGCGCCGGTCGGCGGCGAAGAAGCTGAGCGTGCGGATGCGGTTGTGGCTGGTCACGAGCCACACGCGCCCATCCGAGCGGAAGCACATGACCCGGCCCTCACGCCGGGCGGTGTTGGTGGCGTAGCCCCACGTGCCCTCCGAGGGGATCCCGGAGGCGCGGACGCCGGGCCCCGGCACACAGTCACCGCTGTCCAGCGGGACGTCGTTCGCCCGCCGATAGCGACCGTAGGAGGCCTCCAGGCGCGCGCGGGTGGGGAACAGGTCGTAGTAGGCGTCCACCCCGAAGCGGCCCGCCGTGGCGCAGTAGAGCCCGGCCACCGAGCCGCCGGCGCGCGAGGCCGAGGGCTCGCGCGTGCAGTAGGGGGCCACCGCGGGGTCCAGACGCGCCAGCAGGTACGCCTCGCCCCCGTTCGGGAAGCCTGCCGGGCGGCGGATGCGGGCCCCGTCCTCGCCGGTCGCCGGTGTGGTCTGGGCGTCGGTGGTTGGCGGCGTGGGCAGCGCCGTCCGCGGGGGTGCGGTCCGGGTGTCGGTGGCCGGGGGCGCCGGCGCGGTCGTGCCGGCGGTGGTGGGGGCGGAGGCCGGCACCACGGTGGTGGTGCCGCCGCAGCCGGCGAGCGCCAGGGCGCCCGCGGCGCCGAGCATCAGCGTGGCGAGGGGGCGGAGCATGTCGGCCCGCGACTCTACTGCGGTGACCCGCCGGGTGCCGTCGGTGCGGTCGCGGCCGGGGCCGCACGAGTCGCGGTGCGCAATCATCCGGTCGGGCGCCCGGTTCAGCGGGCGACGGGCGACGATGCGGCGGACCGGATGGATCCTCGGATGGGAGCGGTGGACGTGGACGCCGGAGGCAGGGCCTGAGCGGCCCCGGTGCCGGCGAGGCGGCGGGCACGCCGCGCCCCCGGACCGACGTGCGCCGGGTGGTGGCGCTGTTCCGGCCGTACCGGCTGCGTCTGGCCTCGGTCCTGGGCCTCATCCTGGTCGCGGCGTCGCTGGACATCATTTCGCCGTTCCTGCTGCGCGCCGTGCTGGACCAGGCCATCCCGGAGCGCGACAACGCGCTGCTGACCGCGCTGGCCGGCGGGATGATCCTGATCGCGGTCGCCACCGGCGTGCTCGGCGTCTACCAGACGTTGCTGTCCAACCAGGTGGGCCAGCGCGTGATGCACGACCTGCGCGCCGCCGTGTACCGGCACCTGCAGCGGCTGTCGCTGGCGTTCTTCACGCGCACGCGTACCGGCGAGGTGCAGGCGCGCATCGCCAGCGACATCGGCGGCGTGCAGAGCGTGGTGACCTCCACGGCCACCAGCATCGTCGCGAACGCCACCACGGTCATCGCCAGCGTCATCGCCATGTTCGTGCTCGACTGGCGCCTGGCCGTCTTCTCGCTGGCGCTCCTGCCGCTGTTCGTCCTCCTCACGCGCCGGGTCGGGGCGGCGCGCCGGCGCATCACCACCACCCGGCAGGAGACGATCGCCGACATGTCGAGCATCGTCCAGGAGTCCCTCTCGATCTCGGGGATCCTGCTGGGGCGCACGATGGGGCGCTCCGACGCCCTGGCCGACCGCTTCGAGGGAGAGTCGGCGCGCCTGGCGGACCTGGAGGTGCGCCAGCGCATGGCGGGCCGCTGGACCATGGCCTCGATCCAGATCTCGTTCGCGGTGATGCCCGCCGCGGTCTACTGGTTCGCCGGCCAGACGTGGGCCGGGCCGGCGGTCACCATCGGCACCGTCGTCGCGTTCACCACGCTCCAGACGCGCCTGTTCCGGCCGGTGATGTCGCTGCTGGGGGTGCAGCTCGAGATCCAGACGTCCCTGGCCCTGTTCGACCGCATCTTCGAGTACCTGGACCTGCCGGTTGAGATCCGCGAGCGGCCCGACCCGGTGGTGCTGGATCCGGCGACGCTGCGCGGGGAGGTGGTGTTCCATGGGGTGGGGTTCGCCTACGCCGATGGGCGCCGGACCCTGCACGGGGTCGACATCGTGGTGCCGGCGGGGACCACCACGGCGATCGTCGGCGAGACCGGCTCGGGAAAGACGACCCTGGGATACCTCGTCGCCCGCCTGTACGACGTGGGCGCCGGGCGCGTGACCATCGACGGCGTCGACGTGCGCGACATCTCGTTCGCATCGCTGGCGCAGACCGTCGGGGTGGTGTCGCAGGAGACCTATCTCATCCACGCGACCGTGCGCGAGAACATCCGCTTCGCGCGCCAGGACGCCACCGATCGGGAGGTGGAGGACGCTGCGCGGGCCGCGCGCATCCACGAGCTCATCGCAGGTCTCCCGGACGGCTACGAGACCGTGGTGGGGGAGCGCGGCTACCGCTTCTCCGGCGGCGAGAAGCAGCGCATCGCCATCGCGCGCACGATACTGCGCAACCCGGCGGTGCTGGTGCTCGATGAGGCCACCAGCGCCCTGGACAACGAGACCGAGCGGGCCGTGCACGAGGCGCTGGCGCGCCTGAGCGAGGGGCGCACGGTCATCGAGATCGCGCACCGGCTCTCCACGGTGCGGGCCGCCGACCAGATCGTGGTGCTGGACGCCGGCGAGGTGGTGGAGCGCGGCACCCACGACGAACTGCGCGAG
>JBIQJW010000003.1:0-29043 GCA_044507145.1 Actinomycetota bacterium
CACGCCGGCGGTCTCGCCGTCGCCCACCGTGACGGCCGCCGGTGCGATCGCCAGCGTCACATCCGACGGCAGCACGGTGCTCACCTGCGCGCGCAGATCGCCCAGCAGGAACGCTCCGGCCGCCACGCCGCGGAACGCCGCGCGTCGCTGCACGGTGGTGTCCACCGGCCGCTCCGGTGCGTACACCGGCACCAGGAGCTGCAGGATCGAGATCGGTCCCACCGGGATGGCCTCGGTGATGATCGGCTCGCCCGAGTCGCGCGCCGCCGATATCGCCCGCGTGAGGCGCGCATCCTGGTTTGCGTCGAGGCCGGCCGGTAGCGCCGGGCCCGGGCCGGGGCGCCGCGCGATGGCCAGGTAGGGCAGGTAGGTGCCCCGCGCACGCGCCGGGCGCAGGGACAGATCGGTCAGGCTGGTGCCCGACGCCTCCGTGATCGTGATGCCGTGCTCGCGCTCGAACGCCGCACGTTCGCCGGCGCTCACCAGCGGCGCCCACCCCATGGCGTACAGGTCCACCTGCCCCAGTTGGCCGGCGGCGTAGTGCTGGAACCGATCCAGGTCCATCCGGCCGTCGGGGTCGGTGAGGCTGCGCATCCCCAGCAGCGACGAGGTGCTGTGGTCCACGTGATGGCGCAGGGTCACCGCGGTGCGGTCCAGCAGCCGCCTCTCGCGCGCGTCCTCCTCGGCGCGTTGCAGCATGAGGGTGAGGGCCAGGGCGACCACGGCCATGATGAGGCCGGCGGCGACCACCGCGGCCTGCGCCCAGCTGAGGCCGAACGGGCGGCGTGCGCGGCGTTCGGGGCGGGGCGGTGACGTGCCACCGATCGGGATGGGTCCCACGGGCGTCCGATGCCTCTCACGGTGTTGCGTCTGCGACGGCGGAAACCGCGATTGTAGCGCCGCCGCGGACGCCCGCGAGGGCGTAGATTCTCGCCCCCTCATCCCGTCGCAGGAGTCCGCCGTGACACTCCGTCCCGTCCGCACCGTCCGTCTTGCGGCCGCCGTGGCCGCCACCGTCGTCGTGGCCGGCATCGCCGGCGCCTGTGGCGGCGGCGGTGACGACGCATCCGGTGACAGCCTGCAGGACCGCGCCGCCACGCTGTCGGCGTGCCTCAACGGCGCCGGCGCGCAGGGGTCCGAGCGCGATTCGACGCCGTTCGGTGTGGAGACGCCGGTGCTGGGCGTGACCGTGGCGGGCCTGGAGCAGGCCGACGAGGCGCAGGTGTGGCTGTTCGAGACCGCCGACGATGCGCGCGCCGCCCGCCCGCTCATCACGCTGGCCAACGAGGACGACCAGCGCAACTCCCTGGTGGGCCGCACGGTGGTGCGCTTCAACAACGTGCCCAGCGACGCCGACCGCGCCACCATCGACGGCTGCCTGGTGGCGCCGGTCGTCTGAACCGCTCCGCGCCACCCGTGGGGGGCGGCGAAGCATTCTGTGATGAATCCGTGAGGGCCGTCGCACCGCGCGCGTGCGACGGCAGGATGTCGCCGATCCGGATCCCACCCCCCTTCCAGTGAGGCATCAGCATGAAGCGGACCTCGTTGCTCCTCGCCGCGGCGCTCGCGGCCACCGCCGTCGCGGCCCCCGTGGCCGTCGCGCACAATGACGGCCCCTCGCGGGGCGGCGACGCGCCCGGAGCACACAAGGGCAAGAAGGCCAAGAAGGGCCACAAGGGCGAGCGCAAGGTGCGCACCACCACGCACCTGGTGCACGCCTGCGTCACCGCCGACGCCACCGCCACCGGTGTCGACACCCGCGTGCTGGGGGGCAACCGCGCCGCCCACAAGGCGCTGGCGGGCGCCACCGGCCTGAACGTGAAGATCGATGGCTCCACCACCATCCGCCTCACCGGCAAGGCCGCCCGCGCCAAGGTCAAGGCGCTGCGCAGCGAGGGCACCCGGGTGCGCGGCGGGCACCGTCACCGGTCCCTGAAGGGCACGTTCGCCGACCTCACCGCCGGCGACCGCGTGGTCATCAAGATCCGCGCCAAGCGCGGCACCGGCGCCGCCGAGCTGCCGGCCGCCTCGCGCATCATCGACCTCGGCACCAGCCGCCGCTGCACCACCGAGCCGGCCACGCCGCGCCAGCCCTCCGTGCCCGAGGGCTTCACCCCGGCGTGAGCCGACGGGGCGGCCCCGCGCCCGGATGCGCGCGGGGCCGCCCGGGGCGCCATGATGGGCCCATGAACGGCCCGGAGGCGTGAGCATGGGGCGGGCGCTGTTCGCCGACCGGCGCGCGGCCGGGCGCGCCCTCGCCGGCCTGCTGGCCCACCGCGCCGGCGAGCCGGAGATGGTGGTGCTGGCGCTGCCGCGCGGCGGGGTGCCGGTGGCCGCCCAGATCGCGCGGGCCCTGGGCGCGCCGCTGGATGTCCTGGTGGTGCGCAAGCTTGGCGTGCCAGATCGCGAGGAGCTGGCGATGGGGGCCATCGCCACCGGCGGCACCCTGGTGCTGAACGAGGACGTGCTGGCGCTGGCACAGGTGGACCGCGCCGGCCTGGCGCGGGTGGCGTTGCGCGAACGGCGCGAGCTGGAGCGGCGCGAGCTGCGCTACCGCGGCGGGCGTCCCGCTCCCCATCTCGCGGGCCGGCGGGTGATCGTGGTGGACGACGGTCTGGCCACCGGCGCCACCATGCGCGCCGGCGTCACCGCCGTGGCCGAGGCCGGCGCGCGGGCCATCACCGTGGCGGTGCCGGTGGCCGCCCAGGAGGCGCTCGACATCTTCGCCGGACGGGTGGACGAGCTGATCTGCGCCGCCACCCCCAGCCCGTTCCGCGCGGTGAGCGCCTGGTACGGCGACTTCACCGCCACGGGCGACGACGAGGTCATCGCCCTCCTGGCCCAGATGCCGGAGCGGTCCTAGAGCGTCCAGTAGTGGCCGATGTGCGACGCGGCCCGCTCGGTGATGAAGTCGGGCGCGACCGAGGGGGCGGGATCGTCGCCCGCGAGCGCCGCCATGGTGGCCCGCACCGAGCGTGCCAGCGCCGGCGGGTCGTATCCGCCCTCCAGCACCGCACCCACCGGTGCGCCCACCTGCGCCCCCAGATCGCGGACCGTGGCGGCCATGGCCCCGAAGTCGTCGTCGTCCAGGGCGCATCCGCCCAGCGGGTCGTCGCGGTGGGCGTCGTAGCCGGCCGAGATGAGGATGAGATCCGGCGCGAACTCCTGGGCGGCCGGCACCACGATCCACTCCACCAGCGAGCGCCAGGTGCTGCCGTCGCTGCCGGCGGGCACCGGCACGTTGATGGTGAACCCCTCGCCGGCCTGCGCCCCCACGTCGGTGAGCGGGCCGGTGCCCGGGAACATGTCGCGCTGGTGGATGCTGGCGTAGAGCACGTCGTCGCGGGTGCGGAAGATGTCGGCGGTGCCGTTGCCGTGGTGCACATCCCAGTCGAGGATCAGCACCCGGCGCACACCCAGCGTGTCGATCGCATGCTGCGCGGCCACCGCCACGTTGTTGAACAGGCAGAAACCCGAGGTGACGTTGGGCGCCGCGTGGTGGCCGGGCGGGCGGGTGGCGCAGAACCCGGTGGACGCCTCGCCAGCCACCAGCGCCCGCGCCAGCTCGCACGCCCCGCCGGCCGATCGCAGCGCCGCCGCCCACGACCCCGGGCCGGCCACGGTCTCGCCGGCGTCCAGCGTCCCGCCGCGCTCGGCCGTGGCCCGCACCCGTTCGATGTACGCGGCGCCGTGCACGGCCGCGATGGCCTCCGGCGGCGCCTCGGGGGCCGGCCGGCATTCGTAGCCCACGTGGTCGTGCGCCGCCAGCTCCGCCTCGATGGCCCGCAACCGCTCCGGGCGCTCGGGATGCCCGGCGCCGGTGTCGTGCGCCAGGCACGCCGGGTGTGAGATGAACAGGGGGGCGCCCACGGCGCGCGAGCCTAGCCCAGCGGCGGCGCGGCGCGCAGCGACGGCCACGGCACCGGGGAGGGGGCGTCGGCCACGCGCACGCGGGCGTCCACGATCACGGCCCCGGCGGGCGACACCACCACCGGGTTGCAGTCGATCTCCACAATCTGCGGGTGCGCGTGCACCATGGTCCCCACGCGCAGCAGCACATCCTCCAGCGCGGCCACGTCGGCGGCCGGCGTCCCGCGATACCCCGCCAGCAGCCGCGAGAGGCGCAGCCCACGCACCATCTCGCCGGCCTCCACGTCGGTGAGCGGCGCGAGGCGCACGGCGACATCGCGCTGCACCTCGGCCGCCACCCCGCCCGCGCCGCACGCCAGCACCGGGCCGAACTGCGGGTCGCCCACCGCGCCCACAAGCACCTCCACCCCCGCGGGCGCCATGGGCTGCACCACGAACCCGGTGGGTCTGTACCCGGCGGCGGTGAGGCGCTCGGTCATCTGGCGGGCGGCCACCGCCACCGCCTCCGCGCCGGCCAACCCCACACGCACCCCGCCCACGTCCGACCGGTGCACCAGCCCGGGCGCCACGGCCTTCAGCGCCACCGACCCCTCGATGCCCGCGGCCACGTCGGCGGCATCCCGCGCGTCGCCGGCTGGGTGCATCGGTGCCAGCGGCAGGCCGTATGCGCCCAACAGTTCGGTGAGCTCGTCGGCCTCCAGCCACCGCCGTCCGGCCACCGTGGCGCGCGAGAGGACCGCGGCGGCCCGCGCGGGGCGCGCGTCCTCGAAGCGCGGCACCGTGCCGGGGGAACGCCGGCGCCACGCCGTGTAGTCGGCCGCCCGCGCCAGCGCGCCGGCGGCGGCCTCGGGATAGGCGTACACGGGCGGGTCGCCGGGCCGGGCGTCGGCGCGCACGGCGGTGCGGTCGGCATCGGACATCAGCACCAGCACCACCGGCACGCCGGCCAGGGCGCCGGCCGCCTCGCGAACCGCGCCGGCCACCTCCGGGCCCGCGCTGCCCAGACCGGGCTCGATGTACAGCACGATCACCGCGTCCACCTCGCCGGCGCCCAGCACGCGCACGGCCTGCCCGAACTGCTCGGCCGTGGCCCCCGCCAGCAGGTCCACCGGGTTGCCCAGCGCGGCGCCGGGCAGCGCGAACGTGGCCAGACGTTCGCGCGCGGCGGCCGACAGCTCCACCACCTCCAGCCCGCCGTCCTCGCAGGCGTCCGCACACAGGATCCCCGGGCCGCCCACATTGGTGATGATGCCCACCCGCCGGCCCGCGGGGAGCGGCTGCGACGACAGCAGGCGGGTGATGTCGAACAGTTCGCTGACGGTGCGCGCACGGATCACACCGGTCTTGGCGAACAGGGCGTCCACGGTGGCGTCCGAACCGGCCACCAGGGCGCCGGTGTGCGACGCGGCGGCCCGGGCCCCGGCGGCGCCGCGCCCGGCCTTCATCGCCACCACCGGCTTGATCTGGGACACACGGCGGGCCACCCGGGCAAAGGCGCGCGGGTTGCCGAACGACTCCAGGTACAGCAGCACCACGTCGGTGGTGGTGTCGGCGGCCCAGTGGCGCAGCATGTCGTTGCCGGAGATGTCGGCCTTGTTGCCCACCGACACGAACGCCGAGATGCCGATGCCCAGCTCGCGCGCGCCCTCCAGCAGTGCGATGCCCAGGCCCCCGCTCTGCGACACCATGCCCACGTTGCCGGCGGGCGGCATGGGGCCCGAGAAGGTCACGTTCAGCCGTGCGTCGGGCGCCGTGTTGAGCACCCCCAGACAGTTGGGGCCCACCAGCCGCATCCCGTTAGCGCGGCAGGCCTCCAGCAGGTCGGCCTGGCGCGCCGCGCCGGCGCCGCCCACCTCCGCGAAGCCGGCGCTCAGCACCACCAGGGTGCGCACGCCGCGGGCCCCGCACTCGCGCGCCACCTGCGCCACAGCGGCGGCCGGCACCGCGACCACCGCAAGGTCCACCCCCTCCGGGAGGTCGCCGGCGCCGCGCAGCGCGGGGATGCCCTGCACGGTGTCGGCGTTGCGGTTCACGGGGTACACGGCACCGCCGTAGCGCCCCTCGCGCAGCCGGCGCAGCACCTGCGCGCCCACCGTGCCCGGCCGGCGTGAGGCGCCGATCACCGCCACGCTCGCCGGCCGCAGCAGCCGGTCCACCAGGGCCACCGCCGACACGCTCTCGCGCCGCTCGAACGCCTCGATGGCATCCGGCGACAGCGAGGTGGGGAACGTGACGCGGTGCTCCCCCTCCTCGGCACGTACCTCGGTGGGGAAGCCGCTGGCGCGGAACATGCCCACCATGCGGCGGTTTCCGCGCATCACCTCGGCCTCGAACATGCGGATGCCCACCGCGCTGGCCCGCTCGGCCAGATGCGCCAACAGGAGCGTGCCGAGGCCCCGGCCCTGGCGGGCGTCGCTCACCGCGAAGGCCGCCTCGGCCACCGGCTCGCCGGGGCGGCGCAGGTACTCGGCGTGCCCCACGATGCGCGGCGGGTTGCCGGTGACGGCCACCAGGCCGTGGTGGTCGGTGCCGTCGGCGCGCACCATCCTGTCGGCGGCGGCCTGGGCGTCCACGTTGCCGAAGAAGCGGTAGCGGCGAGCATCGTCGGACAGGCCGCGCAGGAACCGGCCCAGGGCGGGCGCGTCGTTCACGTGCACCGGACGCACGCGCACCGTCGACCCGTCGCGCAGTTCCACATCCACCGGATGCGCCATGCACCGACCGTAGTGCATCGCACCCGGGGCGGCGACATCGGGCGTCGGGGGTGCAAGGATCGCCTCAGCCGCCCGCCGGCACCCGGCGTGCGGTGTCCCGGTCCGTCCGAGCAGAGGATGTGCGATGACCACGTACAAGGTGGGGTACTTCGTCGGGAGTCTCTCGAAGGCGTCGATCAACCGGACGCTCTCCAAGGCGCTGATCCGCCTTGCTCCACCGGAGCTGTCGTTCACGGAGATCCCGATCGGCAACCTCCCGCTGTACAACCACGACTTCGACGCGGACTACCCGCCCGAGGGGCGTGCGCTGAAGGACGCGATCGCGGCCGCCGACGCCGTCCTGTTCGTCACACCGGAGTACAACCGCTCGATCCCCGGCGGGCTCAAGAACGCCATCGACTGGGCCAGCCGCCCGTGGGGGCAGAACTCGTTCGACCACAAGCCGTCCGCGGTGATCGGGGCCTCGATCGGTGCCATCGGCACGGCGGTGGCGCAGCAGAGCCTGCGCAGCGTGCTGAGCTTCTGCAACTCGCCGCAGATGAACTCACCCGAGGCGTACATCCACATGACCCCGGGGCTCATCACCGACGACGGCGAGGTGACGGTGCCCAGCACCGCCGAGTTCCTCCAGAACTACATGAAGGAGTTCCACATCTTCATCGAGCGCGTGTACACGGTGCTGCCGCGCCCGGGCGCCGAGGGGTAGCGCGGGGGCTGAGTCACCCCACCTTGGGGTGCATCGCCGGCCCGGTCGGCACGGTCTGGGGCGTCGCCTCGGGCCGTGCCGCGGCCAGCTCGGCCATGATCGCCACCAGGGCGTCGCGGTCGGCGGCCTTGGGCAGGCCCCAGCCGGGGCGGTAGCCGAACACCTCCGCCGGCGTGTGGGTCCGCTCGCCGTGCAGCAGTTCGATGCTCTCGTGCGGCACCAGCGCCGGGTGCACCACCCCGCAGGTGTGCGCCAGGCGCAGCAGCTCGGCGCGCAGACCGGCCACGTAGTTGGCCAGGCGCTCGCCGGCGCGGTCTGGCACCAGCCCGCGCTCCAGCCACGGCGACTGTGAGGTGACGCCGGTGGGGCAGCGTCCGGTGTGGCAGCGCTGGGCCTGGATGCAGCCCACGGCCATCATCGCCTCGCGGCCCACGTTGACCATGTCGCAGCCCAGCGCGAGGGCCAGCAGGGCGTTCTCGGGCAGGCCCAGCTTCGCCGAGCCCACGAACACGATGTCGTCGGCCAGACCCGCCTGCGCGAAGGCGCCGTACACGCGCCCGATGCCCAGGCGGAACGGCATCGCCACATGGTCGGTGAACACCAGCGGTCCCGCGCCGGTGCCGCCCTCACCGCCGTCGATGGTGATGGCGTCCGGGCCGGTGCCGGTTCGGGCCATCTGCGCGGCCAGCTCGTGCCAGAAACCGGTGCCGCCCACGGCCGACTTGATCCCCACCGGCAGGCCGGTGGCGTCGGCCACCCGTTCCACGAACTCCAGCAGCGTGGGCACGTCGTGGAAGGCGGTGTGGGACGCCGGGCTGGCGCAGTCCTCGCCCTGGGGCACCCCGCGCGCGGCCGCGATCTGCGCGGAGACCTTCGCCGCCGGCAGGAAGCCGCCCACGCCGGGCTTGGCGCCCTGACTCAGCTTGATCTCGACGGCCCGCACCGGGTGGCGCCGGGTCTGCTCCACCAGCCGCTCCAGCGAGAAGCGCCCGCGCTCGTCGCGACAGCCGAAGTACGCCGTGCCGATCTGGAACACCAGGTCGGACCCGTGCAGATGGTGCTCGGACAGGCCGCCCTCGCCGGTGTTCTGCAGGCAGCCGGCGGCGGCCGCACCCAGGCTCATGGCCTCGACTGCGTTGCCGCTGAGGGCGCCGAAGCTCATCCCTGACACGTTCACGATCGACGCCGGGCGGAACGCGCCGCGCCGGCGGTGGGCGGCGCCCAGCACCTTCGCGCAGGGCAGCGGCCAGCCCTCGGGCGGCGGGGTGGCCTCGCCGTCGATCGGGAACTCGGAGTGCTGGATCAGGACGTGGCCGGGGCGATCGGCCCACTCCACGTCCGAGCCGAAGCCGAAGTGCGGGTTCTGGCGCTTGGCGGTGGCGTAGATCCACCGGCGCTCGTTGCGCGAGAAGGGGCGTTCCTCGTCGTTGCCGGTGACGATGTACTGGCGCAGCTCCGGCCCGAAGGTCTCCAGCACGTACCGCAGGTGGCCCACCAGCGGGAAGTTGCGCAACACGGCGTGGCGGCGCTGCAGCACGTCGTAGGCGGCCAGGCCGGCGACACCCGCCGCGACTGCGCGCGCGGTCCAGCGTCCGAGGCCGGTCGGTGCGTGGCTCATTCGGTGCGCTCCCGAGGGGTGCTCGCATGGACGGGCGCCATCGGGCGCAACGCTACAGCCGCGCCCGGTCGGCGCGGACGGCGCGTAGCCTTGCGCGCGCCGCGCGGCACGACGACCGGCGCGGAGTCCCATCGGCCGGAGGTCTGCTCGTGAACCACACGTCGGTCCCGCTGGTGCCCGGCCACGCCGGGCGGCTGCGCGATCGCGCCCTGCGCGCGGCGGCGTCGGGTGCGCTGGCGGTGAGCCTGGTGGTGTCGCCGCGTCCCGCGGTGGCCCTGGTGCGCCGGGTGTTCGACGCCGGCGGGGCCGAGACCGCGCGGGGATTGGCGCGTCACGCGCCGGCCGGGGTCACCACGCGGTCCGACGAGCGCTACGGGCCGGGCGGCGACGAACTGCTGGACATCCACCGCCCGGACGGGGTCGCCGCGGCGCTGCCGCTGGTGCTGTGGGTGCACGGCGGCGGGTGGGTGGCGGGCGCCAAGGACGAGGCGGCGGACTACCTGCGGCTGTTGGCGTCCGACGGCTGGGCCGTGGCGGCGCCGGCGTACACCCTGGCGCCCCGGGGCCGGTACCCGGGGCCGCTGCGCCAGGTGGCCGCCGCGCTGGCGCACCTGCGCCGCGATGCCGCACGCCTGGGGTTGGACCCCGGGCGCATCGTGCTCGCGGGCGATTCGGCCGGCGCGCAGCTGGCGGCCCAGCTGGCGGCGGTGATGACGACACCCGGGTACGCGGAGCAGGTGGGCGTGCCCGCGCCGGCGCCGCCGGAGTGTCTGCGCGGCGCGGTGCTGGCGTGCGGTCCCTACGACCTGGCGCGATTGGGTGTGGGCGCGGGGGCGACCGCCCGCCGGCTGGTGCATGCGGTGCTGTGGGCCTACAGCGGACGCCGCGGGCACGGGCGAGACGCGTCCTTCGCCACGGCGAACGTCATCGACCACCTGTCGGCGGCGTTCCCGCCCGCGCTCATCACCGTGGGCAACGCCGACCCGCTGCGCGAGCACTCCCGGATGCTGGCGGGGCGCCTGCGCGACCTTGGCCACGCGCCCGAGACGGTCTTCTTCCCCGAGGACCACACGCCGGCGCTGGGCCACGAGTACCAGTTCCAGCTCGACCTGCCCGACGCGCGGGCGTTCCTGGAGCGCCTGCGCGGCTTCCTGGCGCATACGCTGTCGCCGCCGCCGGCCGGCGGATGACGGGGCGGCATCGTCACGCCCCGGCTGCCACGTTCCGGCGGATCGGACCGTTCGGCCTGAACCCACGGCGCTGGCCGAGGCGGCCGGCCGGCGGGAGGATGGGGCCATGACGGCGGTGCGGCGATGACGGTGCTGGTGGTGGCGCTCACGGTCGTGGGCGCGTTCGCCGTGGTGCTGTCCTCGTCGGTGCTGATCGCTCGCTCGCGGCGCGTCCAGGGCCGTGCCGCCGGCGCCGGCTGGTGGTGCTGCGCCGCGCCGGTGCTGGCCGCCGGGTACTGGGCCTTCGCCGGCCTGGCGCTCGCCGTCGCGGCGCTCGCGACCAGCGGCGGCTCGGCCGATCCGGACATCGGCACCGGTCAGGGCATCGTCATCCTGGCCGTGTACGGGCTGCTGGCGCTGGCGCCCCTGGCGGGCCCGGTGCGCCGCGCGATGGAGCGTCGGTGGGCGCTGGTGCGCGGTGAGCAGATGACCGTCGCCTTCGGCCTCGCCAGCCTGTCCATCCCGGTGCTGTTGCTTGCCGGCGGAGTGCTCGGGGTCGCCGCATGACCCCGGGTCGCCGGTCATTCGCCGTCCGCGCGACACCTGCCTGTGCCCCGGGCGGTTGCGCGGATGGCGCCCAGCGCCGGCCCTGACGCGCGCACCTCGGGAGGGGTGCGTCCGCGCGTTTGCGGGCCCGGCCGGCCGGGCACCCCATCGGTGGCGCCGGGTGTTCCACTCCGCGCCGGCGAATGGAAGGAGCGACGACATGGCACGCATGACCGTGGGCCGCAGCAACATCGGTCCGGAGGCGTACTCGGACGACACGATGCTCCCGCCGGTTGAGCGACTGAACGGGCTGGAGGTGTGCGATGTGGCGGGCGAGCGCATCGGCACCGTTGAGGACACCTACACCGACACCGAGGGCTCGTTCGTGCGGTACCTGGCCGTGAAGATCGGCTGGCTCGGCACGCGCAGGCAGATGATCCCGATCGACGACGTGCACATCGAGTACGGGTCGGACGACGAGCCGTTCCTGACGGTTCCGTATGAGCGCGACCAGATGCGCGAGGGGCCCGCGATGGATCGCGACGACGAGCTCAACCGCGACGACGAGGCCAAGATCTACGGCCACTACGGCCGCGCGGGCTACTGGGACGCGGTGCGGGCACGCCAGACGCCGCCGGCGCCGACGCCCGAGATCGCGCAGGCCGAGGTGCAGGCCGCCCTGGACCGGGGCGACAACCCGAACGTGGTTGCCGTGAAGCGCTGGGGCGTCTGACCTCAGGGTCCGGCTAACGCGCCGCGAGCGCCCGCCGCGCCGGCCCCAGGGCCTTGGCGCGGTGGGCGATCTCCTCCCAGGGGTCGCCCACATCGGCCAGGCGCGCGCCGATCGACCCGATGTCCCAGCGCCGCGCGTGCAGGGCGTCATCGTCGAGTTCGTCCCAGCGCACGGGCGTCGCCACCGGCGCGCCGGGGAGCGCCCGGATCGCATAGGGGGCGACGGCGTGCTGGCCGTAGCCGTTGCGTGCGACGTCCACGTAGATCCGGTCCCCGCGCTTGTCCTTACGGAAGGCGGTGGTGAGCATCTCCGGCGACGCGTCGGCCACGTCGTCGGCGATGTCGCGGGCGAACGCGCGGACGTCGTCCACGTCGGTGGTGCGCCGGATGGGCGCGACCACGTGCAGGCCGCGAGAGCCGGTGGTCATGGCGAACGGCACCAGGCCGCCGGCGCGAAGCACATCGCCCAGCGCCCACGCGGCCGCGCGCACGCGCTCGAAGTCGTCGGCCGAGGACGGGTCGAGGTCGAAGACCACGCGGTCGGGGCGCTCCAGGCGATCGGCCCGGCTGGTCCAGACGTGCGGCGTGATGACGTTCTGGCCAGCCAGGTAGACCATGGCCGCCGCGTCGTTGGCCACCACCTGGCACAGGGTCCCGCCCCCGCGCTTCGGCACCCGCACTGTTGTGAGCCAGTCGGGGTAGTGGTCGGGGGCGTCCTTGAGGAAGAACCCGTCCTCATCGATCCCCTGGGGGAAGCTCTGCAGCGCCAGCGGCCGCCCGCGGATGTGCGGGACCATCACGGGAGCCACCTCGGCGTAGTGGCGGGCCACATCGAGCTTGGTGATCCCGTCGTCGGGGAACAGGACCCGGTCGGGATGGCTCACGGCGACCGAGCGCCGGCCGGTGCGGACGGTCCGCTCACCTGAGGCGGTCTTCGGCATATGCCGCCCCTACCCCGACCGGCCGGGGAGCAACCATCGGCGCGTCCGGTGGGTGGTGACGCGGACAGGAACTGACCTGAACGGATGCTCTCCTTGGGGTAGAGAGATCCCTGAGCCCGATGGAGCGACCGATGCCCGCACCGAACCTGTTCCTGGTCTATGTTCGCGACGCCGAGGCGGCCGCCGGGTTCTACTCGGATCTGTTCGAGATCACCCCGACGTTCACCAGTCCACGCTATGTCGCGTTTGAGGTCGCCCCGGGCGTCCTGTTCGCCCTGTGGAGCGGCGACAGCGAGGACGCGAACCCGGGAACCGCGCGCACCAGCGAAGTCGGGTTGATGATCCCCGGGTCGGCGTCCGCGGTGGACGCGATGTTCGAGGCGTGGGTGGCGAAGGGCGCGGCGGTGGTGCAGGAGCCGCGCGACGAGGTATTCGGGCGCACGTTCGTGGTGTCGGACCCGGACGGCAATCTCATCCGCGTCTCGCCGGTGGACTGACCCTCGCGCATCCCTTCCGCTCCACACCGGGAACTCGGCATGAACCACGTTCTCGGGCGGGATCCCAGCTTCGTGGCGCGCCTAGTCTGGAGGGCCCCCGGCCCGCAGCGGCGGTGAGAGGGTGCCGACCCCGAGCCGCCAGATCACTTCGACGTCGGAGCCGAACGCGTCGATGTAGTTGAACCCATCGAAGCCAGACGGCGGCTCGATCACCAAGGAGCCGCCGGCAATCAGCAAGACGGTGCCTTCGGTGCCGGCGGGCCAGCCGGCGACCATTTTGAGGAGACGGACGACGTCGTGCTCGTGGACGAACGAAGACACGCCGCGATGGTAATGCCTTGGTCGGTCGGCCTCGTTGAGCCTCAAGAAACCCCGCGTGCGGGGTTTCTGCAGAGCCGACGAGCGGATTCGAACCGCTGACCCCTTCATTACGAGTGAAGTGCTCTACCAACTGAGCTACGTCGGCCCGGGCCCGTCGAGGCGGGCCGCGGTGGCGAAGGATAGCGATTCTCCGCGCGGGGGTTGCGCCGGCGTGCACGAGGCGTCATCATTTGACCAGTCAAGCAATCGGCTGGGGGTGCACGATGGACTTCAACGCGATGAACAGGGCCGTCATCTCCGAGTTCCGCGCCAACGACGGGGTGCTCACCGGCGACTTCGCCAACGCCGATGTGGTGCTGCTGCACACGGTCGGCGCGAAGAGCGGCGCCGAGCGCGTGAACCCGCTGATGTCGCTGCCGAACGGCGATGACATCGTGGTGTTCGCATCCAAGGGCGGCGCACCGACCAACCCCGACTGGTACCACAACGTGGTGGCGAACCCCGACGTGACCGTGGAGGTCGGGACCCAGACGCATTCGATGCGCGCCCGCATCGCCCAAGGCGAGGAGCGCGACCGGCTCTACGCCACCCAGGCGAAGCGCTTCCCGCAGTTCGCCGACTACGCCGCGAGCACCGACCGCACGATCCCGGTGGTGGTGCTGAGCCCCGCCTGAGGCTCAGTACGCCAGGCGCCCGGGCGGCACCAGCCGCCCGGTGCTGCCGTGGCGCGCCGCATCGATGCGCACCAGCAGGGCCTCGGCCGCGAGATCGGCGGTGGGGTTGAGCTTCAGGTTGGCGTGCGCCTGCTGAAGCTCCTCGATGGTGCGGATGAGGAACTCCTGGCGCTCGGGCACCGCCACCGGTTCCAGGTCGCCGGCGCGCTCGGCGTGACGCACCACGCCCGGCGCCCCCACCGCCACCGCCAGCGCATCCGCGGCCACGCCGGCGGCGGCCTCCAGCACCAGGGTCCAGCCGTCGGTGACCATACGCCGGCGCTCGCGCTTCTCCTGATCCTCCGCGCGCTTGGCCGCCGTGCGGCCCCCGCGCTTACCCTCCAGTTCGGCCGCCGCGGCCCGCAGCCGCTCCAGCTCCGCCGACGGATTCGCCGCGGCGGCGCGCTCCATCGCGGCCTGGGCCACCCGCACGCGCTCGCCCGCCGCCCCCTGGCCCAGCAGCGCCGCCACGCCCAGGTCCACGCCCACGCGGCGCATCTCGGACGTGAAGGCATCGGCCCCGACCGCGCTGGGCCCCTCGGCCCGCGCCCGCGACGCCGCCCGCGCGGGCTCCTCGCCGGCCGCCTCCAGCCGCGCGGCGATCGCGCGCCAGCCCGGGTTGTGGAACGGCAGCGGCAGGCACCGCGAGCGGATCGTGTCCAGCAGCTCCCCCGGCCGGTCGGTCACCAGGATGAGGTGCGAATGCGGCGCCGGCTCCTCCAGCGTCTTCAGCATCCGCGGCGCACCGTTCTCGTTGGTGAGCCGCTCGGCCCCGTGGATGATCAGCACGCGGCGGGCCATCACCTGCGGCCGGCTGGCCAGCTCGGCGATCGCGGCGTTGAGCTGGTCCAGCAGGATCTGGGTGCCCAGCGCCTCCACCACCGTCAGATCGAGGGCCTCGGTGGTGCGCGGGTGCTCCCCGCGCGGATCCATCAGCGCCCAGGCGATCTCGCGCGCCGCCTCGCGCTTTCCCGTCCCCGGCGGGCCGTGCAGCAGGAGCTGCTGGGGCGGCCGCTCACCCGCCAGCGCCGCCCGCATGATGCGCTGGGCGAGGGGCTGGTCGGGGATGTCGATCAACCGGCGGCCGCGATCAGCGGCTCGATGTGCTCCATCACCCGCCGGTGCACCTCGTCGGGGGTGCCGCCGGCGTCGACCACGCGGATGCGCACCGGGAAGCGCTCCACCAGCTCGCGGTAGCCCGTCTCCACCCGCGCCTGAAACGCCGGGCCCTCGCGCTCGATGCGGTCGGCGTCGGGCCCGCGCCGGCCGGCGGCGTCCTGGGCCGGCAGGTCGAGCAGGAGCGTGCGCGTGGGCATGTGCCCCTCCACCGCCTGGTGGTTGGCCTGCAGCACCTGCGTCACGCCCAGGCCGCGTCCGGTGCCCTGGTAGGCCAGCGAGGAGTCGAGGAAGCGGTCCGCGATGACCCAGGCGCCGTCGCGCAAGGCCGGGCCGATCACATCGGTGACCAGTTGCGCGCGGGCGGCGGCGAACAGGTGCATCTCGGCCACGGCCGACATCTCGCCCGGCCCGGTGCTGAGCAACAGCGCCCGCAGGCCCTCACCCAGCGTGGTGCCCCCGGGCTCGCGGGTGCGCACCACCCGCAGGCCGCGCCGCTCGAGCTCCTGCGCCAGCATCGACGCCTGCGTGCTCTTGCCGCTGCCGTCCACGCCCTCCAGCGTGATGAACCGCCCGTGCCCGCTCACAGGCCGGGCACCCGATCGGCGGCGACGGCGATGGTGGCGGCGATGGCGAGGCACAGCGCGATGCCCACCGTGCGCGTCCCGCGCGGCGGCACCAGCTGGCGTGCCCGGCGGTCAGACTGGCTGGCCAGGCGCGCGTAGATCCCGGGGTCGGCCCCGCGGGTGGGGGCGCCGGATTCGTCGACCGGGCTGCGGTACGGAGCGGGCATGACGACGAACGCTACCAGCGGCACGCCGTCATCCCGCGCCGGCGGGTACCGGCGCCGACGGCTGGCAGGATGTCGCCGTCCACCACCCGGGAGCGAACGTGACCTGGCTTCTCACCGGCGGCGCCGGCTACATCGGCGGCCACATCGCGCGGGCCTTCCGCGCCGCGGGGACCGACGTGGTCGTGCTGGACGACCTGTCCACCGGGTTCCGCAGCTTCGTGCCCGAGGACGTGCCGCTGGTACGGGGGTCGGTGACCGACCCGGAGGCCGTCACGCGGGCGCTGGACCACGGCGTCACCGGCATCGTGCACCTGGCCGGCCTCAAGTACGCCGGCATGTCGGTGGAGCGCCCGCTCCTGTTCTACCGCCAGAACGTCACCGGTATGCAGGTGCTCCTGGAGGCCGTGGCACAGCGCGGAATCGACCGCTTCGTCTTCTCCAGCAGCGCGTCCTGGTACGGCACGCCGCCGGTGGACGTGGTGGACGAGGACGAGCCCCCGCGCCCCGAAAGCCCCTACGGCCAGAGCAAGGTGATCGGCGAGTGGCTGCTGCGCGACCTGGCGGCCGTCACGCCGGGGCTGCGCCAGACCTCACTGCGGTACTTCAACGTGGTGGGCTCCGGCCCGGTGGAGCTGGCCGACCACAGCCCGTTCAACCTGTTCCCCAGGGTGATGCGCGCACTGTCGGCGGGGGAGCGGCCGGTGGTGAACGGCACCGACTACCCCACACCCGACGGCTCGTGCGTGCGCGATTACGTGCACGTGGTGGATCTGGCCGACGCGCACGTCGCCGCGGCCCGGCGCCTGGACGAGGGCCTGCCCACCGGCGACGTCTACAACGTGGGGCGCGGCGAGGGCTCGTCGGTGTTGGAGGTGCTGGGCGCCATCCGGCGGGTCACCGGCATCGACCGCGAGCCCGAGCTGCGCGAGCGGCGCCCGGGCGACCCCGCGCGCATCGTGGGTGCGGTGGACCGCATCACGGCCGACTTCGGCTGGCGTGCCCGCCACGACCTGGACGACATGATCGAAAGTGCGTGGGCGGCGTGGCAGCACCAGATGGCCGCGCACGGCGGGCCGCCGCCGGACGGCGGCCACCTGCACCGCGCCGACCCGGCGTAGGGCCGCCCCGGGTCGGCCCCGTTCAGCCTCGCCGGGGTCGTCCGCCGGCCGGGCGTCCCCCGGAGGGGCGCCCACCCGGGGGCCGGGCGCCGGCGGGCCGTGCGCCCCCGGGGGCCCCACCCACCTGCGCGGGCGGTCGGTCCGGGTCCGGCGTGAGCCGCAGCGCGCGTCCGATGCGCGGCGGGCGCACCGGGCCGCCGTCCAGCACCGCCGCGGGGCCCTCGTTCACCATCCAGCCGAGCGTCTGGGGGTGCACGTCGATGGCGTCGGCCGCCGCGTGCAGGCCCGGCGTGAGCGCCGGCGGGCGCCACGGGCCGGGGGAGTGGGCGTCGGACGCCAGCAGGTGGGCGACGCCGCCGGCCAGCAACACCTCGGCGGTGCGTCGCGCCGGCTCGCCGTGCTCGCCCAGGAACGAACCGGCGGTGAGCTGCACCAGCGCCCCGCGTCCCACCAGGTCGCGCAGGCGGTCGGGCTGGCGCTGCACGGCGTCGGCACGCTCGGGGTGTGCCAGCACCACGCGGAACCCGCGCACCTCCAGGTCGTGCATCACCCGCGGCAGGTTCACCGGCCAGCCGAGGAACGGCATCTCCAGCAGCAGCCACCCGCCGGCACCGCCCAGGCTGGCCAGGCGCAACTGCTCGTCGTCCAGGCGCGCGATGTGGTCGATCGCGATCTCCCCGCCGGGCACCACCGTGAGCGGCACGTCGGCCTCGCGCAGCGCCGCGCGCAGGTCGTCCACCGCCGCGTGCACCTCGGCGGGATCGGTGGGGTAGTGCGCGATCATGTGGGGCGTGCACACCATGGTGCGGACGCCGGCATCCCACGCCGCGGCGGCCATGCGCACCGACTCGTCCATCGAATCGGGGCCGTCGTCGATGCCCGGGAGCAGATGTGTGTGCAGATCGATCATCGCCACCAATGTAGCGGCGCCGGGTTCGCCCGCGGGGGCATCGCGCGAACGGTTACGAAGAGGGGACATTCACGCCCCCTGTGGCGGTGGTGCGTCATCGCCGCCGTGCGTGTACTAGAGTGTCGTCCCCCCGGGGCATTAGCTCAGTTGGGAGAGCGCCTGGATCGCACCCAGGAGGTCAGCGGTTCGAATCCGCTATGCTCCATCGGGAAAGGCCCCGCAATGCGGGGCCTTTTTCGTGCTCGGACGCCGCCCGTCGCCCCCATACACGGCAAGTGGTTCGGGAGGCCCGACCGGAGTAGCGTGAGTGCATGGTCCCGACCGAGTCGAACGACCGCGTCCACCTGGCCCAGATGCGCCGGGCACCCGTGCAGGCCCGCAGCGCCGAACGCGTGCAGTTGTTGCTGGACACGGCCGCAGCGCTGATCGAGGAGGGCGGCTTGGAGGCCGTCACCACCTCGCGGCTGGCCAAGCGCAGCCGCATGTCGATCGGCGCCGTCTACCGCTTCTTCCCCGACCGGCTGGCGGTGCTGGTGGCGCTGGCCGCCCGCAACCGCGAGCGGTACCTCGCGTCGGTGGCCGGGGCCCTGGCGGCGGATGCGCCGCCCACGCCCGCCGGCACCGTGGAGGTGCTGATCGACCACTTGGCGTGGCTGCACCGCGACGAGCCCGGGTTCACGCGCCTGCGGTTCGGTGACGGGGTGGGCGTGGACGGCGCGGAGGAGGTCGCCGCCGACCTGCACGACCTGCTGGTGGTGCCGCGCCGGCGCGCCGACACCGCCGCCAGCACCCTGCGCTTCCGCGTGGCGGTGGCGCTGCTGGATGCGGTGGTGGCCCAGGCGTTCGCGCACGACCGCGCCGGGGACCCCCTGGTACTCAACGAGGCGCGGGCCCTCGCGGTGGCGTATCTGGGCCGGGCGGGTCGCCGGGCCCGGGCGGCGGCGCCGGACACAGCTCGCTGAGGGGGCGGCGGCCGCCGGGTACGGCCGACCGCAGGCCGCTCGCCGCCGGCCCGGGTGCGGGGCGGCCCACCGAGACGGCCCAGCGCACGCGCCACGGTGGCCCGAGGCCCGTGAGCGCGCCCGCGCGATCCACCAGGGCGTCGGGGAAGAACGTGGCCGGGCAGGTGCCGTAGCCCAGCTCGGCCGCCGCGCTCATCAACGACTGCGCGGCGCGGCCCATGTCGAAGTGGGCGTCGGCGCCGCTCGACTCGTCCACGGCAAGGGCGACCACCAGCGGCGCGCCGGCCAGGTGCTGGGCGAATGCGCCGCACCGCGACAGCGCGGTCCGCAGCGCGGCGTCGCGCGCCACCACGAACCGCCACGGCTGACGGTTGCGCGCCGACCCGGTCCAGCGGGCGGCCTCCAGCATCGCCGTCACGTCGGCCTCGGCGGGCGGTGAGGGCAGGAAGCGGCGGGTCGCTCGCGGGGGCGGGGTGGGCATCGCGCGGCCTACACTCACACGGCGCCGGGCCGCCATGTGCAGGGGCCTTTGCCCGCCGGACGTGGGTTAACCGTCCCCTCACATTGGTGGATAGACTGCGGCGTTGAACCGTTCCCAAGCCAGCGAGCTTCTTGCATGAGCATCCTCCCGGCCGACTATCCGCCCCCCTTCGAGCCCCAGGACCACGTCGTCCCCCCGGCTGCAGCCGAGGACGAGCGCATCGACGTGGGCGTCCTGATCGTGGGCGCCGGCCCGGCCGGCCTTGCAACCGCCGTCCGGCTCGGCCAGCTGCTGGCCGACGACCCGGCGGTGGCCGAGACGCTCGGTGAGGTGCCGATCGCGGTGGCCGACAAGGGCAAGGGCCCCGGCTCGCACCTGCTGTCGGGCGCCGTGATGAAGCCCGGCCCCATCAAGGAACTGTTCCCCGACGTGGCCCCGGCCGACATCCCGCACTACTGGGAGGTCGACAAGGAGGCCGTGTACTTCATGCGGCCCAAGAGTAAGTTCCGCATGCCCCCGCCGCCGCAGATGCGCAACCACGGCAACTGGGTCGTCTCGGTCAGCCAGCTGGCGCGCTGGATGAGCGACCAGGCCGAGGAGCTCGGGGCGTTCATGCTCCCCGAGACCGACGCGCAGAAGCTGCTGATGGAGCGCAACCGCGTCCGCGGCGTGCTCACCGGCGACAAGGGTCGCGGCCGTGAGGGCGAGCAGCTGGGTGCGTTCGAGCCCGGCGCAGAGGTGCACGCCAACGTCACCGTGCTGGCCGAGGGCACGCCCGGCCACCTGGCCAGCGTCGCGCGCCACTACTACGACCTCGACCGCGACTCCACGCGCACCTGGGAGCTGGGCGTCAAGGAGGTCTGGCAGGTCCCGAAGCCCCTGACCAAGCTGGTCCACACGCTCGGCTGGCCGCTTCGCCTGCGCACCAAGTACCGCGAGTACGGCGGTTCGTGGCTGTACCCCATGGGCGACGACATGATCTCGCTGGGGTACGTCATCGGCCTGGACTACGCCGACGCCACGCTCTCGATCCACGACGTGCTGCAGCAGTTCAAGACGCACCCGTTCATCCGCGAGATCCTCGACGGCGGCAAGCGGGTGGCCTGGGGCGCCAAGACCATCCCGGGCGGCGGCTTCTGGGGTCTCCCCAGCCGCATGCACGTGCCGGGCGCGGTCCTGGTGGGTGACTCGGCCGGCTTCGTCGACATGGCCGCCCTGAAGGGCGTCCACTACGCGATCCGCTCGGGCATGCTCGCCGCCGAGGGCATCTACGAGGCGCTGAAGGCCGAGGTGGCCACCACGCCCACCGGCCTGTGGGGGTACACCAAGCGCGTGCACGACTCGGAGATCTGGAAGGACCTCTGGAAGACGCGCAACATCCGCCCGGCGTTCCAGCGCGGCTTCATCTACGGCGGGATGATCCACGGCATGGCCACCGCGTCGTTCGGCCACGCCCCGCGCAAGCGGGTGCGCGCCAAGTCCGACGTGGACGAGCGCGTGTTCATCGGCAACGCCAACCGCCACTACCCGGCGCCCGACGGCCAGTACATCTTCGACAAGCTGTCGAGCGTGTTCGCCAGCGGCAACCAGACCCGCGACGACCAGCCCAGCCACATCCGCATCCAGACCGAGGTCCCGCGCGAGCTGGGCGTCGCCTGGGAGGCGATGTGCCCCGCGAAGGTCTACGAGGTGGAGGAGAACGGGAGCGCCAACGGCACCGTCACGGTGCGGGTGAACCCGTCCAACTGCGTGCAGTGTGGCGCCATCACCGCCAAGGGCGGCCGCCTCACCCCGCCCGAGGGCGGCAGCGGCCCCGAGTACTCGCTCACCTGAGCCCGGCCGGGTGAGCACCCCCACCCCGAGCGCTCCCGTCGGCCCCGCCGCGCGAGCGCTCTTGGTGTGGATGGGTTCGCATCCGCAGCGCCTGCGGGAGCTGCTGGATGATGCGGCGCGCGACGCCGGCGACGACCTGTCGCCGGCCGGCGACGCCGCGATCCGCGCGCACCTGTGCTTCGTGGCCGAGGCGCTGGCGGCCAACGCCGCGCCAGGGGTCCGCGAGGCCGCCGAGCGGTTCGCGGCGGGCGCACCCGCCACCCTCGCCGCGGCCGACGGGCGGCTGGACGAGGAGCTGAACAATGTCGGCGAGGCGCACGCCTTCGAGGTGGAGCGCCAGTTCGGTGCCGAGGCCGGCGAGGACCCGGTGATGCGGGCCGTCATCGTGCGCCGGGTGCGCATCGGCGCCTGGCTGCGCGTGTTCCTGGCCGAGTTCGATGCGGCCGGCGCCGCGCCGGCACCGGTGGGTCCCGGGGCGCTGGCCTGGATGGCCGACCATCAGGTGCGCTTGGCGGACACCATCTTCGCGATGGACCGGGCGGCGAAGCTGGCCGAGATGGAACGCGGCGGCCCCGATGCCGTGGCCGATGCCGGCGTGGTCAACCGCATCGGCCAGGCCGCGATGGTGCAGGCGCACATGCGGTTCCTGGTGGAGGCGATCTCCGTCTCATAGCGGGCTGCCGGCGCCGCCCACATTGCGCACGGCGGTGATGGCCACGTCGTCGGTCGGGGTGCCGTCGCACCAGTCGGTGACCGCCGCCAGCACCGAGTGCGGCAGCGCGGCGGTGGGCAGGTGGGCCAGCGTGCCCAGCAGCTCGTGCAGCGCGTGCTCGCCGAACTCGCGTCCGGAGCGGCGCGCCTCGGTGACACCGTCGGTGTAGAGCACCAGCAGGTCGCCCACCCCGAACGCCGTGCGGCGCTCGTCGAAGCGCTCGCCGGCGAACGCCCCGCACGGCGGGCCGGGCTCGGCCAGCGTCACCACCTCCCCCGATGCCCGCAGCAGCACCGGGGGCGGATGCCCGGCGGTGGTCCACGACAGCTCCCCATGGGCGGGGTCCACCATCACCAGGCTCAGCGTCACCAGCGACCCGTCGGGCAGGCGCCGGTGCAGCAGGTCGTTCAATTCCGTGGCCAGGGCGCCGGGGCCGGGGTGGTGGCGGCTGAGGGCCTCTGCCATGTGGCGCACCATGGTGGCCAGGCCCGCGGCCGCGATCCCGCGCCCTGAGACGTCGCCCATCAACGTGATGAGGCCGCCGCCCGGGTGAGCCCACGACGCGCTGATGTCGCCGCCCACCTGGACACCGTCGGCCGGCCGGTACACGGTGGCCACCTCCAGCCCCCGCACGGCCGGCAGGTCGGCGTTGGCGAGGGCGCGCTGCAGGACGTCGGCCACGTGATGCTCGGCGGCCGCGAGGCGCCGGGCGGCGGCAAGCGCCGCACGCATCTCGGTGACGTCACTGAACACCTCCAGCCGTCCCAGCGGCGCACCGTCGGCGGCGCGCACCGGGCAGGAGATGTGGTGCAGCACGCGCCCGTCCGCCATCCGCGCGTCGTGCTCCAGCTCCAGGGCCGGGTCGTCCAACACGGCCACCATCGCGCGGCTCCAGGCGCCGGGATCGGCGAAGCGCACCGCCAGACGCGTCGCCAGCACCTCCCGCGCGGACCGCCCGCAGACGGCCGAGGGCTGGACCCCCAGCAGCGTAGCCGCGGCGGGGTTCACCCGGGCGATGAGCCCGCCGCCGTCGGTGAGGACGATGCCGGTGCGCGCCGACCGAACGGCACCCTCCAGGAGCGCCGCCGATGCGGTGTCGGGCGGGCCGTCGGCCCGCTGCGCGATGGGCGGTCGGGGTGCTGCGGTCATGTGCCACCGGTGTCGGGAGGCGCACCGCCGGCCGGTCCGGCGCCCATGGCGGCGCGGTGGAGCGGAGCGTATCGCCTCATTCGGGAAGACCGAATGACCCCCTCGGGGGGGCGTGACGTTGTATTTCGTGTCACGAGGCATATGCTGGCCCCAAAGTCCCGGTAGCGACGTGGGGAGAGTGGAATCGTGCGGAGGATCTGGGCGGTCGGCGCCCTTGTGGCGCTCCTGCTGGCCATCGGCCTGGCGGTGGGCTGTAGCGAAAGCAATGAAGACGACGCGCGCACGCCGTCCTCCGCGGAGACCGCGGCGAACTCCGCTGCGCAGACCGACGAGAACGGCGAGACCGTGACGGCCCCGGCCGACGAGCCCGCCACGGGTGACGAGACGGCCACCGAGCCCGCCGGCGAGGAGCCGCAGGGTGATGTGGCCGCCGGCGAGACCTTCTTCGCCTCGACGTGCGCCGGGTGCCACATGGACAACGGCAAGGCCGCCGGTGGCGTCGGTCCCCAGCTTGCGGGCCAGGGTCTCACCGCCGAGACTGTCGCCGACGTGGTCACCAACGGCAGGGGCGCGATGCCGCCCGGCCTGGCCAGCGGTGCCGACCTGGAGAACGTGACGGCCTACGTGGTCAGCATCCAGTAACAGACCTGTTGGATCCCTCGCGCGCCCCCCTCGGGCGCGCGAGGCTGCGGTACCATCGGCGGCATGGGCCTGGACGTCGCCACCGAGATCCGTGACGACCTGGTGGTGGTCACGTTGGCCGGTGAGCTTGACGTCTACACGGTGAGCGCCTTCCGGCGCGACCTCGAGACCGTCGATGCGGGTGAGGTGACGCTCGCGATCGACCTGTCCGGTGTGACCCTCCTCGATTCGTCGGGGATCGGCGCCCTGGTGAGCCTGCTGAACCAGGCGCGAGCCGCCCGGGGCCGGCTGGGGCTCATCTGCCCGCAGCGGCGCCTGCGGCGCATCTTCGAGATCACCGGCCTGCGCCGCGCCTTCGTCTTCGCCGACGACCTGCCGGCGCTGCGCACCGCGCTGGGCGGGGAAGCGGCGGCCGCGGGGTCGTAGACTGGCGCGGGCCGCGCGCCCGCACCGCCCCCAGCCGAAGGAGTAGGCCCTGCTCGACCTCAAGCTGATCCGCACCGACACCGCCCGGGTGGAGCGCGCCCTCGCGCGCCGCGGGGCGGCCGAGAGCCTGGGGGCGCTGCTGGACCTCGACGGCCGTGCGCGCGCGGTGCGCGCCGACGTGGAGGCCACGCGCGCCGAGCGGGCCCGCATCAGCCGGTCCGTGGGCGAGGCGCGCCGGGAGGGCCGCGACAGCACCCAGGCCGAGGAGCAGGCGCGGGCGCTGGGCGAGCGCCTGACCGGCCAGGAGGACGAGCTGCGCGCGCTGGAGGCCGAACGCGACGAGTTGCTGCTGGGCCTGCCCAACATCGCCGAGGATGCGGCCCCCGAGGGCGGAGAGGACGACGCGGTGGAGCTGCGCACGGTGGGACGGATCCCCGACCTTGCGAACCCGCGCGACCATGTGGAGCTGGCCACCGCGGCGGGCGCCCTGGACCTGGAGGCCGCCGCCCGCGTGTCGGGCGCGCGCTTCGCCTACCTCAAGGGCCCGCTGGTGCGGTTGCAGTTCGCCCTGGTGGGTCTGGCGCTCGACACGCTGGAGGAGGCCGGGTTCACCCCCGTGATCCCCCCGGTGTTGGTGCGCGAGGAGGCGATGTGGGGAACGGGGTTCTTCCCCACGGATCGCTCGTCGATCTACCGGACCGCCGATGACGACCTGTTCCTGGTGGGCACCTCAGAGGTGCCGCTGGCGGGCCTGCACGGCGACAGCATCATCGCCGAGGAGGACCTGCCGCTGCGCTACGGCGGCATCTCCACCTGCTTCCGGCGTGAGGCCGGCGCGGCGGGGAAAGACACGCGCGGCATCTTCCGCGTGCACCAGTTCGACAAGGTCGAGATGTTCTCGTTCGTGGCGCCGGAGGAGTCCCCGGCCGAGCACCTGCGCATCCTGGGTGTGCAGGAGGCGATCCTCCAGGCCATCGAGGTGCCGTACCGGGTGGTGGACATCGCCCTGGGCGATCTGGGTGCCTCGGCCGCGCGCAAGTTCGACTGCGAGGCGTGGATGCCGGGGCAGGGGCGCTACCGCGAGGTGACGTCCTGCTCCAACTGCACCGACTACCAGGCCCGTCGCCTGAAGGCGCGCGTGCGCCGGGGTAAGGCCACCGAGCCGGTGCACACCCTCAACGGCACCGCCGTGGCCGTGGGGCGCACCCTCATCGCCATCCTCGAGAACCACCAGCGCGAGGACGGCAGCGTAGTGATCCCGGAGGCGCTGGTGGCCCAGGGCGCGCCGGCACAGATCCGCCCCGCCGGCTGATGCCCATGCCGCGCGTGGCCGTTGTGGGCCACGTGGAGTGGCTCACCCACGTGCGCGGCGACATGCCGCGCCCGGGTGAGATCACCCACCTGGACGACCCCGTGGAGGAGCCCGCCGGCGGCGGTGCGGTGAGCGCCGTGCAGGTGGCGAAGCTGGGCGCACACTGCGACTTCTTCACCGCGGTGGGCAGCGATGTGGCCGGCGACCTGTCGCTGGCCGGGCTGCAGGCGACCGGGGTGCAGGTGCACGCCGTGCGGCGTCCGGGCTTCCAAACCCGGGCCGTCAGCGCCGCCTCGGCCGGCGATCGCGCCATCGCGGTGCTGGGCGCCCCGGTGGTCGTCCGCGCCGACGACCCCCTGCCGTGGGAGCGCCTGGCGCAGGCCGACGCCGTGTACTTCACCGGGCACGACCCCGCCACGCTGGTGGCGGCGCGGGCCGCCCGGGTGCTGGTGGTCACCGCGCGACGGCGCGACGTGCTGGCCGAGTCCGGCGTGCGCGCCGACGTGGTGGTGTCCAGTGTCAGCGACCCCACCGAGCGGATCACGCCGGGTGACCTGCCGGTGTCGCCGGGGGCCATCCTGTGGACCGCCGGCGACCACGGCGGCCGCTACCGGCTGGAGGACGGGCGCGGCGGCACCTGGTCGGCGGTGCCCGTGGACGGGGACGCGGTGGACACGTACGGCTGCGGCGACAGTTTCATCGCCGGCGTCACCGTGGGCCTGGCGCGCGGGCTCGACCTGGATGGTGCGGTGGACCTGGGAGCACGCTGCGGGGCGGCGTGCCTGTCGGCGCGCGGCGGCCTGGCCGGTCAGCTTGTGGAGGCGCCCGGCGTCTGAGCCGGGTCGGCCGGGGGGTTGAGAACCCCTTAGTCCTCCACCACCGTGTCGTCGGGCGAGATCCGGGTCTCCGGCGCCGGGTCGATCGCCACCAGCACCACGCGCGTGCCCCGGGTGGCCTCCACCGTCAGCTCCCAGCCGTCGGCGACCACCGAGTCACCGGTGCGCGGCAGGCGGCCCAGGCGCGTGAACACCAGCCCGCCCACGCTGGTGACGGTGTCGTCGCGCAGATCCACGCCGTGGTCGGCCAGATCCTCCAGCGGCACATGTCCGCGCACGATCAGGCGGCCGTCCGGATGCGCGTCCACGGCGGGGGCCCGGTCGCGCTCGTCGTCGATCTCGCCGACGATCTCCTCCAGCACGTCCTCCACGGTGACCACGCCGGCGAAGTCGCCGTACTCGTCCAGCACCACCGCCAGCGAGGCGTGGCGCGCCTGCAACTGGCGCAGCAGCTCGTCGACATGCTGGGTCTCCGGGACGTAGCAGGCCGGCGACGCCAGCGAACGCAGGGGCGTGTCGGCGCCCTCCTCCATGAAGCCGCGCGCGAGCTGGCTGAGGTGCACGACGCCCAGCACGCCGTCGCCGTTCAGCACCGGGAAGCGGCTGTGGCGCGTGGCGAGCGCCGCGGTGAGCGCGGTGCGGGCGTCCATGTCGGCGTCCAGCGTGGTGACCTCCGGGCGCGGGGTCATGATCTCGCTGGCCTGGCTCTGCCCCAGGCCGAACACGCCCTCGAGCATGTCGGCCTCCTCCGGCTCGATGGCGCCGCCCTCCTCGCTCTGGGCGATGAGGATCTGGAAGTCCTCGGGCGTCGAGGCCATCTCGTGCTCGGACGCGGGCGCGATGCCCAGGGCGCGCACCAGCGCGTTGCCGGCGCCGTTCATCACGTAGATGAAGGGCGCGAAGATCCAGCGGAACCACTCCAGCGGGCGGGCGATGACCATCGCGGTGCCCTCCGCGCGCTGGATCGCGATCGTCTTGGGCGCCAGCTCGCCCACCACCACGTGCAGCACGGTGATGATGATGAACGCGATGATGATGGCGGTGAGCCCGGCCGCGGCGTCGCCGAGGCCGACGGCGCTCAGCAGCGGCTCGACCAGGTGGGCGAACGCCGGCTCACCCAGCCAACCGAGACCCAGGCTGGCCAGGGTGATGCCCAGCTGGCAGGCCGCCAGGTAGCGGTCGATGTGGCGCACCTGCTCACGGGCGAGCGCCGCCCCGCCGCGCGACTCGGTGAGTTGATCCAATCGGGTGACGCGTGCGCGCGCGAGCGAGAACTCCGCCGCCACGAAAAACCCGTTCAGCAGCACCAGGAACAGTGCTGCGGCAAGCTGGACCGCGCTGGTCAACGGCGGCCCGAGAAGGTATCCACGGGCCGGATGATAGACCACCGGCGATCCGGGGGCTCAGCCGGGTGGCGGCCCCGGCCATTCGCCGGCCCGGCCGGCGCCGCGCTCCACCAGGTGCATGAGCCAATCGCCGAACATCGGATCGCTCCAGTATCCGGTGTGGCCGCCGGGCCCGAGGCAATGCTCGGTGAGCAGCGGTCCGTCCGGCAGCGCCCGCTCGGTGGCCAGCCGGCCGGGATCCCACACGGCCTCGGCGTCCGGGTCGGCGGCCCAGAGGGTGCGGCCCACGTAGTCGCCGGCGCGGTACAGGTTCACCCACCGGTCGTTCAGCGGCGCGAGCCGCCGCGGCACGTCCAGCTCGTCGCGCAGCCAGTCGTACTGCCCGGGGAACCGCGCGGCATAGAGCTGGCGCAGGGGTGAGCCGGCGGTGAGCAGCGACACGCGGCCCGGCAGCGCCAGATCGGGCGCCTCATGGTGCAGGGGGCCGGCCGGGGGCACCCGTGCGGCGTCGCCGAAGAGCACCGCGGCGGTGAGCACCGTGCCCTGGCTGTGTGCGGCGATCACCACCGCGTCGTATCCGGCGCGATCGCTCCCGCCGGCGGCCACGTGGCGCAGCAGCGCCCGGTAGCGGCGGAGCATCCGCTGGCGTGGGGCCACCACCCCCAGCTCCGGCTGGGTGACCCGCAGGTAGTTGGCGATGTCGTAGGGGATGTCGAGCACCATGCGCAGGCGCTCCAGCAGCCCGGACGTACTGCCGAACGGCCGGCGCGGGTCGATCCCCAGCGCCCGCACACCCACCAGCAGCGCGGCGGCGACCAGCGCCACCGAGGCGCCCCATCCGGAGGTGGGCGCCGGGCTGTCGTCGCCGGCCGCCCAAGCGACGACCATGCCCGCTGCGCCGGCCGCCACGGCGCCCACGGCCAGCGCGCCCGCGCCGGGGCCCGACAGGGTGGCCAGCGTGTCGCTCAGCGCCGAGCCCTGCCGGCGGCTCGACGCCCCGGCGCGGCGGCGCTCGGTGCGCGCGCGCCCCAGCGCCAGCAGATACGGTAGCAGTCCCACCGCAACGGCGAGGGCCAGCAGCGCTCCGGCGGCGGCCAGCGCGGGCACCAGCGGGCGCAGCGCCGTGGTGAACAGGTCCAGCCCCCAGTCGCCCGGTGCCGGAGCGCCGGCGCATACGCCGGTGGTCCACGAGGTCGGCCCGTCCAGGCAGCGCAGAGCGTCGGCGTTGGCGCCCCAGCTGTGGCCGTCGGTCACTCGCAGTGCCACGGCCCCGACGCCCGCCAGCGCCAGGGAGTTGACCAGCGCGATGCCCAGCGGGCCGATCGCGAGCGTGAGCATCGCGGTGACGGCGGCCCGGGCGCGACCGCCCTCCAGCGACAGGCCGCCGCCGGTGGGCACCAGCGCGGTGAGAAGCAGCGCGCCGGCCGTGACCACCGAGGCCGTGGCGACCGCCAGCCACCCGATGCGTAGCGGGTAGGCCACCAGGTCCACCACCGTGTTGGCGAGACCCACACGCAGGCCCTCCGCGCCGATCCACAGCCCCGCGTGGACCACGGCGGCGGCCGCCACGCACAGGGCGA
>JBIQJW010000003.1:29143-37814 GCA_044507145.1 Actinomycetota bacterium
CCGGCGGGGAAGCGCGAGAGGTCGGCCCAGCACATCTCGTAGACGTCGACGGTGAGCGACCGGTCGCGGCTCTGCAGGCGCGACCACGACGTGCGGTAGGCCACCTCGTCGCCCTCCGGCGACACCACCAGCTCGCGCCGCTCCGCGTCCTCCAGGGCGCTGCGGCTCACCAGCGCGCCGGAGACGGCGTCCAGGGTGGTGCCCGGGGCGTCGTCGCCCACGCCCGGCACCACCACCACCGCCACCCGCGCCACCCGAGGTGAGCCCATGGGCCAATCTAGGCCCGCGCCGGTGCCCGCGGCAATGCGCGGCGGGCGCCGGCCGTCAGCCGCCGATCAGACCCCCGGGCCCCCGGTGGAGGGCGGATCCGAGCTGGGGAACGACTCGCGGGAGCGCTCGTCCTGCTCGTCGTCACCGTCGCGCGGCGTCGGCTCGTGGGGCGGGACCCCCGGGGCGCGCCCGCGCTCGTCGCGCTCGTCGTGATCGTCGTCGCGTCGGGGCGTGTCGGTGCTCATCGTTCGCTCCTTGGTCGGTCACCCGCATCCCTACCTCGTGGACGCGATTCCCAACCCTTGTGTGCGACGCGGGGCCCACGGGTACACGGGAGCTATGGACATTCACCCGCACACACCGCTGCTGGCGCCGCGTCCGATGCCCGAGCCGATGCCCGGCCCGGCGCGCATCCCGGAGCCGACGCCGCCCGCCATCCCCGAGCCGACCCCTCCGCCCACGCCGGCACCGACGCCGCCGGTCATCCCGGAGCCCACGCCGCCCGTGATCCCCGAGCCGGGCCCGCCGACGACCCCGGAGCCGCCGGACACGCCCGACCCGGAACCGCCGGCGATCCCCGAACCCACGCCGCCGGCGATCCCGGAGCCGACGCCGCCGGCCATCCCGGAGCCGTCACCGCCCCGGATCCGGGGCCTCAGCGCGTGATCACGTGCACCCTGTTGGCCGCCGGGTCGTGCAGCGCGATCCCGCCGTCGATCGACTCCACCGCCACGCCCTGGGCGTCGGCACGCTCGCGCACCTGCGCCACCTGGCCGGCGTCGGCGACCACCACCTCGTAGTGGGCGAGCCCCCGGGCGCCGTCGGTGGCGGGCCGGTTGCTCATCCAGGTGTTGAGGCCGACATGGTGGTGGTAGCCGCCCGCCGCGACGAACAGCGCGCCGGGGTAGGTCTCCACCATGGGGTCAAAGCCCACCACGCCCACGTAGAAGCGCCGGGCGGTCTCCAGTGAGTCCACCTTCAGGTGCACATGCCCCAGGATCGTGTCCGGTGCGATCGTCGGCCCGGGCGCCGTGCCGCCCAGTTCGGCGATGAGCGCGTTGACGTCGAGCGGCAGCGTGTCCATCTGCAGCGCCCCGTCGACGCGCGGCCACTCGGAGCGCGGGCGGTCGCGGTAGATCTCGATGCCGTTGCCCTCGGGGTCGTCGAGGTACAGGGCCTCGCTCACCAGGTGGTCCGACGCGCCCGAGAAGCGCGCGCCGGCCGTGACCCCGCGCGCAAGCGCCTCGGCCAGCTCGCGGCGCCCCGGCACCAGCAGCGCCAGGTGGAACAGACCGGCGGCACCGCGGCTGTGGCCGGGTGCATCGGGGGCAGGGTGCAGCTCCACCAGGGGGTCACCGCCGGGCGCGCCGAGCCGGACGGTACCGTCGCCGGTGTCGCCCACCGGCACCAGGCCGATCGCCTCGGTGTAGAACGCGGTGGCGCGGTCGATGTCGGCCACGCGCAGGCGTACGGCGCCGAGTCGTGCCGGCGGGATCGTGGTGGAGGTGTGAGTGGATTCGGACATCGCGCCCTCCGGGGGGGCTGGAAACTTGTGGGCTCAAATATAGCACCGCCCGCGGCGCTGTCCAGCGACCCAGCCGGCCGGGGCGGCGGGACCATCCTGGCCGTGGCCTACATCTACTTCGTGGGGATGTTCGGCACGACCATCACCACACCGCTGTGGGCCCTCTACGCCACCACCTTCGGGCTCTCCAGCCTCATGGTCACCATCGCGTTCGCCGTGTACGCCATGGGTGTGGTGGCCGGGTTCCTGCTGATGGGCCGGGTGTCGGACACCGTGGGGCGCCGCCCCGTGCTGGGTGCGGCCATCGGGCTGGGTGCCCTCACGGCGGTGCTGTTCCTGGTGGCCGACGACACCGCGCTGATCCTGGTGGCGCGGGTGCTGTCGGGCTTCTCGGCCGCGCTGGTCACCGGGGCGGCGACCGCCGCGATGATCGACCTGGCGCCGCCGGCGCGGCGCGCCGCGATCGGCAGCGTGTCCATCGTGGCGAACATGGGCGGGCTGGCCGCCGGCGCCGTCGTGGCCGGCATCCTGGCCGAGTGGGCGCCCGCCCCGCTGGTGACCTCGTGGGTCCTCAACCTGGTGCTGCTGGGGGTGGCGCTGCTGGCCCTGGCGCTGGTGCCGGAGACCGTGCGACGCCGGCCGGGCCTCGGGCTGCGCATCGAGCGCCTGGGCGTCCCATCCCAGATCCGCGGTGTCTTCCTGCGGGCCGCGGTGGCGGCGGGCACCGGCTTCTCGGTGCTGGGCGTCCTCACCGCCGTGACCGGGCTGTTCCTCACGCATGTGCTCGGCATCTCCAGCTACGCCGCCGCCGGCGCCGTGGTGGGCCTCTCCCTGGGCGGCACCGCGGTGGGGCAGTTCCTGTCGCGCGGGGTCCCGGCGGGACGGGCCCTGCCGGCGGCCTGCGTCGCCCTGGCGCTGGCGGGCGGCTGCATCGCCACGGCCCTCTCGGTGGGCTCGTTGGAGGCGCTCGTCGTGGCCGCGCTGCTGAACGGCATCGGCACCGGCATGGCGTCGGGTGCGGGGTTGGGCGCGATCGGATCCGGGGCACCCGAGCACCGGCGCGGAGAGGCAACCTCCACCTTCTTCGCGATCCTCTACGTGATGCTGGCGGTGCCGGTGATCGGCGTGGGCGTCCTGGCGCGGCTCACCGACATCCAGGTGGCCGGGTTCGTGTTCGGCCTGGCGGTGGCCGGCCTGGCGCTGGCGGTACTGGCCAGCCTGGTCAGGGGGTCCGCGGCGTCCCGATGAGGGGCGTCGCGACGGGGGTGGCGACGCCGATGAACTGCACCAGGCCGTTCCCGCCCACGAACTGGGTCAGCGGCGTGCCGTTGCTCCAGTTGTTGGCCAGCCACGCGTTGCCGGAGCTGTCGATCTGCACCGCGGTGGGGTGCTGCAGGGCAGCGGTCACGAATCCGCCCGGAGGCGACAGCCGGTCGCCGGTGGCGTGGCCGGGCGGGCACGCGGCGGTGCGCCGCCCGCACAGCTGCGTGAGCGTGCGTCCGCGGAAGCCTGCGACCCAGACCGTGTCCGCGCCGTCCACGGCGATGCCCCACGGTCCGCGCAGGCCCCGTGCGCGCAGCGGGGAGGCCGCCGAGATGCGCCCGTCACGGTCGATCATCGTCACGCTGTTCGAGTCGAAGTTCGCGACCCAGAGGTTGTCGGCGCTGTCGACGGCGATCGCCTGGGGCGACAGGATGCCCCCGCCGGCGATGGGCGAGACGGGGTCGATGGTGCCGTCGGCGCGGATCTTGGTGACCGAGCTGGATGCCGCCGGCGTGCTGGACTCGGAGCCGTTGGTGACCCAGGCATCACCGCGCGAGTCGATGGCGATGCCGAACGGGCGCGACAGTCCGCCGCCGGAGATCACCTGGCCCGCCCGCAGGTCGCCCGCCGGGTACCGCGTGACGGTGTCGTTGCCGGAGTTCGCCACCCACACGTTGTCGTGGCGGTCGATCGCGACCGTCTGGGGGCGGTTGAGGCTGCCGGCCGTGATGCCGGTGCGCGGGGTGAGCGGGCGTCCGTCCGGCGCGAACAGCGACATCGAGTCACCGTGGAAGTTGGCCACCCACACCCGGTCGCGCGTGTCGATGGCGATGCCGAAGCCCGAGCCCTGCAGGCCGCCGCCGCGCAGCGGGCTGTTCATGATCGGCCGCCCGGCACCGTTCAGCACCGTGAGCCCGCGCCCCGGCGATCCGGTGGGCGGCTCCCAGTTGTTGTTCGACCAGATGCGCCCGCGGGAGTCGAACGCCATGCGGCCCGGAGCGTCGAAGCCGCCGTCGGTGTGCACCAGCGCGATGGTCCACGCCGCGGGTGCGCGGCGCAGCCGGGGCGTGAACGCCCGCGCCTGCAGGCGCACCAGCCGTGCCGTCGCGTGGGTGGGCCGCAGCGCGATGTTGGTGAGCGCCTCGACGGTGTCGCGCGGGCGGGCCTGACCGGGCGCCCGGGCCGCGGTGAACAGGGTCCGGCAGTCCGCGCGGGTTCCGCGGACGCAGCGGGCCACCACGTTGGCCAGCGTGTTGACCGTGGCCAGCGCCTCGGTCGCCACGCCGTTGGGCGGGTTGGCGAGCGTGGTGGCGGGCTTGCCCGTCTGCATGTCCACCAGGTTGCGGGCCGTGAGGGCGGCGTTGGGCAGCCCCGGGGCCGGCCCGCGGACGGCGCCCCGGTGGATGAACCGCACCAGCGCGTACGTGGAGGCGACGGTGGTGAGTTCGTTGACCACGACCGACTTCAGCGGCGCGGCGGCGGGGCCGACGACGCTGAGCAGGCGCAGCGCGTCACCGCCCGACGAGGTACCGACCGCGCCGCCTCGGGCGGCGACGTAGACGGTGCTCCCGCGGGGCGCCCGGGCATAGGAGACGCTGAAGGCGCCGGCGGCGTCCGTGGTGGCCGCGCCGAGACGGCGGGTGCCGTGGGGGCCGGCGGCGTACACGGTGACCGACGCGCCGCCCACCGGATGGGAGGAGGTACCCGACGCCGGCGTGGGGCCGGACTGGACCGCTCCGGTGAGGGTCGCGGCGGAGGCGCCGGTCGCGCCCGCCACGCCGAGCGCGGTGACGGTGACCGCGAGGACATGGCGCAGACGCATGCGGCGACCCTAGGGCCGCGCCGCGCGCGCCGTCAAACACGCCGGGGACGGCGGCGGGCGCTGTAGGGTCCCCGGCCATGGTGCGCCCCGCGGCGAATCGTCGCTCCCGCTCGATCCCGCTGGTCGTGGTGGCGTTGCTGGCCATCATGCTGGCCGCGTGCGCGCGCGCCGGCGCGCAGGGTGCCCCGCCGGCCGAGGTGGCCCTGGCCGAGACCTACGCCCCGGTGGTGATGCTGAAGGAGCAGGCCGAGGCCTGCGACTCGGGCGAGCCCTACGAGCCCATCGACGTCGACCTGCTGTTCGACAACGACGAGGTGGCCCTGCGCGGGCCGTGGGACACCACCAACATCGTGGAGGTCGCACCATCGGCCGCCACGCTCTCGCGGGGCCTGCGCGGCTACCACCTGGACTTCCCCGGCGACACGCTCGACCCGGGCTGCACCTACGCCGAGTGGTCGGCCCTGTTGGCCGAACAGGGGCCCGCTACCACCTACGCGCGCGTGGTGACCCAGCCCGACGCCCCGGGCAAGCTGGCGCTCCAGTACTGGTTCTATTACGTCTTCAACGACTGGAACAACAACCACGAGGGCGACTGGGAGATGATCCAGCTCGTCTTCGACGCCGACACGCCGGCGCAGGCGCTGCGCGCGGGCCCCACCGAGGTGGGCTACAGCCAGCACTCCAGCGCCGAGCGGGCGCGGTGGGGCGACGACAAGCTGGAGATCGTGGGCGGCACCCACCCGGTGGTGTACCCGGCGGCCGGCTCGCACGCCAACTTCTTCTCGGCCGACGTGTTCCTGATGCGCAGCCAGGCCGAGGGGATGGGGTGCGATGACGCCTCGGGCCCGTCGCGCGCCGTGCGACCCGTGGTGGCCACGGTGCCGAGCGACCGCGAGGCGTACCTGGAGGCCTACCCGTGGCTGGCGTTCCAGGGCCGCTGGGGGGAGCAGCAGTCGGGGGTGTTCAACGGGCCCACCGGGCCGAACGACAAGACCCAGTGGACCGAGCCGATCACGTGGTCGCAGGAGAGCTGGCGCGATGCCAGCTTCACGGTGCCCACCGGGGGCGGGGCCGTGGGGACGACCGCGACGGACATGTTCTGCGACGCGGTGGCCGCCGGCTCGGAGATCCTGCGCCGCGCCAAGGCGTCGCCGGTGGCGACGCTGCTGGTGGTGGGCGGCCTGGTGGTGCTGCTGGTCTGGGGGCTCACCCGCACCCGCTGGCGCACCGACGCCCCGGACCGCCTCGCGCGCCGGCGCGCATGGGGGCAACTGCTCACCGACGGCGGACGCCACTTCACCCGCCATCCCCGCCTGTTCCTGGGCATCGGGCTCGCGTTCATCCCCATCGGGCTGGCGATCACGCTGGTGCAGTGGCTGATCTTCCGGTTCACGGCACTCCACCTCCTGGTGGACGAGGCCGGCGGTGACAACGCCGTCGTGGCGACGTTCGCGCTGGCGCTGGGACTGCTGTTCACGCTGCTGGGCCTCGCGCTGGTGCAGGCCGCCGTGGCGTGGGCGCTCACCCGGATCGAGGAGGGCCACACCCCGGGGGCGCTTGAGGCCTACCGGGCCGTGTGGCTGCGCAGGCGCCTGCTCATCGTGGCGCTCGCCATCGCCGTGGGGATCCAGGCGCTCTTCCAGCTCACCTTCATCCTGGTGCCTATCGCCGTGTTCGTGCTGGTGCGGTGGTCGCTGCTGGCGGTGGTGGTGGGCGTGGAGGGGGAGGCCAAGCCGGGTGTGCTGCGCAGGGCGGCGGCGCTGGCCCGTGGCGACTGGTGGCGCGTGGCGACCGTGGTGATCGGCGTCACCGGCACCGCGCTGCTGATCGGGCCGGTGGTGGGCGTCCTGGCCCTCATCGCCACCGGGATCGCGTTCAACGTGGTCAACCTGATCGCGGCGATCGTCTACGTCGTCGCGCTGCCGGTCTCCGCGATCGTGATGGTGCTGCTCTACCACGACCTGCGGCTGCGTCGCGCCGAGGAGGCCGCGGCCGACGCCGGGCCGCTCGTGGCGGCCGGCGAGGGACCCCAGCCCGGCGCCGGGACCCGTCCCACATAGGTTCGCGCGACGGCGACAATGGGGAGGATCGCGCGGGTGGCGTGACCCGCGTCGCGCGGAATCGCCCGCGCCCTGCGTGAATCCGCGAGCGTGACTCGGGTCGTGCCGTCTGGCGCCGGCGCCCCCGCCTGGTGCATGCTGGAGGGACGCAGGCGGTGCTCGGCCGACGACGGGGGCGCGTATGGGTGCTGGCGTGGAGGATGGACCCGCCGGAGCGGTGAGCCGGCCGCCCGCGCGCGCCGCGATCGTGGCCGTGGACGACGATCCGGCGGTGGGCCGGGCGATCGAGCGCGACCTGCGCCACCGCTACGGCGCACGTCACCGCGTCCTGCTGGCCGACTCGGGCGCGGCCGCGCTTGTGCTGGTGGAGCGCTTGGTGCGCCGCGGCGATCCGGTGGCGCTGCTCCTGGCCGACCAGCGGATGCCGGGCATGAGCGGTGTCGACTTCCTCGCGCGGGCGCTGACGCTTGCGCCCGGTGCGAAGCGCGTGCTGCTGACGGCGTACGCCGACACCGAGGTGGCCATCCGGGCGATCAACGAGCTGCGCCTGGACCACTACCTGATGAAGCCCTGGAGCCCGCCCGAGCAGGGGCTGTACCCGGTGCTGGACGACCTGCTCGACGACTGGGAGGCCGAGTGCGCGGCGCGTGCCGCCGACGCCGGCCTGCGTCTGGTGGGGCACCGGTACTCGCCGAAGGCGCACGCGCTGCGCGACTTCGTGACCCGCAACGGGGTGCCCCACCGCTGGCTGGACGCCGCCGATCCCGAGGCCGGCCGGATCCTGGCGGCGGCGGGCATCGCCGGCGATGAACTGCCGGTGGTGGCCTTCGAGGACGGCGAGGTGCTGTCGCGTCCGTCGCAGGGTGACATCGCCCGGCGGGTGGGGCTGAGCACCACCGCCTCGCTGCCGTTCTACGACCTGGTGATCTTGGGCGGCGGGCCGGCCGGCCTTGCGGCGGCGGTGTACGGCGCCTCGGAAGGGCTGCGCACGCTGCTGATCGAACGGCATGCCGCCGGCGGGCAGGCCGGGCAGAGCTCGCGCATCGAGAACTACCTCGGGTTCCCGGCGGGCCTCAGCGGCGCCGACCTGGCGCGCCGCGCGACCGCGCAGGCCCGGCGCCTGGGCGCCGAGCTCCTCACCGCCCGCGAGGTGCTGTCGGTGCGCGAGAACGGACCCGCGCGGGTGGTGACGCTGGACAGCGGGCAGGAGATCGCCTGCCACAGCGTGCTGGTGGCCACCGGCGTGCACTACTCGCGCCTGCAGGCGCCGGGGGTGAACGAACTGACGGGCTCGGGTGTCTACTACGGCGCGGCGCCCGCCGAGACCGGTGCGCTGGACGGCGAGGACGTGATGGTGGTGGGCGCGGCGAACTCCGCCGGCCAGGCGGCGGTGGACCTGGCGGCGAAGGCGCGCAGCGTGGTGCTGGCGTGCCGCGGTGAGGGGCTGGAGCGCAGCATGTCGCACTACCTCATCGAGCAGATCCGGGCGCTTCGCAACATCACCGTGATGACGCGCACGGTGGTGAGCGCGGCGGCCGGCGATGGGCGCCTGCAGGAGGTGACGCTGTCGGCCGAGGGACGGGAGCGCCGGCTGCCGGTGTCGGCGGCCTTCGTGTTCATCGGGGCACGCCCGCAGACCGAGTGGCTGGACGACACGCTGGCGCGCGACGAGGCCGGCTTCATCGTGGCCGGCGCCGGGCTGGCGCATGTGGAGGGGCGCCACCGCTGGCG